>JAYUUT010000054.1:0-11255 GCA_043754455.1 Myxococcales bacterium
AACCGCCTGTTAGTTTCGCTATTGAAAGCGATGGGCGTGCCCGGGGACTCATGGGGAATCCAGGATCCAGGAAAGGGTCCTGTGCCGGGGCTGTTCAGAGGTTGATGGGGCGCCAGCCGCCACGGCGAAATTTGTACGATCTTGCCTAGCCGCCGGGCGTCGCGCGAGCGGGGGGCAAGCTTACCGATGCGCCGCACGATTCCCCTCGTCGCCCTCCTCGGCGCCGCCCCGATGGCCCACGGCGCTGCGACGCTGGTCCCGGCCCAGATGTTCTCCACGTCCGACCTGAACCTGGCGGTCACCGTCTGGGCTGCGTCGCCGATGCTCCGCAACCCGAGCAATATCGACTTCGACGCGGAGGGGCGGCTCTGGGTGGCCGAAGCGGTCGACTACCGCAAGCACCAGAACCGCGACCCCGCGGGCGATCGCATCGTGGTCTTCGAGGACACGGGTCACGACGGCAAGGCGGACCGGAGCACGACGTTCGAAGTCGGGACGGGGTACGGCGAGGCGATACGGTCAAGTGAGTCAGTTACGCCACGCGCCTGTTGAAATAGCGTGCCCACCAGGCAAAGATCCCCCGTCGCCATAACGGCATGCCCGCCGAACACAGACGCCATGTCGACGATCGTGACGGGAGCACCGCCCTTGCCCAAACCGTACGCGGCCGACAGACCCGCGATGCCGCTGCCGACCGCGATGGCATCGGTCGTCGCGGGGGACAGTGCCGAGCGCGGGTATCCAGCGCCGCAAAGGACGAACAGGACGCCTACGGCGGCCAAGGACGGGACGAGGTTTTTTTCAGACAGCATTTTGCGGCAGGGGCGTATGAGGCATTCGAATTCCTAGGAATCCAAGGGTGCATCCCCGGCCGGCGAAGATCCTTCGCTTCCTGAAACAGGATAGCGCTTCGGTTGTGCTTTTCGGCCACCGGTCCGGGGATCTGGGAATGCCCTACCTCGGTCCGAGGATCTTCTACGATGTTTTGTTCGTGGACGACGTCGAGATCGTCCGCGTCACGGACTGGCAATGAAGCGGATGTTGCGGGTGTATTGATTGAGTGAGACGTGGGCGGCGGCGGCATCAAGTGCCACCTTGCCGTCCACGATGAGATTCTCGAACGTAATATCGGTGATCATGTGGTCGGCGTCGCGACCGATGATGCGATTATTCATCGTGGCATCAAGGACCTTCACGTTCTTGAACAGCACATTGTTCAGGCTGCCCAGAGATCCTGTTGCGTACGCACTGGGCGTGATCTCGAGGTACACGAAGGTGCGGTGGCTGCCGGCGCCGAAATGTTCGACCACGATGTCCTCGAACTGGAAATCGTTGAGGTTTCCCGATCCGCCGTGCCGCATGCCAATCGCCCCTGAAATGTTGTTGGCGGGACTCTGGTAATGGATCACGTCCACTCCCTTGACGCGCACGTTCTTGCCGCTTTCTGCGACCCAGCTGAATTGCAAGGCCGCAGATTGGTTGGCCCACAGCACGGCGTTGGTTACGCGCACGTCTTCCGAGTATTGCCCGATGATCATACAGTCGTCGCGGTTCATGATGAACACGTCGTCCACCACCGCGCCGTTGCCGGTGTGGATGCCATCGGTGTTGACGTACCACCCGATGAGCTTCAGGTTGCGGTATTGCATGCCTTTGGAACCGAAACCGGTCAGGATGAAGCCGGGGGATTCGATCAACGTCACCCCTTCGATTGAACCGTTGGTCACGTTGCGCAGCTTGAATTGCCCCGGGCCGTCGAGGTGCGCAAAGCTGCGCGATGAAAGGATGCCGCGCCCGCGCACCGTGATGTTCTTCATGCCGTCGGCGGTGAAGGTGCCGCGCACCAGCGCCCCGCCCTCCACTTACATCGTCTTGCCGGATCCGACGGTGTACCCCGCGCCCACGTCGTGCACGCCGGGGGCGAAGTACAACACGTTGGCATCGCCCTGCTTGGGCGGGTTGACCTCGGGAGCGTCGGCGAAGATGAAAAGCTTGTTAAGTAAATCGTCGTCGAACTCCACCGAAATTTTGGCCGGTGACGAGATCTGGAACTTGGCGCCGTTGCCCACGATGATGGGCATGATGGTTCGTCGAAGGGGGCGTACCACAACTTTTTGGGGCGTTGCCCCCATCAGACGGCGCACCTCAATGGCCACGGGCGCACCTGAGAACGAGAAGGTCGTCCACGAGGCGTTGTCAGCGCCGCCAAGCTGCGAACGGCTTTGATAGACGAATGAGGATTGGCCGTCGACCAGCACTTCAAAGCGGTCCGAAGCCACGATGCCGGGTGGGCCGGGGTACCGCGTGACCATGGCGGGAACGGTCGGCGCATTGCCGCCGCTGCCCGCATAATTTCCCCCGCCGTCAATTCCGCCCCGACCCGAGGTTCCCCCTGCGCCGGTTCCGCCTCCGGCCATAGAAGTGCCGCCCGTGTTGCTGTCGCCGCCGCTGTCCGCAGCGATGCCTCCGGTCGGGCCACCGCGCTCACCTTTTGTCCGCAAGCCGTTGCCGTCCTCGGAATCCGGGGTGCCGCTGTCGCCACCCGTGGCGTCGGGTTTGCTGGCACCGTTGCGGCTGCAAGCACCGACGATCCAGAGATATCCGAGGAATATTAGAGTACGTGACATTGGTTTCGTGCCCAAACGCTAGCCCCAAACGGACTAGCCCCTGGGGCCAACTTGTATTTAAGAGAGGTGGTGTCGGCCTGGGGGGGCGGCTCAAGGTAGAGGCACCCTCAATGTAAAACCTACGTCAGCGCTCGCTGCTCGGCTTGCTTTCCTAAAACGAAGCCTCAGTCATTGAGGATCTCGGCACGCGGCAGTGCCTTGCGCAAGGCCACAAGTCCCGTAGGCGTCATCGCTGTCCCGCTGAGATCCAGCCAGCGGAGCCCCTTCAATGCTGACAGCGCCGCCACAGCATCATCGCCAACACGTTTACAGTCATGCAGATCCAAGATCTGCACTTTATTCAGCGCCACCAGCTTCTTCAGCCCCGAGGCGCTAATGCCCAGCCCCGCGAGATTTAGCCGTCGCAGATCGCGCAGCGACGCAATCGGATCCATTCCGGCGTCCGTCAGCGCGACCTGCCACATGCCAGAATCTGTCCGTTGGCGCCCCGAAAGATCCAGCACTTGCAGCCTCGGGAATGACCGCACCAACTCGACAGCCAAATCAGTGACCTTGTTGCCCCCCAAGGTCAGTTCGCGCAATTCAGAAAGTTTTCCAAGCGGGGCCATCCCCGCATCGGTCAGACGCGCGAATCCCACGTCCAAGGCTTCCAGTCTGGGCAAGCTGCCGATCACGGCCAGGGCACCATCCGTAATCTGTGTGCCCCGTAGATCCAGACGCCGCAAGTTCTTCCAGCCCCGCAAATGGGTGACGCCAGTGTCGCCCAGCCATTCCGCGTACCTCAGTTCAAACTCGGTCACGGTGCGCAGGTCACGCAGCAACGCCATGCCATCGTCGGTGATGTGCGTATGCGACAGATCCAGCTCGGTCAGGCGCGGCGTGCGCACAAGGCCACCAAGTTCCGCATCACTGACCCAGGTACCACGCAAGCTGACGCGCGTCCCGTGAGCGGATCGTTCGACGCTGCCCCCGAGGCGCGTGATCCAGTCGTTGGGGCCCGGCGCTGCCCCAAGCGTCAACACGAACAGCAGCGGAATTGTCGCGAATGTATTCAGCATCAGCGCACCGATACCGCAGGGACTTTGTCAGAATGCCACCGAATCCGACAGCGAGGCAGCCCTTCTTGTAGGCGTTTGTGGCCCGCCTCCGAGATCGCCGTGTGATCGACATCCAGAATTCGCAGGTTCTTACCGTGCGTAACCAAAGCGAAGGCCCCTGTGTCGGTCACTTTGCTGTGGTCCAAGCCCAATTCCGTCAGCGCAGGCAATTCCCTGGCCAGCGTTGCGCTGTCGTCAGTGATCTGGGTGCCATCCAGGATCAAACGTTCCAGGGTCTTCAGGCGGGAAAGAGCCGGCCGACCTTTGTCGCTGACCGCGGTGCGGGCCAGTTCCAGGGAGCGCAGTCGGGGCAAGGGTCCCAAATTCGCAATCGCCTTGTCGCTAAGGCCCCCGTTGTGGTTAAGGAACAGAGTCGTCAGGGTCTTAAAAGTGGCAAGTTGAGACATTCCGGCATCGGAGATTTCCGTGGCGCTGAGATCCAGCGTTTCCAGAAAACGCAGCGTTCCCAGGACCTTTAGATCGGCATCGTGCGTTTCGGTAAACGCCAGCCGCAAACTGCGCAATGCTGTCAACGCTGCCAATGGGGCAAGATCCGTCGCGGCGGTATTGGACAGATCCAAGTACTCCAGGCGCACCAATCGTGCCACTGCGGGCACAGAAACGCGCGCGCCGCGCAGGGATAGATGGCGAAGGCCGGGGATTTTCTCAAGCTGTTGCAGGGCGCTGTCGCCAACGTTTATCCCGTCGAGATTTAGTCGGCGCAGCCCTGGCAGTGCGGCCGCTGCGCCAAGGCCGGAATCGCCCAAATCGGTGGCCTGAAGATCCAGCTCTTCAATGTGCTGAAGAAAACCAAGCGCCGTCAACGTGGACATATGTGCGTCTGCCACAGCGGTGCGTGCCAGGGACAGTTGAACGATCACGCCGTCCCGCCGTTGCAAAGATCCGCCCGCGGTCTCAAGCCAGCGCTCGAAGGCGGCTTCGTTAGTGCCTTCGTGTAAGGGCCCGAGCTTGCCGCCCGCGGCCGGTGGGATCGAGGGATCAACAAAATTAATGCGCGTGCGCGGCAGGGCGGCCCGCAAGCCCTCGACAGCCGATCGGGTGACCCGGGTGTAGCGCAAATCAAGGGATTCCAGGTGTTTCAGTGTTTTTAGCCATTCCACGCTGGCGTTGGTGATGGGGTTTCGGAACAGATTTAGCTCGACCAACTCGTTCATTCCTCCAAGCGACTTCAACCCCGCGTCGGTAACTTGGGCCCCCAGCAGGTTCAGGCGCCGCACGTTGGTCAGTCCGGCCAGCGCCTTCATGCCAACATCGGTTATCCGGCATCCTTCAAGATCCAACTCCACCAACGACGTCAGATGGCTTAGGTGCGCGATCCCCTCGTCACTGAGCAACGTGTCCCGCGCGCGCAGTCGTTCAAGGTGGGTCAGCGCGGCCAGGCTGGCGATGCCCTCGTTGGTCGCCCGGGATTCGCTGAGATCTACCGCGCGCAGCTGGGTCAATCCGGCAAACCCTTTTGCGGGCATGCGCGCCTTGATAACCCTGACCTCTTGTATCCCGGGCAATTTCCCCATCGCTTCGATGCCGCTTTGCTCGATCAGCAGCCACGTCAAGAAGTGAACGCTGATGATCAGTTTGTGCAGTTTTACAAGCGGCGCCAAGACGGCCAACTTGTCACCTTGGTGAGGCTTCCCGTCGCAGCAGGTCTCGTTCCAGATATAGGCAGGCAGGTACAGCTCTTCCAAATCGGGCAGCGCCATCAGCCGCGCCAAGTCGGCCGGGACCAGATGGGCGCCCAGAAGATCGACGACCCTGACAGCGGGCTGCCCCGGTGGCAATTCGGACAAATGTTTAACAGGGCGCTTCTGGTTGACCAGAGTCAGGTGCCCACCCAGCCGCAAGATCCAGCGGGCCACGGTTCGGGCGTCTAGCGCTTTTGTTTCAGCCGCTTCCTCTGCCGCACGGACAGCGGGCGCGCTGAAGGTCAGCCCCAATACCGAAAGAGCAACCAAGGCGACCCGGATCATGTGAACAAACCTGGGATTGTCTGGGTGGCAGTTGCAAAAGCCGGCAGGCCCGCACCCAGTCCTTGGTTTGCCACCGTTAGGTATAAATCGCCGACGTTGCCCGCGGCATGCGTGTGCAGGCCCGTGCGCAGGCCGCCCAACCCGCCCGCCAGGATCATCGCGTGGCCGGTATTTTTGTGAGGACCCGCCTCAGCGTGTTCGTGCACGAACAGCAGCAAACTATGGTCCAGCACTGTGCCCGCGCCCTCTGGCGTCGCCCGCAGCTTGGCCAACAAATAGGCGAACTCGGCCACATGCCAACGACAGATATCGCGCAGGGCTTGGGCCGCGGGCTGGTTCGATCCCGGCACCCGATCCGCATGGGTATAGTCGTGGTGTCGCAAGGTCGTATGCCCCAACCACGGGAAGCGGGTCAGGGATTGGCACTTGGTCAACATGTACGAGGCGACCCGCGTTTGCCGGGTTGCAAACGCCTGCGCCAGTAGATCGCTTTGCAGCCGCGCCACCCGCGACCAGTCTTTTTGGTCGCCTTCATAGTCAGCGGGATTGGCGTTCTTGTATTCAGGCGGCAGGCTGGTAATGGCGCGTTCGAGATCGCGAACGCTGGCCAAATGTTCTTCCAAACGTTCCTGGTCGACCCGTCCCAGGCTCGGTTTAATGTCGGCTGCGTCGGCCCGGATGGTGTCGATGACACTTTTCTGACGGGCGATCCACCCGAGGTCCTTTTGCCCAAACAAACGGTCAAACAGCCGCGAGGGCAACATCTCGGGTGGCAGCGGTCGGTTGGCACCGATCCAACTCATGTTTCGCTGCATGCTTTCGCCGAAGGATTCATTGGCGACGCCAATTTCCAGAGATCGAAACCGAGACGCCGATCCGCCCCAATTCGACAGCTTTTCTGCCACCGCTTGATCGAAGGAGATGCCGCTGGCGCCGCGGCCTGAGAAACGGGTGCAGGTCATCAACGCGGCCATGGCGTTGGTGTGGCCGTTACCGGGCCCCCCCAGCTTCACCGCCATATTGTCGAGGCCGGTAATGACATGGACGCGGTCACGCAGCAGCGCAAGCGGTGTCAGGCAAGGCGTCAGTCCAAACTCAGGTCCGGTTTCGGTTGGAATCCAATATTTCTCAGGAATTCCGTTGCCGTTGAACCACAGCACAAACCGTTTTTCGATGGGCGCCGCGCCATCTTTGGGTCCTGAGCCTGCCCAGGCCGTGCCGTGCCCATTAAACATCGCGTGCAGCGCCGGCAGTCCCATGGTTGCGCCGGTCAGACCACGCAGCAGGGTTCTTCGTGTGATCGCACGTTTCATTGAGACAACTCTGCGTGTACGGCGTTCTCGGGGAACTCGTTGGTGCGCACCATTGCCAGCACCAGCGACCTGAACCGGAATCCGCTTGCCTTAAACGCTGCAAAAGATTTCTGAATCGCTAGGCGATCCGCACTGCCTTCATGCCGCCCCAGCGCATATCGAAACAGGTGTTTGGCGACGCACATTTGGCTTTGCGTGTTGCTTGCCAAAAGTTTTCCAATTTCGATCGGGTCCGAAAAACTGCCATTCGCAATCCCCGCGATCTGCCCCTTGATGTCCAGCGGAAGTGCGACCGTCATTTTGGTCTTTTCGTCGCTGGTTGCGCTCTGGGTTGCGCGCTGCCGCCCCGTGGTGTCGAAATTCTCGAATCCAAGACCAATGGGGTCAATCAGATTGTGGCACCCGCCACAGCTTTCACTCGCCGTGTGGATCCTCAACCGCTCCCGGTTGGTGATGGGACGTCCCCCAGGGCCACGGGCGGGCAATTCCACGCTGACACCCGGAGGCGGCGGTGGCACCGTCTGGCACAGGAAGTGTTCCCGCACGAACAATCCCCGACCGGTCGGCGATGTATCCGAAGGCTTGCCAGTCGACGCGAGGAACAGACCTTGTCCCAGCAACCCCGACCGCAACGAATCTTTGGGATAGGGAACTTGCGCGAACTCTTCGGTGGGCGGCGGCAACTTGTAAAGAGCGGCTAGCTCAGCATTTACGAAAGAATAGCGGGCCGTAAACGCCGTGCTGAAGTCTTTGTCATTCCAGATCAGATCGGCCACGAAACGTCGGGTTTCTTCTGCCATCGCGACCTGGACCTCGCGCGTGTATTCGGGGTGTGAACGGCGATCTTTGACAGCGCTGGCGATGCGATCGAAGCGCAGCCACTGCTCTGTGAACTCGTCCATCGCCTGGCGCGCACGCGGATCATTCAGCATGTCCTGGGCCACCGACTCGGTGCCGTCAGCGGCGTCCAGATCCCCCCGGGCAGCGCGATCCATAAGGTGATCGTCGGGCATCGTGTTCCAGAGGAAGAAGGACAGTCGGCTGGCCCGCGCGTAACGCCGACTGACCACATCCGTACCTTCGCGTTGGTACAGAAAATGTGGCGATTGCAACATCGTTTCAATCACAATGCGGACGCCGGCCAGCGGATCTTTTTGCTGTGCCAGAAGGTTCTTGTACCGATCCAGTTCAGATGGGGACATTGGGCGCCGAAAGGCCCGCCGTCCAAACGACGCCACGAACCGTTCAGCGCAGCGGTTCTTCTGAAGCTGAGGGGGACGGCAGGGGAGCAGGTGATGCGGATCGCCGTTCTTGACCGCACGAATCGCGTTGTCAGCCAGTTGCTGCGCGGCCGCATTGATGGCCTCGGTCAGGACCGGGGATGCGGCTTGGGCCATAAATTGATTTTTGAATCCATCGACGAAATCTTCAGGCGGGAATTGTCGTGCCGGGGCCGTGACATCGCCGAGAAGGTCCCGGACTGTGTTGTTGTATTGACTCGCTGACAACCGCCGCAGGACGCTGGGATCTACTGCAAGTCCGGTGGTTTGCTCAAAAAAACGCAGCAGCGCGATCGCGTTCTTGATCTGCGGCGACCGGCCCAGCTCGGTCACCCACGCGCGCAAAATGCGTTCGTCGGCGGAACCAGGAATCACCTTCATGCCACCCGCGTGCTCCATGCGCCTCGTGGGCTTGCGCAGAAGCCGCGACTTCTCGATGTCCTGTGGGTTGATGAGGTCAAGCAGGTCGTCGCCGAACTGCTGCGCCAGCTTGGGCGAAGCGCCCGGCCCGGGGAAGACGAGGCTCGTGTCTGATGCCACGCCGTCCGGATTGTGGCAGTCAATGCAGCCCGCGCGGTCGATAAGGGCTGCGGCGGCGCCGAAGGCGCTGATCGGCTCAGCCGTGGCTGTGCCCGCCCACGCAGGCCACGCTGACGCCGCCAGAACGATCAAACAACGCAATCGGTCGGGACGGGGCATGGTGTCCCACATCTTGGGGCAACTTTGAAGTTCGTGGCATCAAAGCCTGGTAAGAAGTTAGGGGACCGTGGCAGCCGGTTACCCAATTGCCTGAGCTGTTCCTGTCGGCCGGGACGCCCTTATAAGCCATACGTGTCAAAATTTGGTTCGGTCTATTTTTCCAGATCGCCTGTTCGGGCTCGATGGGCGCTGACGCTCCGGGTCCCAGCGGCAAGGCCGACGATTCCGCGGCCCCCGCGAAACCGGGGGGCCCCACGAAACCCGAACTGAACGCTCCCGGCGGTGCTGAGACCGCCCCTGGTGCTTCAAACCCGGCCCCGGGTGGTGCGTCGATGGGCATGCCCCCGGTGACGATGGGCAATGCGAATACGGCTGGCCCGATGCCCATCGCCCGATTGACGAACGATGAATACAGCAACACCATCCGCGATCTTCTTGTGGACCCAAGTCAGCCCGGGCGTGCGTTGCCTCCCGACAGCGAAGGGGCCTCGGGATATTCGTTGGCGCCTAAGATGGACGTTCGCCTGGTCCGCGCCTACCAGCAGGCGGCCGAAACCCTGGCCCCGGTTGCAGTGGCCAAACTGGGCATGCTGTTTTCCTGCGATGCAGGCAGCACCCGTGACAAGGAAGACGCGTGCGCGGATCGCTTTATCAAGGAATTTGGCAAGCGTGCCTACCGGCGTCCGCTGGTCGACCTTGAAATCACCCAGCTTCGCGACGTCTACACGATCGCGCGCAATGATCTGAAGTACCCGTACACCGACGGCATCCGATTGGTGTTGCAAACGGTCTTGCAGTCGCTCTCTTTCCTCTATCACTGGGAAATTGGCGCGCGTCCTGCCAAGAAGGAAGGCCTGGTTATCCGCCTTAACGACTGGGAGGTGGCTTCGCGTCTGTCCTATTTTCTGTGGGGAACGTTGCCCGACGCCGGTCTTTTCGCCGCAGCCGAGGCAGGCAAGCTCGCTGATGCGACGGAGGTCCAACGCCAGGCGCAGCGTATGGTGGCCGACAAGAAGGCCCGTTACACCACCGCCAATTTTCACAACCAGTGGCTGCTGATTGACGACGTGCGGAGCGTGCAGAAGGATCCAACCGTTTACACCACCTGGAGCAGTGACGTGGGGGACGCCATGGCCGCCGAGACCGAGGCCGATGACATCGGACTTCTTTGGCAAAAACCCGAAACCTCTGTTGCGGCGGCGGCGGTTTTGACCACCAGCATCGCCGGGACCAATCCTGCGAATATCGACAAGGTGATGCCGGGAACCGAACTGATTTCAATGTTCGACAACCCCGCCACCGACAGCCGCGTGCCCGATGTCGTCGTCTTGCCGAAAGCCGGAACCGTTTAGTTGGAGGACCTAACTCCCGTCAAACTCAAGGCCGCTGAGCACGGAGGATTTCGGAAGACGACGTCCATGTCCCCCCGCCACCCTGCCCGGCTTTTAGCCCCGACTCCTGGGACGATTCCAACGTCCACGAAGGAAGCCCTTAGTCTCCGCGTTTACACTAAACCACTGGTCCCACGGGCCGACGCAACGAAGGATATTCGATGAAGAGGTAGGTCAGCGTGGAGATCCCAACCACCAGCAGGCCGACCCCTGCAACAAGCAACCAATACGGCACCGGCGACAGCATGCCGAGAGGCAACACCGTGTCCAGAGCCATCCGAATCGTACAAAATACAATGAAATGCAGGAGGTACACGCTGTAGCTGATATGGCCAAGCACCAAGGCTGCGCGACTGCTGAGCAGGCCAAATAGGTCGTTGCCATACAGAATGCCGAGAAACGCCGCACACATGGCCACAGCCGCTTGCCAGCGCGGGACGGGCAAAGCCGCCGCCACGATGAGACACAAAAGGACCAGCAGAGACAAAAGCGGGGTCTTAATCAGTGGCAAACGAGGCCCAGGACCATGAGATGGGCGCAGGCCATACCGATTAAGAAGCGCACTAACAGCCCAGACGGCATGCTCACATTCAGGCGTTTGGCAACCACGGTCGCCATGACAAAGACCCCGACCAACAGCGGAAACCGACGGTGGGTTGCGAACCACGCCAGCAGCGGGAGCGACAAGTAGAACGCATTGGTTGCGGTGCGCTCACGTTTCGAGTTGCGGGTGCCTACATCTTCGCTCCTCAAACGGGGTAGGGTTCTTGTTCCAGGCATGCATGTACGCAGCGATGTGTTGGCGCAGAGCTCGACTTGAAGGGAAGTTGGTCATGCTCAGGGACTGCTTCCCGAGGATC
>JAYUUT010000055.1:0-6269 GCA_043754455.1 Myxococcales bacterium
ACATGCTCCCTGTCTACGCTTCGCAGCCGAGGTTACCCTCGTACCACGCAAGACTCGGTTGCGGTTGGCGACCACCCTTTTCCGCGCGGGGTTTCCACCTTCGCCAGGCTTCCTGGCGCACCATAAGTGAATCGAACGCCATTTTCACCGGGCGCGGCTCCCCCGCCTTGGCGGGCGGGTGCCGACGTTGCCGTTAGTTTGACCAGCCGATCCGCCCGTCATCCACCTCGCCACCGCCACCGGTCGCTTCAGGGGATAAACGCGCGCACGCGGCCTTGGGGCCTTCCGCGGGCAGCCCCATCGCCGTCAGTATTTTCTCATCACGGCCTCGGTCATCACAGGCGCGATAACCCGCAACGGAAGGGGGGGGGAGGCGACGCAGTAGACCGGCAGGAAGATCGGGCGATCTCGGCGGCCCGGCGGCGAAGCTGTGTCCGCGGCTGCGTTTTGGGCGTGTTGCACGTGTAAGTTCTGTTCGCCACCCTTGCCTCGCAAGGTGCTGAGCGAGGTTTCGCGAGCTGGATCGCGTCCAAAAGGCCCCATTGCGTCTCCGATCTTCGATCCGCCCGAAAGCCAACCACGCTGCGAAGTTTGGGGAAAGCCAACCACGGTGCGGAGTTTGGAAGAACCGCATGCAACCACCCCGCAAGCGGTCGTGCTATGTCCTTTTCCATGCCAATTCCCAGCGGATTGGGGCACACCCAGACCCGCGCGTTGGTCGACGAAGGCTTCGTCCATCTGCCCGGCCTCATTCCGAAGGCGCTCATCGATCGCGCGCTTGGAGCCATCAACCGTTCCTTGGGTCACGAAGGCTTGCCCAAGGATCAGCTGCCCTCGTTTCGCGCGCGCACATACACGCCCGAGCTGACCGGCAGCGACGCCATCCGCAACCTCTACACCGCCAGTCCGTTGACGACGATGGCCGAGTCCGCAATCGGGGTGGGGAAAGTCAAAACGCCTAGCGAAGGTCAGGTGGCGCTGCGTTTCCCATCCCCGGCCACCGCGGGTGCCCCCGTGCCGCACATCGACGGACTATACGACCCACATAACGGCGTCGCAGCTGGCACGCTTTATCACTTCACCGCGCTGGCGGCGGTATTTCTGTCTGACGTGACAGAACCCGATCGAGGCAACTTCAGCGTATGGCCGCGTTCCCACGTTGCACTCGAGTCCTTGGTGCGCAAGCGCGGCATGGACGCCTTCAAGGATGGTTTTCCCGCCATCGATCTCGGGCCGCCCCAGCAAGTCATTGCCCGTGCCGGTGACGCCATGTTGGCCCACTACCAACTGGCCCATGGCATTGCGCCCAACTTCGGCCCCCACATCCGCTACGCCGTGTTCTTCCGACTCTTCAACGTCGATCACCACCCCGACGGCCGGGCGCTTGGCGATCTGTGGGCCGATTGGGAAGGGGTGTGAGGGCTCTGATATGAATTCAGGAGCAAGTCCCAGTCGGCGACAGCAGCGGCTTGGCCTTGATGTCAGTGATGTCATCGGCGTCGCCGTCGACTGCGAACCGCAGGTCGACTACAGAATTCTTGCAGTGAACGCGATAGGCCACCCACGTCCGTTTGTCGCTGGTTAAAGGGTCGGTGATCTTACAGACCTCTCCAGGATCGGAAAGCTCTAGCAGCGCGCGGCGCACCCGACTTCGGTCCGCCTTCGCGGAAAACAGCTCTGGAACACTACGCCCGTCCCATCGTTCGACGGCCGCCATTAGCTTTTCGGCGATGGCGCGGGCCCGGTCGTCCGGCTTGTACTCCTCCTTCCATTCGACGCTTTGGATTAGAAGAGGGAACACGGGAGTTAGCCGCAGCGTGAAGACGATGGCGCCTCGCTCACACGCCGCACGCCAACTAAGTTCCGTGCGACTAGACCGGATGAGAAGGGCGGTCTTGTTACAAGTACCGTGGTCGCGCTGGAGTTCTGCAAAGTTTGTCGGCAGCGGCTTCATCCATGGATACGCGAGACTGGACGGTTCGAAGACAGTCCGGGCAAGGGAATCTTCCCACTTTCCATAGAGGCGCGAAATCTGTTCCTGCGCCTTGAGGAGAGCAGCCGACGGCAGCAAGGGCGGATCTGGTTCCAGCAACCCGCCTTCGCGTAAAAGCGCGAGGGCCGGCGAGAAGGACCTAAATCCTACCGGCGCCGACGTCGCCAGCACGATGATGCCAATACGAGTCGACGGGATCATGTGGACAGTCGCGAAGTATCCGGGCTCGTACCCGCCATGATGAACGATGCCCTCCGCATCACACGTCGTACTGTTTGTCCATCCATAGCCGTAGCTGGAGGCCATCAGCGAGAGGCTTCCGTCGTCCTGGCGAGCAGCCACCGGGACATCTTCCCCACGCCAACGGCTCCACCGCTGACCTTCGTGAAGTTCGCGTACAGAGCTACGCCGAAGTGGCCCCGACTCTGGGTCATCCCGCGGTGGATACGCGGCCAGCTGGAACGCGACGTATCGCGCGAAGTCGCGAAGGGAGGTGTAAAGCCCGCCCGCGGCGTCAAATCTACCATCGGATGGTAGCGGTTCAGGGACTAGGGATCCATTCTCCCGTGTATAGCCAGTCATAAGCCTTCCCGGACGCACGTCCCTCGCCTCCCACACGGTCGAATCCATATGAAGCGGCTGCAGGATAGTTCGCGTGACGTACTCTCGAAAGGACACCCCGGTTATTCGCTCGACAATCTTACCGAGAATAGCAAAGCCAAGATTCGAGTACGCGTAGCGCTCGCCAGGCGCACGGGCGAGGATCATCCGCTGCTTGACCATCTGAAGAAAGGCCTCGTCGGCCATTCCGAACGTAACGGGACCCCAATTGTCATCGAAGGGCAACCCAGATGAATTCGTGAGCAGGTGGCGGACGGTCATCATAGGGGCGTCGCGGACCGGTCCGCTCACTCTGGAAAGTTCGGAAAGATAGGTCGCGGCGGGCGTGTCCAACGCCAGTCTTCCCTCGTCGCGAAGCCTCAACACCGCCGCTGCCGCAAAGCCTTTCGTCAACGACGCAATCCGAAACACAGAATCGACATCGACTCGTTCCCTTGATCCAGCATCTCTCACCCCGAACCCACGTCCATACACAAGTTCGCCGTCGGCGACAATACCGACGGTCATACCGGTAGCGCCGGTCTTTTGAAGGTATCCCTTGTAAAATTCGTCGAGACGACGCCACAACTGTGCGGTCCTATCCCGACGGACACTAGATGTCTTACCCGGCTCAAAAGCGGTCGAACTTACGCTGGCACGAGGTCCCGCATAAGAACAACCAACCAAGGCCAACGAGACGCATATCGCAAAACACCAATGAGCGACTGTTCCAAGCGGTGACGCGACCTTTTCGACCCGGGCGGGTTTTCTCAATCGATACACCAATTCCTTCTATCATGGGGTTGGAACTCGCGTAGCCTGCGTGAAATCCAAAAAGAACATAAGTGAATCGAAGGCCAGCTCCACTGGGCGCTTCCTTGGCGCGGATTTGCCGATATCGCGACAGCTTCGGTCCTCACAAGCGCGATAAGCCGCAGCTCCCCCTGGCAAACAGGACACACGATGTTCCCCAGAACCTGGGAGCCCTCGGTGCGTGGAGGGCGTGGTTCGGCGTGCTCACCGCCGGTCTGATCGCGCTGGTCTTGGAGCTTGCGTTGCGCGCTAATCTCACCCACACCGGTTTGGCGAGCGAGCCCATGTGATCGGATTGGCGATCTATGTTGCGGCGACCATCGGGCTCATCGTCCGATTGTAAGGAATGTTTCGCAAGCCGAGCGGCACCTGACGCTGCGGCGTCTTCGGCTACAATCGGGCGCATGGAAAACCCGTTGCGTTTGCCCGCGCTCGATCCCGCGATGATTGAAGTCCGCACCGGCACGATCTATCCGGCGCAGTTCGCCGCTGTGGTGAAGGGACGCGCCAAGCGGGCGTTGACCAAGGCGCTGGGCCTTACCCAGTTCGGCGTGAATGTCACCGAGCTGGCGCCGGGGGCGGCTTCCGCGCTGCGCCACTTTCACACGCACGAGGACGAGTTCGTGTTCGTGCTGGAAGGCGAGGTGGTGCTGGAAACCGATGTCAGCAAGCAGACGTTGCGCGCCGGCCAGTGCGCGGGATTTCCCGCCAACAGCGGCGACGGCCACCGGTTGATCAACGCATCGGCCGCGAAGGCGGTGTTCCTGGAGGTGGGCACCCGCGACGCGCGCGACGAGGCGTTCTATTCCGACGAGGATCTGCGCTGCTCGCCCAACCACTACGAAAAGCCGGTGTTCACGCGCAAGGATGGCTCGCCGCTGTAGCGCCTGGGACGCACGTGACGATAAGGCGCTGGATGACGTCGGCCGCGGCGCCACCCTTCGAGCGCGCGGGCACCTGGACGGGATTGCGCCTGCGCACGGTGCGCGAGGCGAATGATCCGAAGCAGATCGTGATTTTGCTGCACGGGTGGGGAGCGCCCGGCGAGGATCGATCATGCACGACCTGCCGGGGTACAGGCCAACCCTGCTGCGTGTCGGCGGCGATCCGCTGGTTTTTAACTGGCCTGTCCTATTGCGACAACACCCAATTGATGCCCAATTGTACTTCGTGCGGAAAGAAGGGCGAACGCTGCTGCAGCGCCCCACGTTGGGTGGAGGCCCCGGGTTGTATCGCACGGGAATCTGTGAGGCTGGATCCGCCTCCCGCCCCAGGCGGAACCCCGGAAGGGTCATTGCTGTGAAGGTTTTCGTCGATGTTGGATATTTAAGAAAAGTAGCCACGGATCGCGAATGTCCCTATGATCGGTAGCAATCATGCGCACACGTAGAACGACAATCTTGATCGTCGCCGGGCTTATCGTCGTTGGCTGCGGTGGCGGAGGTGACGGGACAGGCGGCACTGCGGGGACAGGCGGCACTGCGGGTGGTGCCGTCATCCCCGAGCCTGCGCGTGCATCTGTCGTTGTTGCGGTTCCGCAGGATCCTCTGACCATGACGACCTACGACACCGCCAACGGCAAGTTCGCCACCCAGCGCAACGCTGACGAGTTTTACGCGAACTTCACCAGCGATACGGTGCACCTGCGGTTCAGCGGATTCCACAAGACGGGTACCTTCGCCTGCGGTCAGCGCGCCAAGCCCAACGACGACTATGCGGTCCAGACCAACCTCGATCTGTGGGTTGTGAAGGGCGGGCTGACGCAGTACCTGGGTGTCAAACCCGGCAGCGCCTGCAGCATCACCGTCACCCGGCTGGACGCCGACTCGATCCAAGGAACGTACACGGCGAAGCTCTACGCCGACGCGACCAAGTTCGTGCAGATCTCCGGCGCCTTCCACGCCACCAAGTAGTCACCTCCCACCCGAGCCGGGCCCTGGGATGGGGGCCGACGACGAGCGTTCGGAGTTCCGACGGGCGGTGTCCACCGCACCAGGCGTCCGCTGCCCCGCCCCACCGACTGGGTGGACATGTTGGCCGAACGACAAGCGGCCGAGGTCCGCGAAAGCACAGGCGATTGCCAAAGGTCCCGACCAATTTAGGCAGGGGCGCTGGATCGCGTTCAGCCTTACTTAGCGAGTACGTAGCCGATCGATGCGCCCGAATCGGGAGCGAGGTCGCCCGTCTTGCTATTAAAAAGCACGAGGCGAATGCGTTTGGGTGCCAGGGGCAATGGCGAAAATCCGCGCCAGTGGAATTGAAAGCTCGGCGTCCCGGATCGCTTTTTGCGGCGCGAAAGGGATGGCCTGAATCGTCGTGACGGTGTCGTCGGCCGCGTGGCGGTAAAGTGTGTACCCCTCGACAAACATGTCGCTACCGATCGCGGAGTTCGAGATGGGAAACCCTGTGCCGAGGTCGCTGTCGGCATCAATGAACACACGGGAGCGTGAAGGCGCCCTCACAGCGAACTCCGCCAGCGGCCCAGCGGCGGCGGCACCCCCTCACGGAGCGGGACAAGCGGTGCCGCCGCGAGATCCCCAGACAGGTTGAACAGCCGTGGCAAGACGATCGGCAGTGGTCATCAACTGAATACGCAGATCGTCGACCGTCGTGTTCGCGCCGACGATCAATTTGTCCGCTTTCAACGCGTAAAGTTCGAAGTCGTAACGTCGAAAATCCGCGCCCGGACCGAAATACCCCGGGTTCGTCGTGCCCCCGGCAAAACTTGAACCACGTTGGACGGAACCCACCGGCGCCGGTGCGCCGGGCATGGTGCCTTTGGGAAGCAGGGCGGCCAGCATCGTCACGTCCGCGGAGATGTTCCACATGATCCAATGCGTGTTGCCGTTGACGGTATCGCGCA
>JAYUUT010000056.1:0-5315 GCA_043754455.1 Myxococcales bacterium
CGAACCCCGGCCGCGCCTTCAGTTCGACGTTGATGAGCATGTTCGGGCCGCAGGCTGATATGGCTTCATCCAGGGTTGGGATGCGCCCCCCACCACGCAGCGACACACGCCGCAACCGCGAAAAAGACGACAAATCCACCCGATCCGGGCTACCCCCCAGCCGAAAAAGGTCATCATCGTGAAACACGACCACCTCGCCGGTGCCACACAAAAGGACATCCAACTCGACACCGTCGGCGCCGTCCTGGGCAGCCCCAGCAAAGGCTTCAGCGGTGTTTTCGGTAAACCGGAGGCTTGATCCGCGGTGCCCAATGATCAGGGGGCGGTTTTCGTGGCGGCCCCAGGCCAACCGATTCCCAAAGGTAGACACGCACTTGAGTATCGTTCATCGGGCCCGGGCGCGGTAAACTCCTTCACAAATGCTGAAGCTTCTCCGCGCTGCGTTCTGTCTGCTGGTACCCGCGCTTGGTGCCTGTTCCTCTTCGCTTCCCCAGCAACCGTTGTCCCCATCCGCGCGCCTGCTGGCTCACGAGGCCACCTCCGTCGGGGAAATCCGTTACGAAGAAGACTTCCTCGACGCCCGGTTGATCTACCAGGGGTTGGTGCCGAACACGCCCGAACGCCTCGCCTTACGCCGTCAGTTGGTGACCTTCCTGCTGGGCGCAGTAGAACGTCTTGACCCCGCAGCACTTCGCCGCAGCGTCAGCGCAACGGACGACATGGATCGCGCCTTGGGATCGCTACGGGACGCGATGGATCTATATGAACCGCAGGACCTTGCCACGGTCACGAAAGGAATGCCGGTCGACGAAATGCGACTTCTTGTTGCTGCCGCTCGCCAGGTTCTGGCGCTGTTTGGCCCCCAAGGCACCGAGGCACCGGTGGCAACGGCGCTTTTGGCTCTGCAAACACTTCAGCCCACAAACCCGGACTGGCCCGCACGGCTTGAAGAACTGTTCGCGTGGGCTGATCGGGGGGCCCAACCCGTGCCTGGTCCCCGCAACCCTCCGGGCCCCGTAGCGATCCTGGAAAATATCGCCGCCATTTGGCCCGCGCCCCCCGTTCTTGACAGGCTGGCGCGCGCTTACGTCGAACGACAGGACCGGCTCGCCACGCTTTTGCGCCGTCCCCTGGGTGGGGATGCCAGTGTTGGGGCAGCAGGAGATCTGATTGCGCAAGGCGAGGCCGTTCAGACGACGGCGGCCTCACTGGCTTGTTTGTTTCTTCGCGGGGGTCGCATTGACCTGGCGGCGGCCCGGCTGAAAAACGTTGCTGGCCGTCCCGGTGACGACGCCGATCTGCGCCAGCTGGTCGACCAGGCAGCCGTAAAAAAACCCAGCCGCGACGCCTTGGTCAAACTTGCGCGGCGGTTCTTGCCCCGCATCGAAGCCTTCGGAGGAACATCGACGGACAGGCTGGATCCGACGGCATCGTACCGGGTGTTGGAAATAGCCCTGTCTCGGTTTCCGCAAGATGCCGAACTTTTGATCCTCGCGTCTAGAACCGCCCGGGCCTTGCCCGCACCATTTCTTGCGCTTCGGTATCTGGAGGAGGCCGTGCCCCTTCGAGAAAAGGCTGGCGCGCCCGCTGACGAACTGGCCGATCTTTCGACTGAGCTTATGGAACTAAGCTTCGTTCGCCTTCGGCGTTTTATCGATCCAGAACACATGGAACCCGCCACCCGCGAAGCGGACACCTTGCGGACGCAGTTCGGTCAATTGCGCAAACGATTTGGCGGTGAACGTTTCAAGCTGCGCGACGAAGAGATCGACCTGACCTTGGCCCGCGGATTGGTTGATGCGGGCCAGCCGGATCGGGCTCAGATCCTATTTCAACGCCTGTCACAATCCGGCCTCGGTGATGCCGAGGCCGCATTGCAATTGGGCAACTTGGCGCAAAAACGGGGCGATCCCCAGCGCGCCGTGGCCCTTGTCAAGGCGGCGCTTGATCGCCATCAGGCCGCGGCGCCCCAGCAGAAAACCATCCCGTACGTCGAACAAGAAGCAAAACTGGCGAAGGCCCTGGGACAGGCCTACGATTCACTGGGCGCCAGCGCTGAGGCACGAACGGCGTGGATTATCGCCGTTAGCGGTTGGGAAATCCTCACCGCCGAGCACCTCCGGCGACGCAACGTAAACGAATCTGCCGAAGCCACCGTCGAGGTCGCACGCCTGTATTATTTGCTTGGGCGGCGCGACGCAGCCATCCAGAAGTTCGTCGAAGGGTTCGAACAAAACGAAGGCCGCGTGGCAAGTTACATTGAGGCGATTTCGTTCCTGGTCCAAAGGGGCGATATTGACGCCGCTTTAGATCTTTACCGACGGGCGCTTTCCAAACCCGCGGCCACGGTTCCCGAAGAACATAAACTGTACACGTCGTTGTGGATCCTGGACATCACCCGCCGCGCAGGACGAGGCCCCGATCCCACCGCCGAAGCCTATCTGCGCGGGCTTGACAGCCGAACCGTGATTCTTCGGCCCAGCCGCGCCGCCGCCTGGTACCTCCAGCTTGGACGATTCGCTTTGGGACGCATCACCTACGCCCAACTACTGAAAAACGCGGACACTGTAGCCAAACGCGCGGAAGTCTATTTTTACCAGGCCATGAGGACGCTTGGGGATGGCGGAACCGACGACGCCCAGATCTTGTGGCGAAAAGTTCTCGAAAGCAACATGGTGTCATTCTTCGAATTCGATATGGCCTCGCGCTACATCCGCCTTGGCGCCCCCACCCAAACACGCCCTGCCACGGCAGGCGAAGAAACTATCTAACCGGGACTTCGCTTCCATCCCGAACTGTGCTAAATCCGGGCGGTTCCTGTTCGTCGGGTGCCGTGGCCAAGTGGTAAGGCAAGGGTCTGCAAAACCCTCATTCCCCGGTTCAAATCCGGGCGGCACCTCCCCTTTGCAGCTATTTCAATTCCCAAGCGTCGACTAGCTTCGAAACGCCCTGTGGGGTCAGGTCACCGCCCCCAGTCTGCTGCTTTAGATCCTCCAGCATCACATCAGCAGGGCACCGTCCCGCAGCCGCAAACTCGCGGATCGGCTCTAACAGCCGCCGGTCAGCGGTGCCGCCGGGAAGGCGCGCCAGCCCCTCGTCCGCCACGGCCAGCAGTCTTACGGCCACGTCCGCCAGTTTTTCGCCACCGACCCTCGCCTCCAACCCAAGCCGGGGAACCTCCTGCCGCAGCCTCTCGCGTTCCGAAAGCGAGTGATGGGCCACCAGATGCCAGGCCTCACGACGCGCAGAAGAATCGTCCAAGATCCCCCGCCACAACGCCCCCAACGCTCGAATGAACGCCATGGGCCCGGCGTCCGCGCCGCGCAATTCGATGGTTTTCTTCAGACGCAATTCAGGAAACATGGTCGACAGGTGTAAGGCCCAGTCTTCAGGCGTGGCACGATGGCCGTTCCACCCCTGTGCGACAAACCGACGGAAGGAAAGGTTTTCAACTTCATGGTATTGCCCCCCACGGGCAACAAAAAACATGGGGACATCGAGGGCCCAGTTGGCGTAGTCAGCGATGTGGAACCCTTGCGCAAACGCGAACGGCAGGATCCCGCAGCGCGATTCGTCCGTATCCAGCCAAACTTCCGCCCTGTAGCTCTTGTAACCATTGGCACGGCCTTCGGTGATAGGTGACGCCGCGAAAAGAGCGGTAACCACGGGCGACACGGCCAGCCCCACGCGCACCTTTTCAGCAGCTTCCTTTTCTCCCGAAAAATCCAGGTTTACCTGCACCGTCGCCGTTCGCTTCATCATCTCGTGACCGCGCGTACCGTGCTTGGGCATCCAGGCCCGCATCACCTCGTACCGTTGTTTCAAAAACCACGGCACGTCGTCGATCGATCCAAACGGCCGGAAACCGCCCCCGATAAATCGGATGCCCAGTGGATTTGCCACCGTTTTCAGCTCGGCCAGATGCGCATCCAAGGCTTGCGCACATTCGTGGGCCGTGCCCAGAGGCGCCCCCGCCAGTTCAAACTGGCCCCCGGGTTCAAGCGTGATCCCCTCGCGGCCTCGGGAAAGCGCGATGACCCGATCGCCTTCATGTATCCGCGTCCATCCACGCGTCGCAAGTCCTTCTAACAGGGCCCCAATGCCGTGTTCACCTTCATAAGGTACCGCGCTGCCGTCAGCCAGCACGGCCAGCTTCTCATGTTCAATACCCACCAAGTACCGATCCGGAGCCTTCCCCTTGTCTTCCAGGAAATAGGCAACGAGTTCATCTAGGGAACCTTCGAACGGTGCGGAATCAGGGGTGCTGGCCAAGGCGCCGGAGCTTAGCCCCCCGCGCAGCACCACGCCCGTGGGCATCATTTTTTTGACGATTCCAAGACACCGGCGCCCTTACCTATTACTATGAAGGGAGCAGTCCAATACCGGACCTATTTTTCTGAACCTGAGTCACCGTCGTCGATGGCCCGATCCCTGGACGTTACACTTTTCGATGCTGACCCGCGCGGACGCGATACCTTGGCGTACGCGCTGCAAGGTGAATCCTTTCGGGTGGAAGCCTTTTCCGACGTGGACACGGGGTTGGTTCGGATCTCCACCGACCGACCCGCCGTCATAATGGTGGTGATCCGGGAATCAATTGACCACGGGCTCGACCAACTGAGCGCGCTACGATCCCATCCAGCGACGCAGGGCATCCCGATTTTGGCGGTGGGTCCCACGCCGTTGCGGCCCGAGATTCAGTCGCTCGGCAGCGTTGATTTTCTTCCCCTGCCCTGTTTCGTCCGCGACACCCTTACCGCCTGCCGATTGCTGGGATCCACTGTGGCCGGGCCTGATGGAGCCGAAATCCACGGATCGTTGTCGGAGTTCGGATTCTTTTTCATCCTGCGCACCATGATGGGGCTCGGTCGCTCCGGCGTCGTCACCCTGGCACGGGGCAACCGCCAAGGGGAAGTTCGTTTTCAGGCCGGGGAGGTGGTGTCGGCCGTCGCTGGCCACCTTCAAGGCCAGGCGGCCCTTCATCAGTTGCTGCTTTGGGACGAAGCCGCATTGGAACTGAAGTTCAAAACCGTGGCCCGGCGCGGTCAATCGTTCAAAAAGGGTGAAGAACTTCTTGATGAGACCGACCGTTTCCTGCGCGACTTCACCCACGCAACCAAAGACGTGGGGGCTGTCACCGCCCTGTTCGTACACGAGCCAGCACGCGCCGCCGCGGAAGCCAGCGCGATTCCACCCGAAGTTATCCCAGTCCTGCGCCTCTTCGATGGGCATCGGACGCTGGGTGATATCCTTGAAGACAGTCCGTTTCGTGTTTTCGACACGCTTCGGATCATCACCAGGTTATTGGAAACCGG
>JAYUUT010000057.1:0-8364 GCA_043754455.1 Myxococcales bacterium
CACCATCGACCACGATGCCTGTGATCTCCTCGAGTTTGTTGATGAGGAACATATCCTGGGCCGACGGACCTGCCTGGGTCCACGCATTAGCAACGAGAGACAATGATTCGGCGGTGGCGCGGCCATTTTCCGTCGTGCTGGCGGCGACACCTGCGGCGGCAAGGGCGGCGGCTTCCTGGGCGATTTCGGACGGAATCACGACGTCTGATTGCAAACGAACAGCCTCAAGATCGCGGCGCACTGCCTCTAGGGCCTGCATTGCGATGGCCTGCGCCGCCATGGCCGCGGCGGTGGCGCGTTCCTCGATGGATTTGGCCTGGGATTCAAGTTCAGCGGCAATGCGGCGGATTTCGTTTCGTGATTGCGCAATCGCACGTTCGGCATCAGCTTCGGCTACCTTTGCCCGCATTTCCGCGCTGGCGGCTTCCTTGGCAGCTTCGTTGCTTGCGTTTGATTCGGCAATCTCGGCGTCCTTGATGACGCTGGCGATCTTCCCGCGCCCGATGCTGTCCAGATAATGGGCATCATCGGTGACATGTTGGATCTTCAAGACGTCCAGGTGCAATCCCAGTTTTGCTAGATCCTGTTCGACCTCCTGGGACAGCGACGCCGCAAATTTTAGCCGATCTTCATTCACTTCCTCGGGGGTTAGTGTGGCCAGAACCCCGCGCAAGTTGCCTTCGAGCGTTTCCTTGGCGACCTGTTGTATATCGGCCATGCCTCGGCCTAAAAAACGTTCAACGGCATTCATCACCACGTCGGGATTTGACGATGTCTTGACGATGGCGATGGCGCGCACTTTTAAAGGGATTCCGACGCGGGTGTAGGCGTTCATCACCGAAACTTCGATGGGGATCGATCGCATGTCCATGCGTTCGACGGTTTCGATGACGGGCACCCGCCAGGCGCGGCCACCGAAAACCACGCGAAATCCAACTTCGGATCCGTCTTCTCGGCGATGGGTGCGGCCTGCAAAGATCAGGATCTCGTGGGGGCGGCAGATGACTAGGAACTGTTTCAGAAATGACACCAGCACGATGATGCCGATGCCCACCCCTAGCGCGGTCAGGGGCAGGGTGAGGAATCCGCTGGGGAAGAGAGCTGTGATTTCGTTCACGTCAGGTCCTTTTGGTCAGTTTCGGAGGGAGGCGCGGGACTAGGTTCCACCACGGCGATGGTGCCCCGGAGGGCGACGATTAACACGGTGCTGCCCGCAGCCAGCGTCCCGGTTACGTCAGCTTCGACAATAATGTCAGTGCTGGTCCCCGCGATTTGAACCCGCGCCTTGCCCCGCTGGCCCGGCACGATCGGCAGCAATAATTTTCCCTCGCGACCGACCAAGGTTCCCCCGGGCACCATTGTGCCGACAGTTTGACCGGAAAGGCCGCGCATCACGCGCGAAGCGGTTGCCCCGGCGCCTAGGCCCGCGGCGCCTGCGATGACGCCGACGAGGACCGGGGCCATGCCGTCGATCAGGCCAAGGGCCATGCCCGCCAACCCAAAAAAGGCCAGTGCGAAGCTCCAGAACCGCAAACTGAACAGCGCCAAGCTGGGGGTTCTGGGCGATCCGTGGTCACCGTGGTCACCGTGGTCGCCATCGTGGGCCGCGTGGCCATGTCCTCCGAAGGCAGAGGCAAATACCAACACACCGCCGAAGAGAAACCCAGCCAGATAGATCGAGTTCATTTTTGGGAAGTCGCCATGGGTGGTCCCGGTGGATCTAACCACGGACGCGGTGCAAGAATTCCGAAAAAGCGACCTACGGGCGACCGAAACGTGTCCTTACCCAACGGTCGTATCCACTGCGTCCCAGAACGCGCGGACCAAAGGCGAGCTGAGCTTGCGTTTCAGAGTCGATAGTCCCACGCGCAGTTCCCCCACCAAGGGGGTGACGTCAAGCGGCCGCAGTTCGGCACGCAGGGGGCTTTTGTCAACAACGATGCGGGGGACGATGCCAACACCGCAGCCAAGCGCGACCAGCGAGAGGATGGCTTCGTTCCCCAGGACTTCGCCGTAGACGAGGGGGCGAAAGCGTTTTTTTCGAAACCATCTGTCGACAGCGGCGCGCGCCAGTCCGGTTTCCGGCAAGACAATGGGAATTTCGGGCCAGGGCAGGCTGGGCCGTTCGCATTGGCGGGCGACCTCGCAGGGCGATGTGGGGGCTACGAAGATCAAGGGTGTGCGCAGGACTTCGCGCGTGACCAGGGCAGGGGGTGTCCGTTCGGGCAGCGCGGCCACAGCGACATCGACGGCGCCCCGTCTGAGCATGTCCAGGGCGTCGGCTGCGTGTCCCGTGTCAAGGTTCAGATGGATGTCGGGGTGGCTGCTGCGAAACGCGGACAGCAGCCGGGGTAGAAAACTTTGGCAGGCGGTCACCGACGCGAACAGGGAAATGGTTCCTGACAGTCCCGCTGTCTGGCCCCGGAGGCCCTGTTTAAGGCCTTCCCAGTTATCGAGAGTGTCCTGGCAGTGGCGGGCGAACCGTTCCCCCTGGGGGGTCAAACGAACCGTCCGTTGGTCGCGTTCTAAAAGCGGCCAGCCCAGATCCCGTTCCAGCCGCTGCACCGTGCGGGTCAGGGCGGAGGCGCTGATGTGACAGGCGCGGCTGGTCCGCCCAAAATGCAGAGACTGCGACAGGTGAAGAAACAGCCGGAGCGCGTCGTAGTCCATCGGGGATTCTTCACCTGCGCCGGGGTCTGATTAGAAGTTGTCGGCGTCGCGATAGGACTTGATAAGCGCGATTTCGCCTTCTTTGCCCTGCTGGGATTTACCGTGTTCCATGCCCAAAAGGCCCTTATAGCCTTTTTCATAGATGTGCTTGAAGACGTTGCGGTAGTTGACCTCGCCTGTGCCGGGTTCTTTGCGGCCCGGGACGTCGCCGGTCTGCACGTATCCGATTTCGTCAAAGCACTGGTCGAAGTTATAGATCAGGTGACCTTCGCTAATCTGTGAGTGGTACAGATCGTAAAGCATCTTGCACGAGGGGCTGCGCACGGCCTTCATCATTGAATACATGTCATCGTTGCGCCAGATGAAAAATCCCGGGTGGTTCTCATAGATGTTCAAAGGTTCGAAGACCATCATGAGATTGTGCGGTTCCAGAATCTCCGAGGCGCGGCGAAGCGCATCGAGCACGTGGGCAAACTGAAAGCCCCGGGGAAGTTTCGCATCCGCGTTGCCCACCAGGGACGTCATCCATTTTGCATTCATGCGCTTGGCCACCTCGATGGATTCCTGCACTTCTTTGAGGAAGTCCTCGCGCATGGTGGGATCGCCGGTCGCGATGCTGCCGCCCTGTTTGAACCCTGTCTTGCCGTTCATGACGAAAATGCCCATCGTCATGTTCAGCTTCTGCATCTGTTTGGCCATCTGTTCCTGCACTTCGACAGGACGACCCTTGATGGCATTGTCTTCGACGGCGGTGAAGCCTTGATCGGCTGCGAATTTCAGTTCGTCGACAGGGCCGCCTGGGGCGTGGTTTTTGAACTGCCCAATATCGAACGCGTACCGCAGTTTGAAGGGTTTCTTCTTCCCCGAGGACGCAGCAGGTGCCGCCTTCTGCGCTTGGGCTTGGGCGTTGCCGGGCGATAGCAGCGCCGTTGCGCCCAGGGTCGTCCCAGCGATTAACATGTCCCGTCGATTCATGGCGTTCTCCTAAAAGAGGTGTAAACGCCCGCATGCCTATCACAACTTTGGGGATTGTGATGGGGTTCAGTCAATAAGCGGATAGCCAGCCTGGGTAAAAATGCGTCCGTCAATCGGCAGGATATGCACAGACGGGTCGATGCGATCGCCGCGCACGTAGGCCACGCTGCCCGGCAATCGACCCACCAGACGCTGCAAAAGCGCCGGCGAATCCACCGTACGCGGAGGGCGGCCTTCACCCCGGATTCGGTGATCGACCCAGAAGCGTCCGACCTGTTCGGGGGACATGCGTAGCACCAGCCGATCGAATGCCACCCGATCAGGGGCGCCCGCGGGGTGATTCAGGGGAATGAGCTTGTTGCCGGCACCATCTTTGACGGTATCGCCTAAAAAAAGCCCCCGAAGCTGAGTCATCGAAAGCTGTTGCAAGGGGCTGTTGCGGGCAACGATCAGGACAAGGGGCGGGCGTTTGCCGATCTGGGCCCTTGCCGTCCCCCCCATCCCGGCGATGGGGGCTGTCGCCGCCAGGGTAAGCCCTAGAAAAGATCGACGGTTCATTAAAAAGCCCAGGCCGCCTGAAGTTGGAGAAACCGCAGGGGGGCACGGCCCCACGAATCGGCCGCGGCTGATGGAAAAAAAGCGTGTCCGTAAACGATCTTGAAGACGATGGCTGGAATAGGCCGGATGTTGAGTCCCGCGTAAAACACGCTGATGATGGGGAGGTGGCCCAGCAACCGGGAGGACCGGCCGGGCGTTCCGGTATGAAAATATTCACCGCTGAGGTACGGCATGAGACCAAGCCAAGAGAACCTATAACCTGTGAGACCGTAAAAACCCCATCGGTGAACGTCAGGCAAGAAGATGCCATCACCAAAATCAGACACCCCGCGCGCGCCGCCTTCGTACCGCCGTTGTTGGCTAACGAATTCAGATAGGAATTCGAGGCCTCCGGCCTGCAAGCGTAGGTCGGCTGCGAGGGAAAGTTCGGTTTGCGAGATGGAATCAATTTCGGTCCGCGTGACGGAACCGCCCGAAAGGTCGGCCCGGAAGTTCCGATCGGTAATGGTACCCGTGTAAAACGAGCCACCCAGCAGTGCTCGTGTGACTTCCCCCCGGTATTGGAAGAACAGGCGGCCCCCGATGGCCTTGTTGGCATCTAGATCGTTAAACGCGTCCATGGGGCCGCGGCCGTTAGACAGGGTCAGGTGGTACCCGGCCTTGTTGCTATTGGCGAAGGTCCAGGCGCCCCAGAATTCAAGGCCCGTTTGACGTTCGGGGAATAGGCCCTCGCTAATGATATACGGGCGCCGGATGCCAATCAGGGTGGGCGATCCGTGGTCGACGTTCCAAATTCCGTAGGGGGTCAGAAACGATCCCCCGCGAATGTTCAGAAGTTCGTGGGCCTGATATTCCAACCAGGCGCGTTCAATCGAGATGCCTCCCCAGCGCACCTGAGATCCAAATTCGCTCAAATCCGTGACCGTGTTGTCTGTGTATTTGATACGACCGTCGGGCTGAATGTTGCGGTTTCCCTGCGGTGAATACATGAACCGCAGTTCCATAAGGCTGCGCCATTTCGGCGCAATGGCGCTGTCTAGGTACAGATTCAAATTCCCAACCGCGAAACTGGGATTGCTGGGAAAGGCGCCGAGCCACGGGTTTGATTGGGGAACCAGCGGGACCCATAACCCAAAATCAGCGTAGCCGTATACGTCGACCTTGGGGCCGCCTCCGGCATCGTCGGTGGACGTCGACGGCAGCGGATCTTCGATGGGTGTGTTGTCGTCCGTCTCGGCCTTCGCCGTGGGCACTGTTTGCATTCCCAAGGCCAACAGTGTCGCTGCGCACGGCAGACCGTATCTGGGCCTCATGGGCAGGTGGCTCCTGGCACACAGACCGTGCCTGCAAACCCCAACTTGGTCAGATCGCAGCAGGTTGATCCGTCGTGGCAGGCCCCTTCGATTTTTGTGTCGCAGCCCTGGACCACACAACGTTTGGTGAACGTGACCGCGCACAACGTGGCTTCGGTGCCCGCGCAGTCGTCGTTCGACGCGCACGGTTTGTCCAACCCTAGGGGGGGACGTCGACAGAAGCTGCCCATGGGGTTTTTGCGGCATGCGTACCCACCCGTACAATCTTGGGACGTGGAGCAACCGCTGTTTGTGCAGTACCCGCCAGACGTTCCGGCCTGGCACAGCGCAAACCGGCGTTCGGGACATGCGGGGCCGGCGGGGTCACAGGCGACGCCCTGTCCTTGTGCGGTGGATACGCAGATACCCCCGTTTCCCGGTTTTGCCACCGACCCTGGGGGACAAACGCAATAACCAGCCTCGTTTCGAACCAGATGGTCCCCGCATTTATTGTCCGAATCGTAGACGCATGAGGTCGTACAAATGAGGCTGCAGAAGGCGGCTAGAACGACGGGCGGCAGCGATCTCACGGCCAAGGAATCGACAACGCGGCGCGAATACTTGAGTCGGTTCCTGGTGTCTTGGTTTTGCTTGAAACGCAACACAGAATTCTAATTAATGCACTTTTCGCAATTGTCTTGATCGCCTACACTGCTTCGCACACCCACGGAGGCCCCATGTCCACGCAGAATTTTTCATCGAAGCTGTTCCAGATCGACACCATTGAACTTAAAGGCATCAAGGAGCAGGTCGTCAAAGGTGGGCGCCAACTGTTGCCTTTGTTGCCCAAGGCTTTTGCGGGGGTGAAGCAGGTGGGCGTGATTGGTTGGGGGTCGCAAGGGCCGGCGCAGGCACAGAACCTTCGTGATTCACTGGAAGGCACCGGCATCAAGGTGAAGATTGGTCTGCGCGCCGGATCTGCTTCGGCCAAAGAAGCCGAGAAGGCGGGGTTCACGCAGGCGGGTGGGACCTTGGGGGAAATGCTGGACGTGGTGAAGGAATCTGATCTGGTGTTGTTGCTGATCTCGGATGCAGCGCAGGCGGAACTGTTTGGCAAGGTGTTCGAGGCGATTCGCCCCGGCGCGACCCTGGGCCTGTCACACGGATTTTTGTTGGGTCATATGAAAAGCGTGGGCGCCAAGTTCCCCGCGAACATCAACGTCATCGCGGTTTGCCCCAAGGGTATGGGGCCTTCGGTGCGGCGTTTGTACGTTCAAGGCAAGACGGTCAACGGCGCGGGCATCAACGCCAGTTTTGCGGTTGAACAGGACATTGATGGCCGTGCGACGGATCTGGCGTTGGGCTGGTCGGTGGCGCTGGGATCGCCATATACGTTCCAGACCAACCTGGAATCGGAATACAAGTCGGACATCTTCGGCGAACGGGGCATCTTGCTGGGCGCAGTTCACGGCATCATCGAAAGCCTGTACCGCCGGTTCAAATCGCAGGGCATGTCACCCGAGGACGCATTTTTGAACTCGGCTGAATCCATCACGGGGCCGATCAACCGGACCATTTCGAAAAAGGGCATCCTGGCGGTTTATGAAGGGTTGGATGCCGCGGGAAAAAAAGAGTTCGAGGCGGCCTACGCGGCGACGTATCCGGCGGCGCTGGAAGTCCTGGCCGAAATTTACGACGAGGTGTCGACCGGCAACGAAATCCGCAGTGTCATCATGGCGGGCGACCGTCTAAAGACGCGCCCTATGGGCAAAATCGATGGCACCGAAACGTGGAAGGTGGGCGCGAAGGTTCGGGCCAAACGCGTCGAGGACAAGATTCCCGTGCATCCGTTTACGGCCGGGGTCTATTGCGCAACGATGGTTGCCCAGTGCGATCTGCTGAAGGCCAAGGGACATCCGTATTCGGAGGTGGCGAACGAATCGGTCATCGAGGCGGTCGATTCGCTGAACCCGTACATGCACAAACGCGGCGTTGCGTACATGGTCGACAACTGTTCGACCACCGCTCGCCTGGGATCGCGAAAATGGGCGCCCCGGTTTGACTACACGATAAGCGAACAGGCCTACGTCGCCATCGATGAAAACCAGCCAGTCGATAACAAACTTATCGACGCGTTCAAATCCAACATCATCCACGCCATCTTGGCCGAATGCGGGAAGATGCGGCCCTCGGTCGACATCTTCGTCGAATAGGGGTTAGCCAGGCGCGTGCATCGGGGTGCAGCACACGGTCTTTTGGTGCCCGGATGGGCAACTTACCGGTGCGTAGTCCCGCGAATCGACCATCGGTCAACACGGGCCTAACTTGCCGTCGTGCTTGGCGGGTGCCAATGCGTTCATGACAACCTCGGTAACCGATGGCAATTCGGCCGTCGCCGCGGTGAGAACGGTTGGTACACGCCCGTTGACGGTAGTCGGGGTTGGGCAGCGGTCCAAACTTCGCCGGACCGTTTGACACGTACTGCCCATAGCAGTAACATCATGGAGGTGAAGAGCAGGGTTTCCTGGGACAAGGCTGTTGAAAAGCAGTTAGACCGTGTCCCAGCCGTGATCGGCCGCAAGTTTCAGATCTGGGCTGCTCTGGTCGACGAGAGCGGCATTCGGGAGGTCCGCAAGCTGAAAGGATTTCACGACGAGCCGCTGAAGGGCCAGCGACAGGGACAGAGATCCGTACGGCTAAACAATGCGTATCGGGCAATCTACGTCGAGCACAAGCCAGGCGAGGTCGAATTGATTGAAGTGTTGGAGGTAAACAAACATGACTACTAGCAAACGGAAGACTTTTGGTCTGAAGGACATGGATAAGCGATTGGGCAAGCTCACGGTTGGTGAGTTGCTGCATACTTGGC
>JAYUUT010000058.1:0-12919 GCA_043754455.1 Myxococcales bacterium
CACTAGGTACTGTTTTGCGTTCTTGAGGACCTCACCCACGCCGTCGATATCGATCTCAAGCTCGGGATCCTCAGGGTCATCGAACTTCGCGTAGGCGGCGTCGAGAGCTTGCTGGTCGAACCCCACCTGCTTTCGGTCGATCGCTACGAGCAGAAGTTCCGAAATGAACTGCGCGTCCTTCATCCGCTTGTTACGGGCCTTGGTCGAAATCCCGAGCGTCTGCCACGTCGTGTCCTCGCACTCCGCCTCGACGGTCTTCAAGAACCAGCCGTCCCAGCGGGCGTGCCGAAGTTCCTGCGGTTCGAGCTTTCGCATGTTCCGATTTAGGCGATCGAACGCCTGATTCACCTCATGGGGGTCGTTCGGGTCGAAGCTCAAGAACTCGACCGGAAGCACGTAGTCCCAGAACACTTTGCGCTCATCACTATCGAGTTGGCTCCAGGTCTTGCCGTCAAACCGCGCGTCACCGAAGTCCGAGGCAAGTGCAACTTCATCATCCACGAACTGGAAGAGCGTCTGGAGGCGCTGCTTCCCGTCCACCACGGCGTATAAAGTCTTTTCGGCCGTGCCAGGAATCTTGTGTAAGAAGAGAGGCGGGCATGGGTAACCGCGGAACACTGTATCGAGGAAGAAGCGTCGGTCCTTCATGTTCCAGACGCTCCGCCGCTGGTACGGCGGGTTCAGTTCCAACTGCTGGTGCCGTCGAAGGTCGATGAACCAGCTAATGTCCTGCGTGGTAGAGCGTCTCTGCATGAACTCTCCGGCGTCGTACCGCTGCGTGAAACGCGAGGGCCACCAGGGAAAATGGCGTGCCCGGAACCTGTTGTCAACGCGCGGCGGGTTTCGCAAACCTGCGGGCCAGGTCGCCCACGGGACCTTGACGGGAGCGTGGGTGAATCGAAGCCCATTTTCCCGAGGCCGTTCCTTAGCACGACGCCGTCACTCACGCGCAATCACCCCTCATGCCGGCGCTTTCAGCGCAGGTTTTAGCCCCCGAGCCGCCCGCTTCTGCTTGAAACCCGCCCCTCAGGCGCGGCTCCGCCCCCTTGGCACGCGGGTGCCGATGTTGCGGTTAGTTTGACCAGCCGATCTGTCCGTCATCCACCTCGCCACCTCCACCGGTCACTTCAGGCGGTGAACGCGCGCCCGCGGCCTTCGGGCCTTCCGCGGGCAGACCCATCGCTGTCAGTATTTTCTTGATCACGGCCTCGGTCCTCACAAGCGCGATAAGCCGCGGCTCCCCCTGGCAACCAGGGCACACGATGTTCCCGCGGAATGTCGACGCCGAACGTTCTTTTCAGCAGCTCACGCCTCGGGATGTACTTGCTTCGCCTCCCCCGCTTGCCCACCTGCGGCCAACCGCGCTATCAGCGCCAGCGGCTCCAGCAACACGGACGGGGTGCCATCCTCCGACCACGGTCGCTTGAACCTAAGCTGTACGTTGCCCTGGGGAAGTAGGCGCAGCCGCTGATTCGCTATCGGCGGGCGCAGGATGTATCGGCACAGGGATTCCCGGCCTTCCTTGTCCTCCGCCGCTGTCCGCCGGGCCGCGTGCAGATTGAACCCCATGTCCTGCGCGCAGAGTTTCCCCATCGCGCGCGGCCCCCCACCAAGCCCTGGTGACAGCCGCACAGGCGCGCGCCCATACGCTGGCCCTGCTGGCGGCACCCCTGCACACGCCGGCGCCTCACACTGCGCCAGTCGCTCACGGTGGTCCCCGCCCGCACGTTACTCAGCCAGCTGCCATGAACGGCATTATCGGCAGACCGCCCGAGCCGCTCGCGGCCCCTCGAACATTTTTCCAGGACCATCTAGCATATAACGCAATATATTCGTTAGTTTACAAATAACCACGACCCCTCCCTCTCCCCAAACCCGGCCCCCCACCCCCCCTGTCGCCTGTCCCATCCACCAATCCCCCCGGGTCGTGCTATTCACCCCCCTTCGTTTCGCCGTCCTTGACGGCACCCCCTATTTCCGCGTATCCAGCCCGCGTCCATGGCCAAACCACTCGTCATCGTCGAATCCCCCGCCAAGGCGAAGACCATTGGTCAATTCCTTGGGGATCAGTTCACCGTTATGGCCAGCATTGGGCACGTGGTGGATCTTCCGTCGACCGGCCTGTGCGTCGACACTGAAAAGGAATTTGCGCTGACCTACGAGGTCACGAAGAAGGATGTGATTCGCGACCTGAAGGACGCCCTGAAGGGGGCCAGCGCCCTTTACCTGGCAACCGACGAAGATCGTGAAGGTGAAGCCATCGCGTGGCATCTGTTCGAACAGTTAAAGCCCAAGGTCCCCGTCAGCCGCATGGTGTTCCACGAAATCACCAAGTCCGCTATCAAACACGCGGTCGAACACGGGCGGAAGATCGATCAGGGGCTGGTCGACGCCCAGGAAACCCGGCGCACGCTGGACCGGTTGTTCGGCTACGAAGTGTCGCCCGTGTTGTGGCGCAAGGTGAAGGGGGGCCTGTCCGCCGGGCGCGTGCAGTCACCCAGCATTCGGTTGATCGTCGAACGCGAACGCGAACGGATGCGGTTCCAGTCGGTGTCGTATTGGGATCTGACGGCCTCACACGCGACGACCCCGGCATTTACGTCCGGCCTGCTGGAAATCAACGGCAAACGGGTCGCTTCTGGCAAAGATTTCGATGACAAAGGTCAGCCCACCCGCGACGTGATCGTGCTGGATGAAACCAGCACCCGGGCGTTGCAAACGCGCCTTACAGGGATGTCGTTCACCGTAAAATCGGTGGAAGAACGCCCGGCCCGGTCGTCCCCGAAGGCGCCCTTCATGACATCCACCCTTCAGCAGGAAGGTGGGCGCAAACTGAATATGAGCGCCCAGCAGGTCATGCGGGTGGCGCAGAAACTGTATGAGAACGGGTACATCACGTACATGCGTACGGATTCCACCAACCTGTCGGAAACCGCGTTGCGGGCCGCACGGGCCCAGGTGACTGAATTGTTCGGCGCCGAATTTCTGCCCGCTGAACCGCGCGTTTACGCGAAAAAATCTAAAAACGCACAAGAAGCCCACGAAGCGATTCGCCCCGCCGGTGAAACCTTTCGTACGCCTGATGAAATCTCTAAAGAACTGATCAGCACCGAACTGAAACTGTACGACCTCATCTGGAAACGAACGTTGGCTTCGCAAATGGCGGACGCTGTCGGCGTTTCGGTATCCGCGCGCCTCGTTGCCCGAACCGCACAAGAAGAAGTCGTGTTCGCGGCTTCGGGCCGGACGTTAACGTTCAAGGGTTATCTGCGCGCCTACGTCGAGGACAGCGACGACGCCGAAACCGAACGCGACGATCGCGAGGCGGCCCTGCCCAAACTGGCCGAGGGCGCCACGGTCGCTGTGCAGGGCATCGAGGCCAAGGGCCACACGACATCGCCTCCGGCACGTTTCACAGAAGCGTCGCTTGTGAAAAAATTAGAAGAACTGGATATCGGCCGCCCATCGACCTACGCGTCCATCATGGGGACCTTGCAGGCCAAATACGTCTGGAAAAAAGGCCAGGCGCTGATTCCCGGGTGGACCGCGTTCGCTGTGGTCGCGCTGATGGAAAAACATTTCGGTGACCTTGTGGACTACAGGTTCACGGCCAAAATGGAATTGGACCTGGACGAAATTGCGGGGGGACGCCAACAGCGGGTCCCGTATCTGAAAGAGTTTTATTGGGGCAACCCGAAGGAACAGCGCCCGGGGCTGAATTACCTGGTCAAACACAACATCGAAGGCATCGACGCCGCCGCGATCAATTCGATCTACATCGGCAAAGATCCCACGTCGGGCGTCACCATCGAAGTAAAACCCGGGAAATACGGCCCTTACCTCAAACGCGGCGAAGACACAGTGTCCGTGTCCGAAACGTTGCCGCCCGATGAAATGACCCTGGCCAAGGCGCTGGAACTGCTGTCAGCCCCGCGCGGCGATGTGCCCATTGGTGTCGATCCTGTATCGGGCCTGAACGTATACGCCAAACAAGGGCGATTCGGTGCCTATGTGCAACTAGGCGAAATGCCCGAGGTCAAGCCCAAGGCGAAAAAGGCGAAGGGTAAGAAGGCCAAGGCAGCCCCCGAAGGTGAGCCCGCCAAGCCCAAGACCGCGTCCCTGTTTAGTGGCATGAAACTGGATTCGTTGACCCTGGACCGGGCCCTGCAACTTCTACAGTTGCCGCGCGTTCTGGGCTGCGTCGATGGCGAAGACGTCATCGCGTCGAACGGTCGATTCGGGCCCTATGTAAAGAAGGGCAAAGAAACCCGCAACCTAGGCGCCGACCAGGAAGAAAAACTGCTGACCGTCACCCTGGAAGAAGCGATGGTGGCCCTGGCCGCCCCCAAACAGTTCAAAGGTCGTGGCCAACCCAAACCGCCCATGCGCACCTTCCCCAACGATCCCCGATCGGGACAGCCCGTGATCATGAAGGAAGGCCGTTTTGGCATTTATGTGACCGACGGCGACATCAGCGCATCCTTGCGACGGGGTGACGAACCGACCGAATTAAGCAGCGAACGCGCTTTCGAACTTTTGGAGCTGCGCCGCGAATACATCGCCAGCGGCCAGGGCAAGCCCGCCCGCGGCAAGAAACCACGCGCCGCAAAAAAGCCCGACGTCGCCCCAGAAGTGCCCAAGAAAAAGGCAGCGCCCAAGAAAAAAGCCAAAATCGCCGATACTGCGGCCTAGACAGCAGGCCAAATCGTCCCCTAGGTGCAATCGCCGCACATCTCCCCTTCCCTCGGCCCGATTTTGGGTGTCCAATTGACAGATGCGCGCGCGGTACCGGGCATGGCTACATTGCGTTAGTGTGGTCCTCGCCGCCAGCGGTGGTTGCGACGGCGAATCGGGCCCTTCGGGTGGGCCGACAACTGAACCGGTCGCGGCTGAACCGGTTGCCCCCGCGCTGACGGGTCCGTTCGCGTGCGCGGTGTCGCTTACGGGGCTGGATTCGTACCAGGCTGTCCGCGTGCCGCTGGTCACGGACGGCGCGACAATGGCGGATCGCAACGCGCCCGTCATTTCCGGACGCCGCACCTTGTTTCGTGCGCAGGTCGCATTTTCAGGAACAGCAGGCAACGCCCAGGCCCGTTTGATCGTCGAATCAGCGGGCGCACGACAGATCTTCTTCGACACCAAACAGATCGCCGTCATCAGCGACGTCGGCACCTTGGAATCGACCTTCAATTTTGATGTTCCCGGTGCGGCCATCGGCGATGACGCCCGCGTATCCGTGGATCTGCGCCTGGGTCCCGGCTGCCCAGCAGCAGTGGGACGACGCCTACCAGAAACTGGGTCGGTTGCCCTGGGGGCGCGGACGGTCGGGGCCTTGAAGGTGATGTTGATCCCGGTTCAGTACGATGCAGACAGTTCGGGGCGGCTGCCGGATGTGTCTGACGAACAACTTGCCCTGTACCGTGACACCCTGATGGCCATTTACCCGGTATCGTCCGTAGACATTCGTGTACGCGAAACCGTTGTGACCACTTTGAAACTGGGCCAGGACGATTCGTGGAGCAAACTTCTGGATCAACTGCGCGAAGTGCGCGACGGAGACGCCGCCGCGGGCGACATCTACTACTATGGCCTGGTGTCCCCCGGGGCAACGTTTGCAAAATACTGCCGGGGCGCCTGCACCGCAGGTCTGTCTTACCTGGCCAGCGATCGGCGGTCAGCGTTGTTGCAGACCGGGGTGGGCGTCGGGTTCACCGGGCAGACCGCTGCGGACACGCTGGCCCACGAACTGGGTCATCAACACGGACGCAAACACGCGCCTTGCCAGGTGCAGGGTGCCAGCCTAGATGACGCCTACCCCTACGAACGTGCGTCCATTGGATCCTGGGGATTCGATCAGAGAAACGGGCGCCTGCAAAACCCCATGGCCACCCGCGATCTGATGAGCTATTGCGGCCCAGCCTGGATAAGCGACTACAATTTTTCCGCCTTGGCCGTCAGGCGGGAATCGGTCGTGGTGACCTCGGCCCGGCAGATACCAGCGGATGCGGACAGGCTGCCATCGCGCCGCCACCGCGTGTTGTTGCTGGACGGCCAGGGCGGCGCCATTTGGGGACGCCCGTTTGGGCGGGACGACCTGACGGGTGATATCGAATCAGCACGGGTCCTGGACAAAACCGGTCAGCAGATCACACGCATCGACGTCCGCCGCATCAGTCACGCGGATTCCCAGACCGCCACCATCCTTGTGCCCGAAGCACTGCCCGGCTGGGCCAGCATCGAAATACAAGGCACGCGACCCCTGGCGTTCGCGGCGGCCGATCTTATCGGCATGACCCACGCGACGCCCGGTTACAACCAGGCGCCCAAACGACCGAACTGATCGTTGACCGCGCGCAGCCAGACCTTGATGCGTTGCTGATCCATCCGCGAAAACGTGGCCGCGCCGAATTCGGGGTTGTTGGCGGCGGCCCAAAAACTGGCGTCGGCACGATCGATCTTTTGCATGGCAGCCGGATGCAGCGCGGGCAGATCCAGAATCCAGGCACCTTGCGCGGTGGCCGCCTTGTAAACCGCTGACCCTTCGAAAAGAGAAAAATCGCTGCCCCGGCCATGGTTCTTCACCACGCAATAACGCGCCTGACCCCCGTGGCGTTCCAGCAACCGATCCAGCAGCCCCAAGGACGCCTTGCCATCGTCCATGACATGCCAAAACACGACGCCCACGTCGGATTCCCGCGCCAGATCCAGCACAGCGGCTTCGGCAATCCAGGCGGACAGCAGCCGATCGCTTTGCGCGGGCAAATCGACCACGACCCGTCGTTCCTGTTCAAACGCGGCGGACAGGATGTCGTCCACGCTGGTAGGACGCGACAAATCGATGGGCCGGGCGAAATCGGCGTAATGCCGCAAAAGCGCGCCATGTGATCCGTCGGCGTCCAGGGCTTCTAAGGCAACCCCGCTGTCGATAAAACGCTGGCACAACAGCCTGGCCACAACCGATTTTCCGACGCCACCTTTTTCGCCGCCGACAAAATGAATCGTGCTCATCGGCGGCAATATACGGTTGATCTATCCCAGCCATACAGAGAAATAGATGTACATGCCCAGGGTGCCCGCCACAACGGCGGCCGATACGACAACGTCCCAGGCATTCCAACTTGCGCGCAGTTCGGCCTTGTTGTCGGCGCTGCGGCTGGACATGGTCATGTTCTTTAGCTGTTCCGGGGCGGGGGCGGGGGCCGTCAGTGAAACCAGGACAATGACGATCACGCTGAACGCGAACAAAATCGCAGAAAAATACAGGAAGTTGAAATTGCCGATGGCGGCCAGGAATGCCGGATTTTCTATTTTCCCACGGCCAAAGAACCCTTGAATCGTCAGCTTCACCATACCGACGATAAACCCGGTTCCTAGGCCCCAGACAGCCCCCTTGGCGTTCACGCGTTTAGAAAATATTCCCAGCAGGAACACCGCGGTGATAGGGGGCGCCAGGTACCCCTGCACCGCCTGCAAATACGCATAAAGGCCGCCTTTGGAAATGGAGGGCATGACCGGAATCCACAACATCCCCAGCAGCACGACGGCGCCTGTGGCCAGGCGACCCACCCGCACAAGCTGGGCCTGCGACGCTGCGGGCCGCATTTTTAGATAGATGTCGACCGTAAACAGGGACGCGGTTGAATTGAAAATCGACGCCAAAGATCCCATCAGTGCCGCCAGCAGGCCCGCGACCACGATGCCGCGAACCCCAGACGGCAAAAGGGCTGTGACCATGGTGGGAAACACTTGGTCGCCCTTGAGCACGCCATTTTCAACGGGAATCGAAATGATGCCTTTTTTGTGAAGGGCCCACCCGATGATGCCAGGGATCAAGAAGATCAGGATGGGCGACAGTTTCAGCACACCACCGAACAAAGCCCCCCGCCGCGCCGCCTTCAACGACTTGCCGGCCAGCGTTCGCTGGACGATGTACTGATCGGTACACCAGTACCAGATGCCAATAATGGGCGATGCGATCAGGATGCCCAGCCAGGGAAAATCGGGATCAGAAGCCGGGCGCCACAGGGCAAAATCTGCCGAGCTTTGCCGCGCGACATTTTTCAGTTCTTCCCAGCCGCCCAACTTGTCCAGACCCACAAACAGCACCAGGATGGACCCCAGCAGGAGAATGATCGCCTGCGCGGCATCGGTGTAAACGACCGCGCGCAGGCCCCCCAAAACCGTGTAGATCCCCGTCAGCACGACCGTGGAAAACGCCCCGACCCAAAAGGCATTTTCGGGGGTGCCGAAGGTATCGGGCAACAGAGCCTGGAATACCAGAGCGCCCGCATACACGTTGACGGACACTTTGGTGAATACGTACGCAACCAGCGACACGACCGACAAGATCCAGCGGACGCGCGGCGAAAACCGACGTTCCAGAAATTCGGGCATGGTGAAAACGCCGGATCGGTAATAAAACGGCACGAAAACCCAGCCCAACATCACGCAGATCCAGGCGTGCAATTCCCAGTGGGCCATGGCCATGCCGGTCGTCGCGCCCGACCCCGCCAGCCCGACAATGTGATCGGAGCCAATGTTGGACGCGAAGATGGACCCCCCGATGGCAAACCAGCCCACGTTGCGCCCCGCCAAAAAATAGTCCTCGGCGGTCTGTTGTTTGCGGGATGACCACCAGACCACGACCACAATAAGGGCGAAGTACAGGGCAATCATGCCCGAATCCAGGGCGGTCAGATGGGTCGACATTGAGCCTGTTTTGATACAACACAATGGGCCTTTTAGGGAAATCTCATCCTGCGTGCGCCCGTGCTATCGTCCGCCTTGGAGAACACGATATGCCTCCCCTGCAAAGCGCGGCGCCTTCGATCGGGTGGTCTTGCCCGGATTTTCGGCTGCCGGGTGTGAATGGACAGACCTACGCCCGCGATGATTTCGCGTCAGCGCCGATCCTGGTTGTCATGTTCATCTGCAATCATTGCCCCTACGTATTGGCGGTGGAAGATCGCTTGATTGCGTTGAATCGCGAATTTGGCCCCCAAGGCGTGCAGTTCGTGGGGATATGCAGCAACGACGCCAGCCACTATCCGGACGATGCCTTCGACAAACTGGCCCAGCGGTGGCGCACGAAGGAATATGGGTTTCCCTATCTGCACGACGAATCCCAGGCCGTTGCGCGATCGTTCGAAGCTGTCTGCACGCCGGACATTTACGTCTTCGATGAAAAACGGACCCTGGCCTACCGGGGGCGCATCGATGACAACTGGAAAGATCCCGCGCAGGTGACCCGGCGTGAATTGGCCACGGCGCTGCAGGCCCTGATTGACGGCCGCAGGCCCGATGGAAAAGCCATTGCCACCATTGGCTGTGGAATCAAGTGGCGGTCATGACCACAGATCTGCCCAAGGCAAAGATCGGGGACGAGGATCCGAAAGATCCTTGGCACGCGTACCTGCGGCGCAAGCAGTTGAAGACCACGCAACAACGTGAAGCGATAGTGGATGCGTTCCTGCAATCAAGCGGCCACGTGGCGCTAGAAGATCTGCTGTCATCCGCGCGGCGGAACAACCCCGGGGTCGGGCTGGCGACCGTGTACCGCACCGTAAAATTGCTGGAAGACGCTGGGCTGGCGCACGCGCGGCAGTTTGGCGACGGGCAAACACGCTACGAAGTTGCGGGTGAACGCGCGCACCATGACCATCTGATTTGCCAAAAATGTCACCACATCATCGAATTCGAAAGCGACGAGATCGAGCAGGCCCAAGACAAGGTTGCCCGTCGCTTCGGGTTTGTTATTAACGACCATCGACACGAACTGTTCGGCCTGTGTGAAAAAGCACGGGGTGTCGTGGGCGGTGCCTGTCCCAGCGAAAAAAACTCCGCTCGAAAGTGACGACCGATAAACGAAAACCGCTGGGCCTTCGGATCCAGATCTTGGTTGGGTTGGGGGTGGTAACCCTGCTGGCGGTCCTGTCCACGGGATACCTTGTATTGTGGAATGCGGCCAACACAGTGCAGGGCGGTCGCGAAGGCGCAGCCCTTTCCAGCGCAGCAGCGGCGGCGGTGGCAGCGGGATTTGTCATCCACAGCGACGTCCCCATCGACGACGCCCAAAACCGGTTGCGCCTTTTAGGATTGGTGTCGCGCCTAGCCCAGTCCAACCCCCAGGCGACCTTCCAGATCATCGGGGTTGATCGCCAGATCTTGGCCGCCGTGCCGTCCCGAGATCCCAGCGACACAGATCCCACGGTGATGATGGCCGTTTTGACCGGAGGCTCCCCAACGTTTAACTACCGCACGCGCAACGGGCATACGGAACTGCTGGCCTACGCGCCCATTTTAACGGCGGGCCGTGTTCTAGGCGCGTTTCGCGTGCTGATATCCGCACCGTCCCCGGTGGCTGCGGTACTGGCGCAATCAGGCCCGGTGTTTCTGGGCCTCGCAATAGCGGACGCGCTGCTGGTGCTGATGCTGGGATATTTGGTGTTGACCCGGTTCGTGGTTAGGCCCCTTCAGGCAATGCAATTGGCCACAGCCAAGGTCAGCGGGGGTGACTGGGATCAACGGATCACACCTGATGGTCCCCGCGAAATCGCCGGGTTGGCGGCAGCCTTCAATCACATGACACAATCCCTGTCGGCGCAACGGGAACAACTGATCCGCAGTGAAAAACTGGCCTCTGTTGGTCAACTGGCCGCAGGGATCGCGCATGAAATCGGGAACCCCTTGGCGGCTGTGCTGGGGTACGTGGACATCTTGCGACTGGACGCCAAACCGGACGTGCGCCCCCTGTCCATTGCAGAACGCGCGGACATGCTGAACCGGGTGAAGGCAGAAACCCAGCGCATCCACCGGACGATTTCCGACCTGTTGGCCTATTCCCGGCCCAGCAAAGAAGACGCGCTGCCGACCGATCCCCGAAAGGTGTTGCGATCGACCATCGAACTTCTGGCCCCCCAGGCCCGTTGTAAAGGGGTCACCATCACCGTCACCGATCCCGATGATTCAGACAGTTGGCCCAACGTATTGGTGTCACCCGAACGGCTGACCCAGGTATTGGTGAACCTGTTTTTGAACGCCGCCGATGCCATGAATGGGGACGGGCAGATTCACGTCCGTTGCGAATCGACAGCGGATCAGGTGCGGGTGCTGGTTACAGATGAAGGGCCAGGTATCAAACCAGATCTGGTACGCAAAATATTCGACCCCTTCTTCACGACCAAGGACACAGGAAAAGGCACGGGGCTGGGACTTTCGATTTCGCGATCGATCATCGAAAGTTACGGCGGAACCTTGGAACTGGAACGTCTAGAATCAAAAGGCGCCACCTTCGTCATTACGTTGCCGCGGGCAAAATAACCGGACAGACCCCGGGCCATCACCCCAGTTTGCATTCCAGCGCCAGGACGGTGACGTTGTCACTGCCGCCGGCCTTGTTCGCCGCCTCGACCAGGCCCGCAACGGCCTGTTCCAGATCGCCAGCGTTGGTGACGGTGTCGCAGATGCCCTTGTCATCGACCATGCCTGACAGGCCGTCGGAGCACAGCAGGAAAATGTCCCCGTCCTGAATTTCTTCGGCGTGAACATCGACCTGGACCAAATCACGCATGCCCAGCGCCCTCGTGATCACGTTCTTGTGCGGAAACTTCTTCTGTTCCTCCGCCGTCATATCGGGCCGCGCGTCTTTATAATCTTCCAGCAGCGAATGGTCGCGGGTGATCTGGCGGACCGTGCCGGCGCGCACGCGATAGCAGCGCGAATCACCAACGTGGGCGATGTAGAACTTGTCCGCGGCGATCTGGCCCATCACCAGCGTCGTGCCCATGCCCTTGAGGCGGTTGTCGCGCGCTGCGGATTCGAAAATGCGCTGGTTGGCCATCTTGATGCCGACCACCATGCGGTTCTCTAAATAGGACAGTTGTTTGTCCATCTTGTAAGGCCAGGTCGAATCGTCGTCTTTTGATCGGACGAAAAATTCCTTCACCACCTCGGCCGCCATTTTCGACGCGACCTCCCCGCAGGCATGTCCCCCCATGCCATCGGCGACCAGGAATAACTGTTCGTCCTCCAAAAGGGCGAAATAGTCCTCGTTGTGGCTGCGTTTGAGCCCTGGGTCAGTCTTGGCGGCGTAGCGGATCCGCATGTGGACTTTGTTTTTATCACACGGTTCGTTGACATAAAGGACCAGTCTGAATAATGTACTGAACAAATGTTTCCCGCCCACCCTCGAACGGCCAGCGTTCTCGCCATTGGCGACGAGGTTTTGCGTGGGGAAATCGTCAACGGCAATGCGGCCTACCTCAGCGAACGGCTGTTCAATTTGGGCCTCGTTCTGCGCGAACACCTCGCGGTGTCGGATGAACCTGACGACATTCGCGCAGCTTTTGAACGATTCCGCGATCAGGTTGATGTTTTGGTGGTGACCGGTGGGCTGGGTCCAACCGACGATGATCGCACGGTGGACGTTTTGACGACGGTTTTGGGGGTTGCGGCGGTTATTGACGAACCGTCGCGGGTCGCCATGGAATCTCGGTTTAGATCCTCGGGTTTTGAAATCACGCCCAACAATCTGCGCCAGGTTCGTATGCCAGCGGGGGCCGAACCTTTGCCAAACCGGGTAGGGATTGCGCCGGGATTTCATGTGGTTCTGGGCAAAACCCGCGCGTATTTCATGCCTGGGGTGCCCCGGGAAATGAACCAGATCTTTGAAGATCATGTGGCGCCCCGGTTGCGGCAGCTACAGGGCGGGCTGACCTTGCCGGCTGTGCGGACCTTCCATGTCTATGGAATGGGTGAATCGCATATCGACCACAAACTGACCGGGCTTCTGAACGGAGGGCTGCTGAACGGAGGGCTGCTCAACGGGGTGACGGGCGTGACCTTACATTTCCGCACCGCCGCCCCGGAAAACCACGTGAAACTGGTGGTGCGGGGCCCGGACGCGGGTCAGAACCTTGAC
>JAYUUT010000059.1:0-31763 GCA_043754455.1 Myxococcales bacterium
GACATCACGCACGGTCGGCGCCTCCGGCATCTTGTAGTCCTGCAGGCAACGCACGGACAGCCCGTCCCTTATCGGAAGCGACGGCCGGCGTACCGATGCACTGCCCTTGCCGATCTCATAAACCCAAGCCTTTCCCGGGGCGCTTTCGCTAACGGTCCAAAGGTAGGTCAGGTAGTCGAGATCGTAGAATTGGCCGTCGACATCGTGCCTGTCACCGGATGGAATGGCCGTGAACCCGCTGGAATTGGTCGCGTCGATATTGCGCGTCCAGTGCGATATTCCCGTCTCCTTCATCTTGCCGCCAGCCACGGTGAATCCCCCCAGGTGCGCGACCAGAGCGAACAAATCACTGTCGCTGGGAACGCGCCAGTCCTTGGGGCAAAGGCCCCGTTTGTCGACCACCGCCGGCCAATTATACAGGGCGCCATATGTGTCCTTGAACGATGCGTCGTTGTTGTACCAGGACAGGGCACCGGACGGGCTCTTGCCCCAGGCGTTGTTGTCGGCGACCGTCGGTATAACGTCCCCGTTGCTGTATCGAGTGGTCCTGAGATTTTCGGCCATCCATATCTGGGATCCTATGGTGACCGTCCTGTAGACATTACCATCTGCGTCGGATAGGGCCCCGATGGCGGGCGCCGCCGCATGAATGCAGATCGCTCCAATAATGGTCCCGACAATCCGATGGCTCCTCATGTGCGATCGGTATGTCCAGACAGCCCAATTTGGTTTCGCCGCACATGGCGAGTGGACCGTCCTAGCTCACGGTTTCTTGAATGGACGACGACGTCTACGGTCCGATTTTCACCGCCTTCGACGATGCCGTCAGTCACGGGCGATCAGCCCTCGCGGCGGCCCTTTAACCAGGCTTCGGCCCCGGGTGTTCGGCACCTCGTGCGACGAAGACAAGAACTGTTGCGACCTAGGCGAGGCGGCTCAGATGCAACCTTCGGGCGCCTGCCGCCAAAACTGCCCTAAGGCCTGGCCAGGAAAGGTCACCGGCAATTTTCGTCGTATAATGACGGCGATGTTTGCACGCATTCTCAGCATCCCGCGTCAGTCGTTTTTGCTTCTGGGCCCCCGGGGGTGTGGCAAAAGCACCTGGCTCCGTTCGGAATTCAACGACGCCGCCTGGTTCGACCTGCTTGACGAGTCACTGTTTCAGCGTCTTTTGGTTGATCCGGGCCTGTTCGCGGGACGGCTGGGCATCGTGGCTGCAGGCGGCTGGGTTGTCGTCGACGAGGTCCAGCGCTTGCCCAACCTGCTGAACGAGGTCCACCGGCTCATTGAGACACGAGGGTTGCGGTTCGCCCTTTCCGGGTCAAGCGCACGAAAGCTGCGTCGCGGAGGCAGCAACCTTTTGGCAGGGCGCGCTTTGCGCAGCACCATGTACCCTTTCATGCCCGAGGAGCTTGGGGCGACCTTCGACATAGAGCGCGCCCTGACCTTCGGAACAATGCCCATCGTCTGGTCATCCGACGATCCGCGATCCACTCTGGAGGCGTACGGACAGCTCTATCTCAAGGAAGAAATCCAATCAGAGGCCTTGGTGCGAAATCTGGCAGGGTTCGCACGTTTTCTCCCGGTTGCGGCGATCTGCCACGGGCAGGTGACAAACGTATCCAATCTGGCGCGTGACACAGGTGTCGCACGGACAACCGTTCAGGGCTTCATCGAGATTCTTGAGGACACGCTGCTTGCGTTCCAGCTACCTGGCTACGATGCCAAACTGCGCATCCGCGAACGCAAACACCCAAAACTGTATTGGATCGATGCGGGGTTAGTCCGCGCCGCCAAACGCCAACTAGGGCCGTTGGCCATTGAAGAACGCGGGGCCCTGTTCGAGGGTTTCATCGCGACGCTTTTACGCTGCTACGGCGAGACCCGTAACCTCTTCGATGAGATGTATTACTGGGCACCGACCGAAAACCCTGGTCTGGAAGTCGATTTCCTCCTGCGTTCGGGAAAGAAATTTTTGGCCATCGAGGTCAAGTCGACGCGCCGGTTCTCACGGGAGCTTTGCAGCGGGCTACGAGCCATCGAACCACTACCTGGACTGCACGGCCGCTGGCTGGTTTACCAGGGGCCCGACGAAGTGCGTACCGAAGATGGCATTGATGTCTTGCCTCTGGCTACCTTCCTCACGCGGGTGGCACAAGGCCGTCTGTTTTAAGCGCCTGTCGTCCACCACGGCAGTTGATTGATCGCGGGAGGGTTTGTTTATCCGAAGGCCAACCCCGCCACCGTTTTCACAAGGCCCCCCTGCGCATCCGGTGCCGCGATAAGGCAGCTTGTGCCCACAAACGCTGCACTCACAATTTCCATCCCCGGTGTGCCCAATACCAGCAACGCTGTCGAAATCGCCTCGACATCCAAGGCATCGGGGCCCACGGCCGCCGCAAGCCAGGTGTCGCTGACCGGCAGGCCACGGCGCGGATCGATCACATGCCCAACCTGCCGCCCCGCGACCTCGAACGTCCGTCCCAGAATCGACGACACACTCAGGGCGCTGTCTCGCAAAATCACACGACCCAGAAATTCGGCGTCCACAGTTGGATGTTGCAAGGCCACGACCCAGCCCTGTTGCCCCCTTGGCGCCCCCATCGCCAGCGCCGACGACGTGCCACCGTGCAAAAGCGCCCGTTCGATCCCACATTCCCGCAGCACGTCCGCCGCCCGCCCGAGGGCATAGCCCTTGCCCAAGGCCCCCGCGTCCAGCCGCACCCCCGCACGCGCGAAAGTGACGGCGCCCTTTTCAGCATCCAGTCGCACCTGGTCGGCAAATCCCACACACGCCCGCAGCCGCTGCCATTCGTCATCGCCACCGGGCGCCCCCGCGCGAAAATGCGCCACCAGAGCCCCAACTGTAGGATCCACCGCACCTTGAAGCCGCGTACACAGATCGCCTGCCCGCTTTAAGAACGCGAACAACGCCCCATCAACCCGCACGGGCCCTTGCGCCGCATGGGCGTTCAGGTCGAACAAATCGGCATCGCGCCGAAAAACCGACAACATGCGCTCGGTTCGCTTTATCTCCTCGATGGCTTCTTCACCCGCCGCCCGCAGCGCGCCCTCGTCCCGATCGTCATCGAGGACAATCTCAAACCGTGTCCGCATCGCTTCACAGCTAAGTACGCAAGCCACGCCTGTCCTCCTCACACATGAAAAACGGGCGACCAGGTTGTGACACCCGACCGCCCGTTTGGTAGCCGCCCGCAGGCGACGGCTATATCGGCTACAGGTACTTCCAGCTTCGTTTGACGGAGTCGAACACAACCGACTTGCGGCTGACCTCGGCGATTTCGGCCAGCGACACCAGGGCCTGCGTGCGAATGGCCAATTCCATGTTGCAGTTTGGCTGTTTGTTCTCGCGGATCGAATCGAGGAAGTTCTTCTCGTGTTTGACGTGGCTCTCGCCCGAATTTTCAACCTTGGCCGTCATGGCCTCGATCTCTTCAGCGAAAGGCCGTTCTGGCTTTACCTCTGGTTCCTTGCCCGCCAGGTACATGGTCGCCTTGTGACCGCGCACCATTTCAACCAGGCCCTGTTCGTTGACCGTGGAACCCGTGAACAAGAAGGTCCAACCACCCGACATTTCCGCCGAAATGGTCACGTTGTCAGACACTTCACGATCTTTGGTGATGTTCAGCGTACCGACCGTGCTGACCCGTACCGGCCAGTCCTGCGATCCCATGGCCATCAACAAGGGGTGAATCCGGTGGGGCATCAGATCGCCCAGGATGCCGGACGAATAATCCCGGTACTTGCGGTAACGGAAGAAACGGGCCTTGCTGTCGTCGTTCCAAGGACGTTTTGGGGCCGAACCCAGCCACATCTCCCAGTCAAGGTTTCCCGGGCCGGCATCGTCTTCAATCGCGTAGTTCCATTCACCCTTGGGATTGTTTCGGGTGTACGACGACTGCGCCGCCACCAGCGGGCCCAGTTTTCCGGACGCCACGATTTCGCGGGCCGCGTGGTATTTCGGATCGGACGTGCCCTGCGACCCGACCTGAACGATCTTGCCAGTCTTTTTCCAGGTGTCATACAACTGGAATCCTTCGTCCAGATACCGCGACATGGGCTTTTCCACGTAGACGTGTTTTCCAGCTTCCAGCGCGTGAACCGCAATCTGGCAGTGCCAGTGTTCCGGCGTTGCGATGACCACCGCGTCGACGTCTTTGTTTTCAAGAATCTTGCGGTAATCTTTGTCGGTCTGAACGGCCTGCGCTTCAGGATTACCCGCCAGGATCTTTCCTTTGCGTTCTTCCAGACGTTTCGAGAAGATGTCGCACACCGCGATGGACTGCGTGTTCCAGTCCTTCTGGTTCTTCAGGAAGTTCTGCAAGTGGCCGTTGCCCATGCCACCAACACCGATGTGCGCGATGTTCAGGCGATCATTGGCGCCTATCACGCGCCCCTTGGCTATCACGGGTGCCTTGGGGTATTTGCCCGCGGTCCAGTTTTTTAGGCTGGCCTTAGGCGCGGGCAGTGTGGCCGCCCCCGCTTCAGACGCTTTGGCCAGCGTGCCCGCAGCGATGCTGGCAGCCCCCGCGAACTTGAAAAATCCGCGGCGGTTCGCGTTTAGCGCCCCGGCGGCCACGTTCTTACCTTGATCCTGCTTTGACGACTTCGACATTTTGGTCCCAGCTCCTTCCAAGTTTTCACCCCGTTAAAGGGCGAACCATTCCTTCTTAAACACGATCTTAGATCCCGACATCACAGCTTCGTTGGACTTCAGGGCCACGACGGTGGCCTCGAACCCCTCGACCGCCCCCAGGGTGGATTTCTCCGTCCCGCGGATGGCATTGAAAAACGTTTCCGCAGAATAGTAAAGCGGCCCCTTGGCGTAGGCGTTCCGGTTTTCCGACGGGTCCAGGCCCTCATCCAGCAGTTTGGTCGCGTTGGCCACCAAAGCGATGCCGGTCTCGCTGCCAATGTTTTCTTTGGTCGCGTAAACCTCCCAGCCTAGGTTCGGGGCGTCGGATTCTTTGAACAACCAGGCCCGGTCGTTGCGCATCATCAGGGCCGCATCAGATCCCTGGAACACTTCGCAGGCAGCCTCGAACGAATTGGCCAGCGTGGCGCTGTACAAGAATCGAAACCCGTTGGCGTATTCGTAAATGCACTGAACAGTGTCGGGGATTTCCCGATCTTTCCAGTTCATGACAGCACCCATGCCCAAAACCGAAACGGGTTTGGATCGCATGAACCAACTGGCGAGATCAATCTGGTGAATCCCCAGTTCGCCCACCAGCCCCGTCGATACCTTCTTGTCTAAACGCCAGTTTAGAGACGATTCGCGTTCGGGGCCTGCACCCGCCCGGCGCCAGGATGTCTTCTTGCTCCAAGTGGCACGCCCCGTGGCCAACCGCCCTGGCACGCCGGTCCGGGCAAACCCGTAGACGTGTTTTTCCAGATGATTCAACCGCCGGTTCAACCCCGGAATGAAAACCTGCTTCGAGGCCTTCAACGCCGCCTGGGTGATGATACGGGCATCATCCACCGTATGCGCGATGGGCGCTTCGCAGTAGACGTGTTTTCCGGCCTGCAAAGCCGCCAAAACAATGTCCTTGTGCTGGTGGGTCGGGGTTGCGACGAACACCGCTTGAATCGATTTGTCATCCAGGATTTTCCGGTATTCCTTGATGGCGGCACCTTTGTGCGCCATGTCCAAGGCCCGTTTGTGGATGCCCTCGTAGGTATCGCAAACAAGTTTTATCTCGGCGCCTGGCAAGGCGGCCAACGCCTTAATGATGTCGCGCCCTTGTTCTCCCAGACCAATCACCGCGCAGTTGACAGCGGGCGGGGGCGGGGGCGCTGCCTTGCCCGATGCGGGCTTCTTGACGGCGGGTTTGATCTCCTGCGCGTTGGCCCACAGGCCGTCCATCATCATCGCGCCCACCGCTAGGCCCGAGCCCTTGCTGATGAATCCACGTCGTCCGAGTCGTTCTGCCTTCTTGTCGTCCATGCGTTTTGGCATTCCCTATAGCCTTGTGGGTTGTGGAGGTCCAGACACCCGAGCAGGCCGAACCCGGGAGGGTGGTGTTTTTACCTTTCTTTCGAAAGTGGCTAAAGAGAATACTTTTGTGCCGTAGCTGTCTGCGTCGCAAAATCGTGGTCGACCCGGAGCCGGCAGGCCGCTTCACCGACCCGCAAAGGGGCCATTTTAGTGAAGGCGCCAGGACCAGCTTTGGGGCTCCCACATCGCGTCGAGTCCACCTTTGAGCACGGGGTCGAGAAACGCTTGGGCCGCCTTGGTGACGTCGTCAAGCGTGGGCCAAACGAGCTGGTCCTCGCGCGCCATCGCGGCGTAGGGCGCCGTCCAAGCCGACAGCGGAGCGGGGACCGCCGTGGGCCGTGCATGCGTCTTTCGGAACGTGAAGGTCTGCTCGATGGCGTCGAGCAGCCGCTTCGCATCGAGGATCTGCGCGGTCGCGAGGAGCGCGAGGTCCGGAAGGTCTTTCACGCGTGAGTTTGGGCGCACCCGCGGCACTGTGTACGCGTGGAGCTTCTCCGCGATGTGCGTCTGAATCGGGTACAGGCGCAGCGTTGGCGGCGCGATCCCTGCGAACGCCAGCACGTCTTTGGCCACGACGACATCTGCCTCACCGAGGATCGGATCGCCGAACCCGACGTCGACGCCGAAGGGCTGTCCGTACAGCTTGCCGGCAAGCCTGCACACGGCGCGGAAGCGGAGGCCGTCATTGGGCATGCCGGCGCTCTGGATCTCGGGGTGGTCCTCGTCGGGACCGACCTCGAAGGTCATGAAGTCGGCGAGGTCGCGACGCCCGGCTTCCTGCAGCTTGGCAAGCATATCGTCTGGTGAGCCCACGACCCGCAGGTCAACGTCCTTCGTCGTGCGCGCACGCTCAAGGCGAAGCTCGATGACAAGGCCGCCCTTGAGCGTAGCCGCATCGCCCAGCACGGCGACCACGCGCGCGAGGAAGCGATCGAACACCAGGAGCTGCCGTTTGCGAGCGAACGCGGCACCGGTCTTGGCTGATGTTCGAAGCCGCTGCTCGAGCGCCTGCTTGAAGCCCGCGGGTGAAGCATATGTGCGAATCGTCATGCCAGAAGGTCACCATAGGGCTTGAGCGCGGCTTCGACGTCGCCAATCTGCGGTTTCGTGACGAGGCCCCGGCGAAGGGCCTGCAGCGCGGCTTGCCGCAAAAGGTCAGGCGAGAACCCATGTCGCGCACAGTCGTTCAGCGATCGCCACGGATTGGTCGTGGGGACCGCGCCGAACCAGGCCCGATCTTCGGGTGGCACGACGGCGTGGTGCAAGACCACGCCGTCGGGCACGCGAAAGCGCCGTCGCCGCCACGCAGCCGGGAGCGTGATGTGGATATGGGCTGGCAGCACATCCGAAAGCCCATTTAGGGCGAGCGCGGTCTGGTGTGAGATCACGCCAGCTTGTTCGGACCACAGCCAAGCGGCGACCAGTTCCTCGTGGTCCCCTGCCGGGAAATGGACGAGCCGGTAGATGCTCCGACGTACACGGACAGCCTTTCCCGTCTGGACGTAGTGCACGAGGAGCTGAGGCGAGTAGCCCGAATCGGCAGCCTGCCTGGTGGTGAACAGCCCTTCCTGGGCCGCCGCCGTCTCGAAGAGGTGGTTCCAGTCCGGGCGGATTGCCGGAATCTTGTCCATGCACAAAACGTAAGCTATATTTTAGTATTGTGCAACCGGTCCGCAGCTTCATACACGAAACTAAAGCTAAGCTTTAGTGATGTACAAAATGTCCCTGGCGCATTTGATTAAAGAGAATACTTTTGTGCCACGGCTATCTGCGTCGCAAAATCGTCAGGGGAGGTGATTGGCAAGGTGCATCGCCCCTGGAAACAGACATACGCGGTCGGCTGCCCCTCAATACACGGTTTCCCCGTCGCAAAGGGCACAAGATCGGCCAAGCCCGGGGCACCTTCGGTGGTGCAAATCAGAGCCTTGTTCGGCAAAAATTGCCTCCGCAGGACGGCCTGAAAAGGTTCAAGGGCAGCCGGGCCGGCGTCCTTGGGTGCCACCAGCACGATTTCGTGCGGTTCATCGGTGACCCAATCCACCGCCAGCAGGGCCTCGGTGATTGCGACCGATCGGGTCTTCCACGAATCACCGAACGAGGCAAAGGCCCGAACAGCCACTTCGCGGTATCGGTCGTCGGTGCTGAACGCCTGCAACCGCAATGCATTGCACAGAGCCACCGAAGTCCCTGACGGTTCCGCCCCGTCGTATTGCGGTTTTTCGCGCGCGATCAACGCTTCGCTGTCGTGCGCGGTCATGAACCAGCCACCCCCCGTTTCGTCCGCAAAATATTTCTGCAACGATTCGCTGATTTCGTACGCGGCTCTCAACCACCGGGGGTCAGCCGACGCCTCGAACAGATCCAAAAGTCCCGCAACCATGAAGGCCTGATCTTCCAGGAAGCCCTGCGCCTGCACCTTGCCTTGGTGAAAACTGCGGCGGATGCGTCCATCGGGCCCGCGCATCGTTTCAAGCACAAAGGTCGCCGCACGTGCCGCCGCCGCCACATATCCTGCATTGCCCAGCACCCGCCCGCCGACGGCAAAGGCCGAAATCATCAATCCGTTCCAGGCCGCCAGAATCTTGTCGTCGCGCAAGGGCGGAACCCGACCGGCACGCACGTCGTACAGTTTTCTGCGCGCAGAAGCCAACGCCGCGTGTTCAGCCTCGCTGGGGATCGGCACGTTCAAGATGTTGTGGCCTTCGAAGTTGCCATCGGCTGACACGTCGTAGTGGTGCATAAACCTTGGCGCTTCATCGCCTAGAACGGCGCGAACGTCGGATTCTGACCAGACGAAAAAACGACCTTCTTCGCCTTCGGAATCGGCGTCCGTGGCGGAATAGAAGCCACCGCCGGGCGCCGTCATTTCGCGGCCCACGTAGTCCAGGACCTCGCGCACAACCCGCGCAAAATCCGCCCGACCGGTCACCTGGTGGGCCTCGGCATAGGCCACCGCCAACAGCGCGTTGTCGTAAAGCATCTTTTCGAAATGCGGCGCCAACCACCGTTCATCGACCGAATATCGGTGAAACCCACCGCCCAGTTGATCGTACATCCCGCCGGCCGCCATTTTCTCCAACGTCATCGTCGCCATCCGCAGAATGTCGGCATCGCCCGTCCGCCGGTGATACCGCAGCAACAACCGCACCGGCAGGTTCGACGGGAACTTCGGCGCGCGTTTCACGCCCCCATACACATCATCAAAGGCTCGACGAAAATATCCCATCGTCGCCACCAATGATTCAGCACCGGGCACTGGAACGTCGAGACCAACTTGATTGGCGGCGCCTTCCATATTCCCCTTGACCGCACGAACCAGCGATTCAGTCGCTTGCTGCACGCGATCCCTTTCCTTGGCATATACGTCCCGCAACTGCCGCAACAACGTCGGGAACCCCATGCGGGCCCCGCGCCCCCCATCGCGCGGCGGAAAATACGTGCCACCGAAAAATGGCTGCCGGTCAGGTGTCAACCAAACGCTCATCGGCCACCCCCCGCTTCCCGTCAGATTCTGCACGGCCGCCATATAAACGGCGTCCACATCGGGCCGTTCTTCACGATCCACCTTGATGCAGACGAAATCTGCATTCATTAAGGCTGCCGTATCGACATCTTCGAACGATTCGCCTTCCATGACGTGGCACCAATGACAGGTCGAATACCCAATCGACAGGAACACAGGCACACCCCGGGACCGCGCTTCGGCAAACGCGTCGTCCCCCCACGGCTGCCAGTTCACGGGGTTGTGCGCGTGCTGCAACAGATAGGGACTTGATTCCAGAATCAAGCGGTTCGTATAGGTCGGATCGCCATCCGCGTTCTTATAATGCGTGCGCGGTTCGTACGCAGGACCCTGCTGGCCCAAGGCGGCGTGCAGGCGGGCGCGCAGATCATCATCAAAAGGAGGGGATCCGGGGAAATCAGGCACAGACATCGTGCACCAGGTATAGCGGAAGGGGGGCCTGTGACCTAGATTCCGGCCCGAGGAAACGATTTTGGAACGAATGACACGAGAACAAATGGTCGCTGAGTTCGGGGAGCCCGGCGTGGAGAACCCCACGATGATGGACCTGATCACGGTTGATCCCACGACAGACATGGTCGTCTTGGAAATGATCGAACGCCGACCCTGGGGGGCAAGCCCCAGACAGTTCCAGCAGATCGAAGAGAAGATAAACCGGTACCTTGGGTATGCCCTGGACGGCCACCTGGGCCAGCACTACCCGCAATACGAGGGCAAACGCATTCAAATCCGGCTGCGCTGTGCGGAGGAGCCGGCCGGGGACGCGGTGAAATTCGTGGAAGCGGCTGCACATGCGGTCGCTGCGCAGGGACTGACGTTCGCAGTGAAAGTGACGACCGAGGCCTCATAGTATGGTTAGCGTCGCGCCTTCGCAGCCCGCGCACCCTGCCCGCGTCGTCCATCTGGGCCTGCGTTCTTACGACGAAGTCTGGCGGATTCAGCTTGAAATGGTGGCCGCCCGGCAGCGCGACGAGATTCCGGACACGATCATTTTGGTGGAACATCCCGATGTGCTGACGATGGGACGGGGCACCCGCCGTGAAAACCTCCTGAACGCCGACGACATGCCGATATTCGAGATCGAACGCGGCGGCGACGTCACCTATCACGGCCCCGGCCAACTGGTCGGCTATCCGATTTTCCGGCTGCGTGAAGGCGAGCGCGATTTGCACGCGTACCTACGCAATTTGGAAGAGGCCCTTATCAACACCTGCGCCGACCTAGGGCTGCAAACCACGCGGCGGCCCAGCCTGACCGGGGTTTGGACCAACACTGAGCCCGCAAGGAAGCTTGCGTCCATCGGCATCGCGGTGAAAAAGTGGGTGACGCTGCACGGCTTCGCATTCAACGTCGCCACAAACCTGTCGCGGTTCGCCGCCATCAACCCCTGTGGACTGGACGCGAACGTTATGACGTCGCTGTCTGAGGCCCTCGGGCGCCCACTGACGCTGGGCGACGTGACCCCAGTCGTCTTGCGTCATTTGGCAACGGCGCTCAACCGGGACCTCGTCTTCACCCAGTGATGAGGCAGTCCCAGCAAGGACGCCAACACAACGCATTGGATACTAACATTGCCATATTCATATTAGTTGGATATCTTATAGTCCATGTCACAGATCGCCCGCCCCCCTCTGCCGGGTGTCGCTCGCGCTCTTGCCGAGCTGGGCGAGAATATCCGTTTGGCGCGTCGGAGGCGGAAGCTCTCGGCTTCGCTGCTCGCCGAGCGGGCGGGCATGACGCGACCGACGTTGCGCGCCATCGAGAGAGGCGGTTTCGGGGTGACGTTGGGATCCTACGCCAACGTCCTGCACTGCCTTGGGCTAGACAAGGACCTCGGAAAGGTAGGTCGGGAGGATGAGCTTGGCCGCAGATTGCAGGACGCTGCGCTGACTCCCACGAAGAAGTACGGGTCGTCCGATGCCCGTTGAACGCCGCACGGTTGAAGTCGTCGCCGACTGGGTCGGACTCCGGGCACCTGTGCTGATGGGCCGACTACATGCGACGCCATCGAGGGCGAAGGAGATATTCTCGTTCGAGTACGATCGCGCCTGGCTCGGGTCGGATTACGCGCTCGTCGTCGATCCAGGGCTTCGCCTGGACCGTGGGCCACAGTACGCCCCGACGGGTCGCGAAACATTCGGGGTCTTCTTGGATTCGTCGCCGGACCGGTGGGGACGCGTGCTGATGCAACGGCGCGAAGCACAGCGCGCGCGGACAGAGAAGCGGCGCGAACGGACGTTGGTCGAATCGGACTATCTCCTCGGCGTCTACGACGGCCACCGCCTCGGCGGACTCCGCTTCAGGATCGATGGTGGCCCATTCCTCGACGACAACATCGAGCTAGCGTCGCCGCCGTGGACGTCCTTGCGCGAGATCGAGCATGCGAGCCTTCAGATCGAGCAGGTCGGCGTCGAGCGTGACCCCTCGTATGGCAAGTGGCTCAACATGCTGATAGCGCCCGGGCGCTCACTCGGCGGAGCACGCCCGAAGGCGAGCGTCGTCGACCCAAAGAAGCGCCTTTGGATCGCGAAGTTTCCCAGCACGAACGACATCAATGACATTGGCGCGTGGGAGAGCGTCGCGCACGCACTCGCGGAGAAGGCCGGCGTCGTCGTCGCAGCGGCCGCGCGCAAGCGCTTCGGCAAGAAACACCACACGTTCTTGAGTCGACGCTTCGATCGCACCGACGCAGGCGAGCGCATCCACTTCGCCTCCGCAATGACGATGCTGGAGCGCAGTGATGGAGAAGAAGGCGCCTCGTACATTGATCTCGCTGCCGTGCTCACCCAGCGCGGGGCGAACGTGCCACGGGATCTCGAGCAGTTGTGGCGCCGCATCGTCTTCTTCGTGTGCATCTCGAATGTCGACGACCACTTGCGCAATCATGGCTTTCTTCTCGAGAAGAAAGGCTGGGTGCTGGCTCCGGCCTACGACATGAACCCCGTGCCCCACGGCGACGGGCTCACGCTCAATATCTCAGAGACCGACAACGCTCAGGATCTCGATCTCGTGCTCGACGTGGCGAAGCACTTCCGCGTGAAGGCGGCGCGCGCCAGACAAATCGTGGGCGAGGTCGCAGCCGCCGTCAGGCAGTGGCGCGGCGACGCCAAGGGCGCGGGCATCTTGCGGGCAGAGCAAGACCGAATGGCGAGCGCCTTTGGGCTCGCGGAGCGGGGGGCATGACCCGACACCGGGGATCTGACGCCAGTCTCTTTGCGTCATTTGGGGGCAGCCCTAAACCGCCATCTGGCCCAACGCAGTGATTCAATAGTCCCGGTACCTGTCTGGAAAAGGGCTGCTATCTTTGTCGCCCCATGCACGTCGGACAGGTCGATATCGGCCCTGGCATCTTGTTGGCCCCGATGGAGGCCGTGACTGACCTGCCCTTTCGCACGATTTGCGAGGAATTGGGTGCCAATCTGACGTACACCGAATTCCTGTCGGCGGACGCGCTGACCCGGGGTGCGGCCAAGGCTTTAGGGCGCATGTGGCCCAGCCTAGGTGGCCGAAAATTCGCCGTACAGATTTTCGGGCGCGATCCCGACGTGCTGGCACGCGCCGCCGATCTGGCAGTACAAATCGGATGCAACATCCTGGACATCAACATGGGATGTCCGGCCAAAAAAGTCACCGCGGGCCTGTGCGGATCAGCGCTGATGCGGGAGCCTGAATTGGCCGCCAACATCGTGGCAACGGTCCGCCGCGCTGTCCCCGCTTCGATTCCTGTGACCGTGAAACACCGTCTGGGTTGGGACGATTGTTCGGTCAACGCGCCCGAATTTTCTAGGCGCATGGTCGATGCAGGCGCGGCGTTGATCACGGTTCACGGCCGCACGCGATCCCAGGGATTTTCCGGCAGCGTGCGCCTTTCTCCCATCGCGGCGGTAAGGGCCGCCCTGCCCGCCAACATCCCTGTCATCGGCAACGGCGACGTCAAGACCGTCGCCGACTACCAGCGTATGAAGGCCGAAACCGGCGTCAACGGTGTCATGATCGGACGGGGGGCGATGGGCAATCCCTGGTTCTTCCGTTCCCTCATGGCCTTAGAACGTGGCGAACCCGACCCCGGCCCGCCCACATTGTCCGAACGTTTTAGCGTGTGGCGGCGACACGCAGCTTTGGTGCGCGAACATTCCCCTGAACGCATGGTCGTTCACGAACTGAAGAAGACCGTGGCCTGGTATTCGCGAGGTCTTCACGGGGGCGCAGATTTGCGACAGAAGACCCAAAGCACCCGCGACCCGGGTGCCATGACAGATTTGGGCGAAGCCTTCTTCTCGCGCCTCGTCGACCTGGCCGAAAAGGGCGATCCTGCGGTGTTGTTGACCAGCCCCGCTTTAGCCATCGACAAGTCCATCGCCCGGCAGGGTCGCAAGTTCGGCCACGTCGAGGCCCCCGAATCCCCCGCCGCCGGGACCGAGCACGCCGCGTGACCTGGCCGCGCCTGATGATGGCTGTCGGGGTCCTGGGCCTTGGTTGTGAAGACATGTCGTTTCGCGAAATCGGCACTGACGTCAACGTCATCGCACGACGGGACGACGTGTTGGTCACTCGATCCATAAAAAATATCGGCAAATTCGGCCCAAAAGCCATCCCCCAGATCGAAACCGCCCTGCATTCGGCAACCCTAAGGGGGCGTCTGAATCTGGTCGCCGCTCTTGATCACATTGGATCTGGCGATGCGATTTCCATTCTTCGACACCACGCTGTGTACGACAACAGGCCGGAACTGCAAAAAGCCTGTGAATCGGTGTTGCAGGGCTGGGCCGTGAAACAAGATGATCGGGGCCAGTCTGCACGCCAGGCGCTGGTGCGGATCGCTGAGAAACGCAACGCTGGCGAAGGCCCTGCCCCGCTGGCAGATCTGTAAGCACAATGACCAGAGATCAGCCGACGTCACCTTGGTTGCTGCGCGTGGGCAGAACAGCCGCCCCCCCAACGCCCCTGGCCTTGCGTGCAGGTCCGGTCAGCCTGCTGTTTGACGGAGGAGATCTGCGCCACTTTACGGTCGGCGGGATCGAAGTGCTGCGGCGGATCTATGCGGCGGTTCGCGATCGCGACTGGGGCACTGTGCCGCAGGTGTTGTCGAATGTCGTCTGCGACCAATACGACGATCATTTTGTCTTGTCATTTGACATGGCTTGCCAGGCCGATCCGATTGATTTCGTGTGGAAAGGAACCGTGCAAGGCAGCGCCGACGGGGTTGTGACCTTCACCTTTTCGGGTACCGCCAGAACCACGTTCTTTCGAAACCGGTTGGGGTTTTGCGTGCTTTATCCCGCCGCCTGCACGGGCCTGCCCGCACGGGTGGCGCATATCGATGGCTCATCAGAATCAACCACGTTTCCCGACCTTATCGATCCCGATCAGCCCATGGGGGCGTTTGCCGATCTGCGATCCATTCATCACAAACCCGCCCCTGGTGTCGGTGTCGATGTGCATATGGAAGGTGACACCTTCGAGGCCGAAGATCAGCGCAACTGGACCGACGGGTCGTACAAGATTTTCTGCACGCCGCTCGCCCTGCCTTTCCCGGTGCAAATCCACGCGGGAACGGCCATCACCCAGCGGATCACCGTCAGCGTCGCGGCCAGCAGCAACAAAGACGCGCCGGATGACGATCAGGCCACGACGCTGTCGTTCGAGCTGACAGGGGCACGCCCGTTTCCGCAACTGGGCCTTGGGCTGGCATCCCACGGCCAAGCCCTAAATGCGAACGCTATTGAACATCTGCTTCGGGTGCGTCCCGCACACCTGCGGGTTGATTGGCGGGCCACATCATCACCCAGCGAAAACCAGGCCGACCTGGAACGCGCGGCTGGTGAAGCCCAGGCCCTACACTGCGGACTTGAATTGGCCCTTAGTTTTGAACCTGCGGAAGCGCCGCTTTTGGTTCAAGTCGCTAGCTTCTTAAAATCCCACGGCCCATCGGTCCGGCGCATTCTGGTTTACCCGGGCACCGAACGGTACAAAGGTGGCGCCCCGATGCGGGCCTTGATCGATGCGACGCGGACATATCTGGGTGCGTATATGGGGACGATCCCTCTGGCCGCAGGTACGAACGCTGACTTCATCTTCTTTGGGCGGAACCGTCCTCCTATGGATCTTCTGGATGCGGTGACCTTCGCCGCCAACCCACAGGTTCACGCGTTTGACGAGGCGTCCCTGGTGCAAACCCTGGAAGCCCAAGAAGCGGTGGTTCGCACCGCCGCCCATCACGCCGGGGGCAAGCCCGTTTTCGCAAGTCCCGTGACGCTGAAACCCCGCTACAACCCCTACGCCACGGCGGCCGCGGCACCTGTTGCGGCTGGCCACCTGCCACCGCCGGTTGATCCCCGGCAGCGCACGTTGTTTGCCGCCGGATGGACCATAGGGGCCCTGCGCGCCCTGGCCACAGCCGGGGTCGCCAGCATCACGTTGTTTGAAACCACCGGCTGGCGGGGGCTTTTAGAACTGGAATCGGGCGCGCCTGAACCCGCCTTGTTTCCCTCGGCGCCAGGCGAAGTGTTCCCTGTTCACGGCGTCCTTGCCGCGGTCGCAGGGGCGACCCAATTCATCCCAACAACGTCATCCGATCGTTTAAAAGTCGAAGCCTTGGCGCTGCGCCACGCGGGCGGCGACCTTACAATCCTGGTCGCCAACCACAGCGCCCAGCCACAAACCGCCCGGCTCCAGGGCCTGCCATCGGGCGAACAGGCGGTCGACATTCCGCCCTATTCCTTCGTCACGATTCGTTAACCACAGTCTATTCGTTGGTCGTAACACCGTAGGTGGGCTGGGCGTCACACACAGTTCTGTGATCGATGTTCAGCACAAAAATCCCCGATGACCCGACCCCCGTGGACACCGTGGATGTGGTGACCCGGCGGGACTTGCAGTTCAAATCGCAAATCTTGCACACCCGGGTGTCGCACGCTGTGCAACTGTCGTCGTTGTCAGTACACATGGGCTTCGATGGCGACGGTGCCGCCACACATTTCTTCCCGGTCCCATCAATCCGGGCCCCCTGAGGCCACATTTCCAGGATTGTATCCGCGGTGGTTTCGGCGTTACAGGTCGAAGCGGTTAGTTTCCGGTTGGGGCATTTATAAAGGACATAATTCGCGTCTTGGTTGTCGTCCTGGGCGCAGCTTGGGGCGCTTTCATTAGCCAGGCTGCAAATCGATCCGGTCACCACCGCGGCCGTGGGCAGGGCCAACCGCCCATCAGGAATGCACTGGGTGGGGGTGAAATTGAAGTTCAGGATCCATTCACCCACAATGCCCGTCTTGAGCTTCGTTGCGGCGCGAACCACCACGAAATACAGTCCAGGTTTCAGGGCGCCCCGCAAAGATCCAGCGCCACCCGAATCAATGCGAGGGAACGGAACCCCACACAATTTTTCACCAGAATCACCTGGATCACAGCCCATCACGGTGCCGTCACAGGCTTGGGCCAAAAGTTCGATGGTCAAAGGCACCTGCGCGTCTGGCATTTTTGCTTCCTGCGCGTCTAGGTAAACGACCGACGTGGTTTCCAGTTTGAAGGCATAAAAAACGTCGGTGCCACTGAGGCTGCAACCGGCCTTTGATTCTTCCGTGGCCGCCCACAGATTGATGGGGAATCGCCCCCCTGCCGAAATGTCGGTCGCATTGGCACACTTGTCATTCGCAGGCGCGCAATCGCGATCGGTGCTGGCGTCGCAGCCCTTGGGACAGCAGCCATCTGAGGTGGTGCCGCTACACATCCGGGCCGCCCGGGCACACACGCTGCTGCACATCTGCGGGTCGCCGGTCAGAGTCGCGGTTTCCTCACAGGTCGAAACACAATTGTTGGCGTTGGGGCATGACGTGGAAGGGTCGCAGGTTTCACGGGCTTCAACGCGGGTGTTGCCGCAGACGGGGCTACAGTTGTTGTCAAGGTTACCGGAACCCGTGTTGCACCCCGATGGGCAACAACCATCGTCGTCCTTACAAACCGTAATGGCCGGATGTTCACATCGCGCCGTACAGGACGCGGCGCTGCCAACCAGCACGTCCATCGTACATGCGTCGGCGTCCGCCACGCAGGTCGTCGGGCATGATCCCGGTGGGTCGCAATATTCCCCCGGGTCCAGTTTTCCGTTTCCACAACCGGCGCAGTCACTGTCGTTGGCCGCCGTACATCCCGGGGCGCAACACCCGTCAGCACCTGTGCACGCGGTGATCGGGTTATGACGGCATTCCGCCGTACACGCCATCGCGCTACCTACAAACACATCGGCCGTACAGGCATCCTTGTCCGCGGCGCAGGTCGTGGGACAGGTGCCCGGCGGATCGCAAATTTCGCCCTTTTCTATTGTGCCGTTGCCACATCCGGCGCAATCCACGTCGGTGGTCGGACCACAACCAGAAGGACAACATCCATCAGCCGCGCCACAGGCCGTGATGGGATCGTGACGACATTCCGCCGTACACGCCATCGCGCTGCCCACAAACACGTCGGTCGTACAGGCGTTGGCATCCGGCGCGCACATGGTGGGGCAGGTGCCCGGCGGATCACACAGTTCCCCGGTTTCCTTCTTGCCGTTGCCACATCCTGGGCAGTCAACGTCCATGGTGGGGCCACAGTTGGTGGCCGGACAAAATCCATCGGCCGGCCCACAGCCGCGCGGTGCTTCTGTACATATGAATGTACATAACGTCGGGTCACCGGATCCCGTGCGCACGATGTTCGCGTCGCTTTGGCAGGCGCTCTGTTTCGATACGCACGACGCCTGGGGATCGCAGGTTTCGCCCATTTCCAGCACGCTGTTGCCGCAAACCGCCGCGCAGTCATTGTCGCTGTTTCGGTTGCACCCGCCGGGGCAGCAGCCATCGCCCGATACACACGCGGTCTGCCGGACGTCATCAACACATTGGGCGGCGCAGGTCCCGGCGTTGACAAGCTTGCGCAAGGTACATTCCATTTGCGGACAGGCCGTGGGACAGGTGGCCAAGGGATCACAGGTTTCACCGGTTTCGACAACGCTGTTGCCGCAGACGATGGCACAGTCAGAATCGTTGGTTTTGTTGCACGAAGGTGGGCAACAGCCGTCGCCATTGTTGCACGCCGTCTGTAGACCTTCTTCCACGCAATGGGCGCCGCATTGGGCGCCGGTCAACATTCGTTTGGTGCAGCCCAACATCGGACAGGTGACTGGGCACGTTGTCAGCGGATCGCAGAACTCGGACCCTTCAACGACGCCGTTGTCACAGGTCGACGCACAATCCGCATCGTTGTTGCGGTTGCATCCCGAAGGACAGCAGCCATCACCACCCACACATTGGGTTTGTTGGCCATCGTCTAAACAGCGAGCCCCGCAGGTGCCAGCGCCATCCAACCGCCGTTTGGTACACGCCATTTGCGGGCAGCTTTGCGGGCAGGATGATAACGGGTCGCACTGTTCCCCGGATTCCACGCGTCCATTGCCACAGCCCGCGCAATCAATATCGGCCACCGCCGAACATCCGGCAGGACAACATTTGTCCGCCCGGGCTCCGCTGCACATCGCCACCACACACGGATCGCCCGGCATCGGGCCAGGGGCATCGGGCGCGGCCACCGGGACGTCAGGTGCCGCTTTCGCATCCAATTTAGGCGGGGTCCCCAGCGCATCGACGCCCCCCATCATCGTCATCATGGACATCATCGGTGCGTCGGCCGGCCGTGGCGCATCCGATACCGCAACATCGCCGCGCGCGTCGATCCCCACTGTCCCCAACATCAATGCATCAGGCATCCCTGAGGCAGCGCCCCCATCCTGAAGGCTTGTCGACATGCCCCGGCGGGCGCCTGGTTCGCCTGGTTCGTTCGGGGGCGAAACAAACCCGGGGTCGCGTTTCGCGCTTCCGCCGGCGTCCTTTGCCTTGCCATCCTCGCCTCCCAAGATTCCGCAGCCGGCGCCCGAAAAGGCCATAAACAACAACGCTATGCGAAATCTGGTGCCGATCATGGACGTGTGGCCTATCACAAGAACGTACCAGATCGCCGAACTTCCTAGAAAAGCAGAAGGGCGAGTCCACCCGGTGTCGTTTCCGACGCCCGGCGGCTCGCCCTCCCTTCACGCGGCCATGGGACCGCGTTACGAACTAGTGGCCGCCGCCACCACCGCCCGAAGGGGCCTCGTCCTTCTTAGGACGTTCGGCAACCAAAGCCTCGGTCGTGATCAGCAGCGACGCCACCGAAGCCGCGTTCTGCAAAGCGCAGCGCACAACCTTCGTTGGGTCGATAACGCCCGCGTCGATCAGATCTTCGAATTCGTCCGTGGCCGCGTTGTAGCCGAAGCCACCCTTGCCCTCTTTGACCTTCTGAACAACGATCGAGCCTTCTTTGCCCGCGTTCTGTGCAATCTGGCGACAAGGTTCTTCGCAAGCGCGCTTGATGATTTCAACGCCCACGCGCTGTTCATCAGACAGGCCTTCGAGCTTGTCCATTTGCACGATGGCGCGAACCAGCGCCACACCGCCGCCGGGGACAATGCCCTCCTCGACAGCTGCACGGGTCGCGTTGAGCGCATCCTCAACACGGGCCTTTTTTTCCTTCATCTCGGTTTCGGTGGCAGCACCAACCTTGATGACGGCAACGCCGCCGGCCAACTTGGCCAAACGGTCCTGAAGCTTCTCGCGATCGTAGTCCGAGGTGGTTTCCTCGATCTGCGTCCTTATCTGCTTCATGCGTCCTTCGATGTCGGCCTTCTTGCCCGAACCATCGACCACGGTCGTGTTGTCCTTGTCGATCGAGACGCGTTTGGCGCGGCCCAGATCTTTCAAGGTCACGTTCTCAAGTTTGAGACCCAGGTCTTCAGTGATGGCCTGGCCGCCCGTCAACACGGCGATGTCTTTCAACATCTCCTTGCGGCGGTCGCCGAATCCAGGTGCCTTCACCGCGCAAACCTGCAAGGTGCCGCGCAGCTTGTTCACCACCAAGGTCGCCAGGGCCTCGCCCTCGATTTCCTCGGCAATGATCAGCAAGGGCTTGCCGCCCCGGGCAACCTGTTCCAGCACGGGAAGCAGTTCTTTCATGCTGGAAAGGCGCTTCTCGTGGATCAGGATGTACGGATCTTCGAGGACCGCTTCCATGCGATCCGGATCCGTGACGAAATAAGGCGACAGGTAGCCGCGGTCGAACTGCATCCCTTCGACCACGTCCAGGGTCGTTTCCATCGACTTGGCTTCTTCGATGGTGATGACGCCTTCTTTGCCGACCTTTTCCATCGCATCAGCAATCAGTTTGCCGATGTATTCGTCGCCGTTGGCGCTGATGGAGCCGACCTGGGCGATGTCCTTATTGCCCTTGGTCTGCTTGGCCATCTTCTTCAACGATTCAACGACACGTTCGACAGCCTTGTCGATGCCGCGCTTCAGTTCGATGGGGCTGTGACCAGCCGCCACCATGCGCGCGCCTTCGCGGAAAATCGCCTGCGCCAACACGGTCGCAGTCGTGGTTCCGTCGCCGGCCACATCAGACGTCTTGGAAGCAACTTCCTTGACCATCTGCGCGCCCATGTTCTGGAACTTATCTTCCAGTTCGATTTCCTTGGCCACCGTGACGCCGTCCTTGGTCACCGTCGGTGAACCCCAGGACTTCTCGATGACAACGTTGCGACCGCGCGGTCCCAGGGTCGCCTTTACGGCGTCCGCCAGGATGTTCACGCCGGCCAGGATTTGCTCCCGGCCCTTCTCTGAAAACATGATTTCTTTAGCAGCCATGTGATTCCCTCCGCTTACTTCTCGATGACGCCGAGGATCTCTTCCTCGCGCAGGATGATGTGTTCAACGCCGTCGAGCTTGATCTCGTTGCCGCCGTACTTTCCGAACAAGACGCGATCGCCCTTCTTCACTTCGAGCGGTCGAACGACGCCCTTTTCATTTGCCTTGCCGTTGCCGACGGCGATGACTTCGCCCTCGCTCGGTTTTTCCTTGGCTGTGTCTGGAATGATGATGCCGCCCTTGGTCTTCTCTTCCTCGGCGACGCGGCGGACGATAACGCGATCATGCAACGGACGAACTTTCATTGCCATCTCCTTTAGAAAGCGAAGAGCACTAGGACGCGGAAGCGCCCGTTTAGCACTCGGGGTGGGTCACTGCTAGGCCCAACTTCTAAGCACAACCCCAGAGGCGTCAACGCCTTTGCGCCTCCGGTTAGCACTCAAGTCCCAGGTCTGCTGATTTCAAAAGTTCTAACTATTTGTTTTCATTGGAGTTTTCGCTAAAATCTGACGAGCTATCAAAATGCGGAGAAGACGACATGGAAACTTCGGAAACCCTTGAATCGTTCTTCCACGAAAATGTGGGCCGGGCCCTGGCGACGCAGCACGTCGATGCCGACCCCATGACTGAACACTACTTAGTCAACCTGCTGGCGGGGTTCGCCGCCCGTCCAGTGGATGACACGCCGCTGGCCGTCAAACTGCTGGCCTCGCTGGATGCCGCGCCGCCGGAACGACGCCGGGCGCTGCGCGATGTTGGCGATACTTCGCTGTATGTGTCTGGTTTTTTTTCTGAAAGTTTTGCCCGGCGGATCATCGACGTCGACTACTACATAGGGCTAGGCGGGTCGGCCTATGGGGAACTGGCCCGGGGGCAAGCGGGATTTGGCCGCGATCCCCACGGAGAGGTCTACCAGCGTCTGTCCCAGGATTTTTCCCGCTTCGTGGGCGTGATTGAACTGGTCGCGCAGTGGCTGATGCCGGCTGTTGGGCCCCAGGACATCGTTCGCCTGTACGACAAATTCCGCCAGACCGGCAGTTCCTGGGCCGCGCGCAAATTGGCACGTGCGGGCGTTACCCCCGGCCGGAGGGGATCGGGATATCAATGATCGGCATCCTCGGACGTCTGCAACAGGGGATGGAAACCCTTTACCGGGTTCGAACCGAACTGGACGTCGAGGCCTTCGTGGTGGACGCCGCGAATCGGGATCTGGCGCTGTCAGGATGTACGGGGCCCGCGGAATCCCGGCGCCCCCGCGAACAGTTGCTGGTCAAAGAAACCGGCGACGGAGACATGATGGAATTGGGCCTGTATGTCAACGGCGACACGCTGGCCAATCTGGAACGACACGACCCGGCCCACGGGCTGTCCCATCACAATCTGGACGACTTCTGTCTGGCCGTCGAAGGCGTCAGTCATTTTGTCTATGTCGCGGTTCGCGCTGCCGCCGATCGCACGGTGTCGGCCCTAGAACTGGAACTGCAGGCGGAAGTCGACAAGTTCGTCCACTGTGTGCTGGTCGATGAAACAGCGGCGCGACATCCCGAAGAGCTCCGCGCCCACCTGTTTGAGGACGCCCGCCTAGACCCGGATCTAGATACGGTTGAACGCGACCGCTACGAACGGGCCCACGAGGAAGCCCGCCGGTACACAAAGACATTGGAACGCCAATACCTGAAGCCCCGTCGCATGACCGACATGCTGGGGGAATTGCGACGGTTCTATCGCCTAGGGCTGCAAGACAAGCTGGGCCACATCGCCCGGTTTGCGTAGACGGGGGCTACGACCTTTGGGGTATCGGGCTAGATCTGGCCCTCAGGGAAAGGGCTCACCTGCGGGCAGGGCGAACCCGCACGCAAAGGGCGTGTTTTAGCGGGCTACAATAGGGATCATGAATAGCCCCATCGAAACGATTGATCTTCGAACGGCCAAGGAATTCATCGAACACCTTTCCCCCCTGTGGTGGTCAAGTGCAGCCGGCGGCCCGATCCGGAACCGAAACACCGCAGACCGGAACTGGGTTTTTCGAGGGCAGGAAAACGCGAACTGGCGTCTTCAGCCGAGCGCGTTTCGGCAGACGGCATCTTCGTATTACGGTATTGGACTGGGATTTCCCCTCACGCCAAATGACGTCGGCGAACATCTCCGCAATGAGAAACTTGTCGTAGAGACGTTTCTTAGGTTCTGTGTTCGAGCTGGCCTTCCCATTCCCGAGGACTCGCAGTGGTTCAGAGATCCGACTCTAGCCGACAATGCTTTTGGACGTGAGCACCTCAAGAAGATCGGAACGGGGGTCGATTTCCCTTTCGGCCTCTACCGTTCGTTGTTTGCGCTGGCGCAACACCACGGCGTCCCAACACGACTGCTGGACTGGAGCCACTCACCGTTGATCGCGGGGTATTTTGCTGTAGTGGACGCAGCCAGGAAGGTAAAGGAGGACGCTTCGGCAAGCGGGAATCTGTGCGTCTGGGCTCTGTCGGCGGCCTGCACTGAAGAGTTCAACAAGCCAGAGCTTCCAATCAGGATCGAGTTTGTCGATGCCCCCTACGCGGACAATCCCAACCTGCGCGCTCAGCAGGGGTTGTTTACGCTCGTAAACCACATCGAAGCTCCAAATTCTCTCCCATGGCCAACAATTGAAGATGTCATCCAGGGGGCTTGGCTTCTCGTTCCAGAGAACATGAGGAGTCCTGAATATGTTGAACCTTGGGTCAGAAAATTCACGCTGCCTTGGAGCGAGGCGCCTCTGGCACTTCAATACTTGGACGGTTTCAACGTCAACGCTGCTACGGTCTACCCAGGCTACGACTCGGCAGTGAAGGCGATTAAGGAGCAAGATTTGTGGAGATGAACGGACCCGATGCTTTCAGATCAGCCCGCATATCGTCCGCCCGTGGGTGCATCCCCGCCGACGCAACTTCGCAGCCCCGGCGCCGACAGCTGCCGAACCATGTCCCTTCCCCGGCAGGTTTTGTCCAGGCGGTCCGACATGCTCACCCCTCGCTGTACCCGGCGGCAGGTCTTTTTTTCGTCCTTACCCTGACCTGAACAGTGCCTTCATCCAATCAATGACCAATGCCGCACAGGCGACGCAGGGGGACGGGCGACTGCACGGGCAGTGCCCCGCTGCCCGGTGGGGGCACAGGATCCATCGACTTCTGCGACGGTAACGGAGATCCCCAACGAATCGCGGCAATTGCGCCGCGATGCGCCAGCGAATCTGCCATTAATCGAAAGCGAATCTGCCACGTCGGGGCTCGACCATGCGCCGTGTGACCTCATCGTCCAGGGTCGTTGTGCCAGCCCAGCGAAAGCCGATGAAGGCCACGGCGCGCGTGGCCGCGACAGCCGATTCGACAAGGGTGGCGACGTGGCGAGTTGGTGGGCGCCCGGACACCCAGCCGTTCGAGGCTGACCCCACGGGTTTCGTGCGTGCAGTCCCGGGCTGCTGATCGTTGATGAGGTTTAGAGCGCCCCCAGGCTCCTTGTGGCCATCAAGGCGCGGGTGGATTCCGATCCGTACTCGAAGCCGACGACGGGGCCGTCGTTGGCATCGAGGTCAAGGCAGCCGCGTCGGTCACCGCGTCCGATGCCACGGGGCTGCGCTTTCTGAGGGAAAAGCTAGGGGCAAGGTTTTGCTTCGGCGCGATTCTTCACATGGGATCAAACACTATCAACCCGGGTGACCGCCCCTGGGCATTGCCCGTAGAGACGTTGTGGTCCATGTAAGCCGGTTCGCGCTGCCCTCCATCGCGCGACTCGCTATTTAGTCGCTTAGATAGGCCCCCACAGCCCCGGCCAGCTCGATCATGAATGCCTGTGAAGCGTGCCCCACGGTTTCCCGCAACCTTCGCTTGTCGATTTGCCGAATCCCCGGTACGACCGCGAAACCTCGAGGTCGCTTACCGGAGACGGGAAGTTCGATGCGGAGCGGCCAAATTCCGGGCGGACGGGTCGAAAGCGGAACCACAACAACCGTTTCAAGAACATTGTTCTGCTGTGAGTTTGAGACAACGATAGCCGGTCTGGTCTTTCCCATCTCAGGTGGATCTGTGTCCTCAAGATTCACCCATACGATCGTTCCCCGGGTCACCGGCGCGCCTTTACAGGCTTGGCCGTCAACGGTGCACGCTCCCAGGAATCCAGTTCGGCCTTTTCCTCAGGGTGCTTTGAAAGAAAAACCTGATACTGATCCGCTGAGGAACGAAGTTTTCGGTGAAGGATGTCCAGTTCGACAGCTTCCCGAACGTATGCCGCAAGGGTCTGCCCATGTGGTTTGAGCGCCCGGATTTCGCGCAAGAGCGCATCTTCTAGCTTTACGGTAGTTGCGCCCATGCAAAAAAGCTAGCACGGGGTATGCGACGAATCAAAGAATGACTTGACATGTATATTCCCATGCGGGTATATACCCAGGATGGAATCTGCCTTCAGCATCGTTGCGGAACCGAACCGTCGGGCGATCCTCAGCCTGCTTGCGTCCTCGGAGCGGTCGGTCGGCGAGATCGAGCAGCAACTGCAGATACCGCAGCCCTCGGTCTCCAAGCACCTCGGCGTTCTCCGAGACGCAGGCTTCGTGGAGGCCCGCGTGGATGCACAGCGGCGCGTTTACCGGATCAGACCTGAACCTTTGATGGAGGTCGACGCGTGGCTGGCTCCCTTCCGTCGCTTTTGGTCCAGCCACGTAGACGCTCTGGAACATCATCTGGACCGCATGGGGCAAACGCCGCCCGCGAAAGGAAAGAAAAGATGAGTCGGCGTGAGACGTATGCACCGGGCGCCGCCGCTGGGGCTGAAGTCCGCAAGGACGGCGACAAATGGACGCTGGTTCTGGTTCGAGAGTTAGATCATCCACCGGCGAGGGTCTGGCAAGCGTTGACCGAAGCGGAACACCTGCGCGAATGGGCGCCGTTCGATGCGAATCGGAACCTCGACAGCATCGGACCTGTGAAGCTCACCACCGTCGGGACTCCCACCCCGCAAGTCTCTGAGTCGACCGTCAAACGCGCCGAGGCCTCGCGGTTACTCGAATACGGCTGGGGTGAAAATGACCTGCGGTGGGAGCTGGAGCCGCTGGGCAACGGCACGCGCCTCACCCTTTGGCACAACATCGACCGTAGATTCATTGCGATGGGCGCTGCGGGCTGGCACATCTGTTTCGATGTGCTCGAGCATTCCCTTGCGGGCGACTCGATCGGCCGCATCGTCGGTGGCGAGGCGATGAACTTCGATTGGAAACGCCTGAATACCGAGTACGCCAAGCGGTTCGGTATCGAAGTCCCGAACTGGGCACCCAAGGGTCCCGAGTCCCAAAAGAGAGAGGCAGACAGATGAATTTTCTATTGTGGGTTCTGCAGGTTGCGCTTGCATGGTTGTCCATCGCAGGCGGCGCGTTTCAGATCTTCAAGATTGACGATCTGCAAAAAACTGTGACTGCGATGCGCGAGCTGCCCCATGGCCTTTGGGCGTTTTTAGGCGGCTTCGGGTGCTTGGCCGGGTTGTGCCTGATTGTGCCGGGCGCGACGAAGGTACTGCCCGTGCTGACTCCGATCGCGGCTGTGGCCGTGGCCGTGCAATCGATCTTGATCACCGCGTTCTATATCTACTACGGTGACCGCGCCCCCATGCCTTACACGATAGTGATGGCGCTCATGGGGGCGTTCATTGCCTATGGCAGGTTCGCGCTGAAGCCTTTGTAGGTGCTACCGGGATCGCTCACTTTCCCGCGCGGGTCTCAATCTGAAGCTTGATCGTGTCGCTTTTCCCGGCCGCGCTGACGACGGCCACCAGCACCGCGGTGCCGGCCGCCGACGGTGGCTTGCCCGAGATCGTGGCGTCGTTCGCCGTAGCCTTCACCCACGCGGGCTTTTCGGGATAGGTGATGGTTGCCTTGGCGCCGGTGCGATTGTCGATATCAAGCGTGTAGCGGAACGAGGCGTCGCCCGCCACGGCCTGGACGGTGGCCTCCCCGACGGCCGTCGCAAAATGGATTCCGGAGGCACGGTTGTTCGCGGACCCAGCCGTCGCGGCGGCCCGCGCAGCAGCCAGGGCGGGATATTTGTCCTTGGGAAACCATTTCTCTTTGAGGGTGGCCGGGTCGAGGTAGTCGGCACCGTTGTAGTACCAGCTCAGGTAGTCCGACTGCATGAGCGCGTGGGTCATTCCTTCCTGCGTGAAGCCGTAGCTCATGCCGTAGCCGACCCTCAGCCGGCGCGTCCACAACGCCCGATCCTCGGGCGAAAGGCTGGGGCTGTTGTGTCGACTCGACGGGATCTCATACTTGCGGAACTGGTAGCTTCCCGCGAACATTTTCTGTTCTTTCGTGGACACCATTTCCTTTTTATTTGCGACGAGGGCACTTTTGTAGAAAACACTCGCGTCGATGACCATGCCGGTTTCCCCGGCCCCGGCCAAAAGGCCACTGTAGAACGCGGTCAACAAGGAATAGTCCGGGCGGACCTCGATAAAGGGATCCCCTTTTTCGGTTAAGGCCGGCCCGACCAGGAGGGCGAGCTTGAACGCCGGGTATTCCCGCACACAGGCCTCCATAATCTGCTTGCCGCGCAGGCGGACCTGGCGACGGTAATCGTCATGTGACTTGGCGGGGTTGGTCTTCGGCCCGGGATAACCCCAGATGGGTACCGGATGATACTGGTTGTCCGTGTTGTCGAGGAACAAGCCCTCCATGCCCAGATCTCGACACGCCCTGGCCATGACCGCGAAGTTGCCGACGCAGGTCGACCAGTCGCTAAACCAATCGCTGGCTTTCATAGTCGTCGTCGCGATGAACCAGCTGCGGTTCAGTTTCGAAAACTTTCCCTTAAGCGGGGCTGCTTCATCGACCACATGGGCAGGCTTGAGCGCGTCGCGGTTCGACCAAACGCAATTGGGGACTTTTTCGCCAGCCGCCACCACCGTATTGCTGTGTATGACGATCCCGTCGAGTGGCAGGGATTCGATATAGGCGTGGTCCTTGAGCACCTTCGCGGGCGAGGGTTCATCCTTACCTAAGGGCAGGAAGACGAGATAAGGAGGCCCAGCGGACCGTCCGGGCGCGGCCGCGGCCGATGCACCTTTGTCGGCAGCGTGCGCGGAGGTGATCGCGGGCGGGAGAGCCAAGGCCCCCGCCGTAAGTGCCGCTTGGTGTAGAAATTGGCGTCGGGCACTGCTTGGTTTGGTTTCCATGGATCTTCCTTCGTGAAGGTTCGCGCGTAGCGTCGAGGAGGCGGCATCTTATGCACCGATCCCAACCGAACGAAGCCCATTTTCCTGGCCCCGTTCATTTTCGTGACATTTAGGAAGGGATGATCCGGCTTTGGTGCTTGTGCCGCAGGTTCCATTCGATAAGGCCCTTGCGGCTGACGAGGAACGCCCGATCGCCTACGACGGAAAGCCCCCACAACACGCCCCAATCCCGATGCGCGGGGGCGATAAGATCCCAGTCTGTTCCGGCGGGCGCGACCACGCCCACAGGATCCGCCAGGACGTAGGGCACGTCGTTCGACACCGCCACGGCCCGGAAGGTAGCGGGGCCCCAGCGCCACGGCTTGCTCTGGGTGACGAGGCGGTCGCGCCAGATGCCGTCAGCTTCGCGGGACCGCAAGACGCCCTGCCGCCCGCCCATGTGCGAGAGGCCCCACGTGGCCCAGGCGGCCGCGGCGCCGTGGTCGACACACGTGCAGGGCTGGGAATCGCCCCGGACAGTCGTCGCTTTCGCGCTTTCGATCTGCAGCTCGACCAACCCGCCGCCCCATTCGCCGCGGTCGAACGCCATCAACACGGTGCGTCCCAGCACGACCACCGCCGCAGGTAGGGCGGGCGAGCCGATGGTGTGGAAACCCTTCCAGGTGGAGATAGAGCGCCAGCGTCCTTCGTCGAAGAGTACGGCCGTCGTGGTGCCGATCAGGACAGCAATGCGGTGGTCACCTCTCCCAGACGGACCGGCCCGGTCAGCGCGCCATCCGGCACCCGGGCCACGAAGGTGGTGCCGGCGCGCGCAATCGCCAGATGACCTGCTCCGTCGGTTCCCGCCGCCCAGGATGTGCCACCCCCACTAGCCAGGTCGAGCACGCTCGTCAAACCATTCACCCGCAGGGGCGTCGAGCCGCCTGGCCCCACCACGCGCCACTGACCTTCAGCCTTCCACACTATCTTTCCGTTCCAGCCGAGGACGCGCGGCATTGGCGGCGGCGCGGAGCTGGCGACGCTTGGCCACGGCGTGGACAGCGACCATGCGGCTGCGGCGATCAGATCCCTTCGGGAGAGCGTCATGGGTGCAGTTCCCAATGTACGGAGTTTTCATGGCACATGGCGGGCGCAGAACGTCGCTGGCGTCAAAATCGGGTAGCGGTCGGCCAGTGCTAACAGATCTTTATCGCCGGTCACGAGCATGTCCGCGCCAGACGCCAAGATGACGGCCAATATGGGTTCGTCCATAAGATCGCGGATTTTGGCATCAGCAGCATCCTTAAGGGCCTGGAAATCAGGGTCGATCAGCTCGGCCGCAAAGGCCAAAGAATCAATAAGATTTCGAATCGCATCCGGTGACAGCCTGGTGTGTTGTCGTAGCCGTGGCAATACCCGTTCGCATTCGGTCCACCGTCTTCGAAATAGGGTCGAAGCGGAGGCCGACAAGCCGGGCCGAGCGCAAGGCGCGACGACGACCAATAGCCGTAGCTATTGCGAGGAGGAGCAACGCTGTGCTCGGCCCGGATCGTCGGCCGGACTTGACGCTCTTTCGAAGACGGTGCACTAGTATCCGACCGGGTGGTCCCAATGGATAGGCAAGGCCTGCGACGATGACATTCGTGTCGAGAACCAATCTCACACTAACTACCGAATGCGCTTGGTGGACTTACCCTTCTTGCCGGCAGCCTAAGTCTTCATCTTTCGCCGCACCCCGGTGATCGCCGCGTCGATGTCGGCCACGCCTTCAGCTTCGGGTACTTTGGTCCTGCATGAGACGAATCCGTTCGAACAGTCGGGCATCCACCAAAGCCGCCACGGGCTTGCCATCCTTCTTGACGGCTCCTTCACGACCATGCTGGTCATGATGATCAGTATTGGATCCGGTCGTTGATCCGGCAAGGACCCCGCCCTCCAGAGGACATCAGAATGCCGATACCTGAAGCCTATGGATATCGGCCTATCCGTTTATCGCCGCCGTGACGATCTTACCGCCCTGGATGTTTCCGTTCAGAATATCCGGCGAGATCCCGACGGCAGCGCCTAGGGTCTTGCCCATAGCGGACAGGCCCTCGGAGAAGGGGATGTCGCCGCCACCGGGGACGCCCCGGCCGGTTTTTGAATCGATGGGCGTGGCGTAATAATCGCTGGATTTTGGTTCTAGGCCGCCAACCACGCCGCCCCTGATGTTCTTGCCAATCATGACGGTGGCGTGATGGCTGCCCCAGTGATCGCGGCCCTTGGTGCCCAATTTCTTAAGGGTACGACCAAAGACGTTGTAGGCGGCAAACGTCACGCGATCTTGCAGACCGGCATCGGCAAGGGCGGTCATCAGCAGGTTGATGCTGGCCACCGACGCCTCGGTCTGGGGGGTTTCGGATTTCAGCAACCCATCATCGGTGTGGTTGTCGCCGCCGAAATTCAGCCGAATCGCCACCACTGGCGACACATTCATCTTGATAAGGGCGACAGCGGAAATGATCTGGCCGGCAGCGCCGTCATTCATGATTCCCGACAACATCCCCAGCAGGTCAGTCGACAACGATCGGGCCTGGCCGCGTGATATCACAAGGTCATCCAAAAACCGCCGCTGGGCGTTGGTGCCTTCAGCTTTCAACAGTTTGTGGATCTCGTCCACGGTTGCATCCCGGGTTTTTTCAAGACGGGTGAAAGCCGATTTTTCATTTCTGGCCAGTAGATCGCGCAGCCCCGTGGGGGCGACGTTGGGCAAGCTGCGTCCATCAATCGTCAGAAAATCCCCGGCACCCGCCGACACGGGATCGGTCTGAATCGTGCCAAAACAAGACGCCAGGTTTTTGGCGAACAAAGACGGCAACATTTCCTGTTTCGCGGTGGCGCCCATCGCGCGCATAACCTTGGGCAGATTCGCGTGATTGTTGGTCAGGGTTGGGTGATGGAAGAAGACCGTTCGGTCCAACGTCGGCTGGGCCAAACGTGACCAAAGTTCGGCGCCGATGCTGGTCTGGGTGCCCAGTTTGATGCGGGTGGGCGCCATACGGGGATCGTCGGCGTGCGCGATGTCAGGGAAATCGTAGGTCCCGGGCACGTTCGCGTTCAGAGGGTCGCCTGACGACGAGGAACTTACGATCAGGTACTGCGCCTTGTTCTTGTCCACGCACGCCATCTGCGCCGCGCGGGCCTGCAAAGGTTTCATCAAGAAAGAAACCGGCAGACCCGTCGCCAGGGCTTTTATGCCCAGACCACCTGTGCCGAACAGCGTCTTCATCATCAGGTCGCGTCGCGTGTTGCTCATGACCAGCCTCCGAAATAGTTCACAGCCAAAAACATCTTAGAGTCCCGTCGCCACGCC
>JAYUUT010000060.1:0-23328 GCA_043754455.1 Myxococcales bacterium
GCAGCAACCTTCGGGCTGACCGCGCGTTTTCGACCTGCATCCAGCCAGCCTGCCCTGGTTCCGCTCAGCTAGCTAGACGCCGGCTTGTGCATCGGATACTAAGATGACGCCCGCCCAAATAGCACAGGCGCAGAAGCGTGCGGCAGAGTGGAAGGTAGGGGCGCCACGCTAGTCCAACCTTGACGCTAGATCCAATGGCCAGTGGAAACAATGGATCGCTTAGGCGTACGTTGGAATGAGGTCGTTATTCTCGGGAAATCACACCACAACCACGACCAGCTACGCAAAGCCCGAGGCGAGCGAGGCGGCACGCCAACACCGCGCCTTGCGGGTTCTCGATGGGGGAAGGGCGGGGTGAGAACCACGCGACCCTTCGCAATGCGCAAGAGGCCCAGAAGAGGCCCACTTGGCCCGCTTCTACCCCTTCGAAGCAACCCCCGCTATCCCCCAATCCCCAACCGTTCCGCGACCTTAACCTTTGTGGAGCTTAACGGGATCGAACCGTTGACCCCCTGAATGCCATCCAGGTGCTCTCCCAGCTGAGCTAAAGCCCCGTTTGTGATCCCTTTCGGGCACTGCGGAGCAGATTGATTAGCAGTTGTGTCCGGGAGGGTCAACTGTTTGTTGTTTAACCGGCTTAGCGCAAGGCGGCGGGGTGCCCGGGCAGCGCCAGGGTTTGGCCGGTGTCAACCAGACGGCCTTCGTCAAATCGCAGGACCGACAGGTTTTTAGACAGGTAGTTGCCGACGTAGACGTAGCGGCTGTCGGGGCTGTAGGTGATGCCTTCAGGAAGGGCGCCGACCAGGACTTCGTTGCTGCGGCTGACATTTTTTCCGTCGATGCGCAGGGCGACGACGCCGCCAACCGCGTTTCGATACGGGGCGTCCCGGGCGGCGTTGCTGCCGCGTAGGATGACGACGACGGCGCTGCGTCCATCGGGGCTGATGGCCAGTCCTTCGGGCGCGTCACCCACGTCCACCCGGCCCAACAATTTGGGGGGATCTTGTTCTAGATCCAGGACGGCCACGTTGTCGGTAACGCCATCCGAACCGGTCCGGGCGCCCAAAATACCGACCAGGGCGATCTTCCCGTCGGGCGTTATAGCCACGGGATAGGGAAAGGGGCCGACGTCGATGTCAACGCCGGTGTACCTGACCTGTTGACCGTCCACATGCAGGATCGCGACCTTGCCGGAATCGAACTTGGTCACCAGGGCCCGTTTGCCGTCGGGGGTGAACGCGACGGCTGCGGCTTCGCCCCCCACGGCAATGGTGGCGACGGGTTTGACTGTGAATCCGTCGATCGATAGGACGGTGACCGATTTTCCCGCGCGGTTGGCGGTCAGGCCCATCTTCCCCGAGGCCGAAATGGCTAGGCCGGATGGCTGGGTGCCCGGATCAATGTCAACGACACCGACGGCGGTGGGGGTTCGCGACGATAGATCAAGAATGTGAATTTGGTTGCCCGGCACGGGCTTCCAGCCGCCCGGTTCTTGGACCCAGGACATTGAGTTTGCCACCAAGGCCAGGCTGCGATCGGGTGAAATCACGACGTTATTGGGCGGCCCCAGCACGGTGTTCATCAGGGGCAGGTTCTTCACGATTCGCGGCGATTCGCGGGCGCTGATGTCGATAATAGAAACGGTGTCGCTGCCCGGGGCGTGATAGGTGAATTTGCCGGCGTCATCCCACAGCACTTTTTCGTCGTTGGCCACAATGATGTAGGTGCCCGCCTGGCCGCAGGCCGAAACGATGGTGGCCACAAGAACGCTGACCCAGGGAAGACGCATGCGGCGGATGTTACTCAATATCTTGGGGCTCCTTTGCTAATGTGAAGGTGTGGACCACGAAACATTGCGCCTGCTGCTGGATGGCGTCCGGACCGGAACGACGTCGATCGATGACGCGCTGGGGACGATTCGCGAACTGCCGTTCCGCAACCTGGGGTTTGCCAACGCGGACACGCACAGGCATTTGCGGACGGGGTTTCCCGAAGTGGTGTTGGGGCAGGGGAAAACCGTATCGCAGATCGTCGCGATTCTGATCGAACTAAACCGCGCGGGGGCGACGGTCATGGCGACGCGGGTGGATGCCGAAGCGGCCCGTGGGATTTTGGCGGCGCTGCCTGCAGCAGAATATCTGGCGGTTCCGCGGCTGATTGTCCTGGGCCCGATGCCGGCGCCTGATCAGGGCCGTGGCACGATCGCGGTGTTGACCGCGGGGACATCGGACATTCCCGTTGCCGAAGAAGCCGCCGTGACAGCCGAACTGGCCGGGAATCGCGTGCATCGGGTATTCGATGTGGGGGTCGCCGGGTTGCACCGGCTTTTGGCCCATCGCGCGACGATAGAGGCGGCCGAAGTGGTCATTGCGGTCGCAGGAATGGACGGCGTGTTGCCAACCATGACCGCCAGTTTGTTCGGAAGGCCGGTCATCGCCGTGCCCACCAGCATTGGGTATGGGGCGAATCTGGGTGGGGTGGCTGCCCTTTTGACCATGCTGAATTCGTGCGCGGCGGGGGTGTCGGTTGTGAACATCGACAATGGGTTCGGGGCCGGGCGGATGGCGTCGCTTATTAACCGGCGGAAGGCCGACTGATGAAGGGCCTGCATCTGCATTTCGACCCATTGTCAGGGATTGCGGGGGACATGACAGTGGCGGCCCTTGTGGATCTGGGGGTCCCGCGTAACGTGGTCTTAGACGCGGTCAAGGCGATGGGGGTCAAGGGTCTGATCGTGAAGTTCGAGGCACGCAAACGCGGCGCCTTCATGGGAACGGGCTTCGTGGTCAAAATGCTGACCGCCAAAAAACCGCATTCCCACGACCACCCGCACGACCATCACCACGACCACCCGCACGACCATTCCCATGACCACCACCATGATCATCAGCATGGTCATGAACATCGCGATTATGCTGAGATCAAACGGCTGCTGAAAAAATCAGCGCTGGAAAAATCAACGCGCGAAATTGCCGAACAGGTGTTTGCGCGGGTCGCCGAAGTCGAAGGCAAAATGCATGGCGTGCCTGCGGACAAGGTGTCGTTTCACGAGGTCGGTGCCTACGATTCCATCGCGGACATTGTCGGCGCGGCGGCGGCCTTTTCGTATCTAGCCCCCGTGGGCGTGACGTCTTCACCACCGGTTCTGGGAACGGGGCAGGTGCGTACGGAACACGGTTTGGTTGCGATACCGGCTCCGGCAACGGCAGGTTTGCTACACGGGATTCCCACGCGGTCTGAAGGCAAGGGCGAACTGACGACGCCCACGGGGGCTGCGTTGTTGGCGGTATTCGTGAAGTCTTTTACGCCGCCACCTGCCATGACGTTGGTGGGGCAGGGCTTTGGCGCGGGCACGCGGGAACAGCCAGACAGACCCAACGTGCTGCGCGTGCTGCTGGGCCGACCCATCGGCGAATCACTGCCCGATTCGGCTTCGGCTGTATGTCTGGTGCAGGCCAATATTGACGACATGAACCCGCAGTTGGTTGAACCACTTTTAGAAGCACTGTTTGCGGCGGGGGCCGTGGACGCGTGGACAGCGCCCATCACCATGAAAAAGGGCAGGCCCGCCTTGACCGTGTCCGCATTGGCGCCGGTCAACGCGACAGCGGCGGTGTCACAGGCCTTTTTTGCGAATTCGACCACCATCGGGGTCAGGCACTGCGAACTAGGACGAACTGTCCTTCAGCGATCAATCGTTTCGGTGAAAACCGCGTTTGGCCCTGTCAAGGTGAAGGTCGTGGCACAGGACGGGGTGGTCATGGGGGCAAATCCAGAATTTGATGACTGCCAACGTTTGGCCCACAAGCGTGGGGTGCCGGTGTTGCAGGTCCACGCGGACGCGGTTGCGGCGGCCCATGCCTTCTTACAATCCGGTCGTCGCGCAGCCGGACGCGGATGAAAAAAATTCCGGCGAAAAAACCCAAGGTTGTCGTCCCAAGGCTTCGTTACGCGCCCCTGTCCACGGGCGAATCCCTGCGGGCCTTGGTCGGGTTTTCGCGCGAAGTGACCGCTGACACCGCCGAAGCTGACCTTTTCAAACTGCTGTACCGGACGTTGTGCGACATGTTGCCGGGACGGTCGCTGGCGATCCGAATCATTGACCCGCGATCTTTGTCGGTGTTGCAGATCTTGGGCGACGACGGGCTTTCCGCCGACGCGGACAGGCTGCCCGCGATGATCCAGCGGGGGGCCCTAGATTTTCCCAACGTGCGGCGCAATCTGCCCGACAACCTGCGCGCCAGCGATGGATCTGACCGCCGCATCGAAATCTTTGATGAACATCCCCTGATCTTTCGCGATGCTGACGCTGGTTTTTTCGTGCCCCTGGTCGCGGGCGGCAAATTTACCGGCGAAGTTCACGTCAACTACCGGACGTTGCCAGGGGCGCGGGGCGCGCGAAAATACCCTGTGCGCGCCGACAAAGAAGTTGTCATCCCCCTGGCCAACCATGTCGCAGTTGTGGCCCATACCCGCCGTCTGTTGCGGGAAACCGCGTATCTACAGGACTATCTGGAACAGTTGATCGATCAGGCCAACGTGTTGATCATGGCAACGGATCTGGAAGGCCGGGTCACGATCTGGAACCGGGCCATGCACAAACTGACCGGGTTTTCGCGTGGGGACGCGGTGGGAAAAATTTTTCTGAAATGGCTGACCGAATTGGACGCGCCGGATCTGGGGCGGGTCATGAAACAGGTGGCCGACGGGGGCGATCCGGCGAACCGCGAGGTCCGGTTGCCAACCGAGGGCGGGGCGGTTTTGCGCGGGACTTTCAACGTCGTCACCATTCGGGACCATGATGGCAAGACCGCGGCGGTGTTGGCCATCGGTCAGGACGTCACGGCGATGCGCCAACTGCAAAGCCAGGTCATCCACGCCGAAAAACTGGCGACGGTGGGGCAGATCGCCGCGGGTGTGGCCCACGAAATCAACAACCCGCTGACATCGGTTCAGGTGTGTACGACCTATCTTTTGCGCAAGGCCAAATTATCCGCCGACGGCGCGACAGACGCCCGGTTTGATAATGCTGACCTGGATCGGCTGAACAAAATTCAGGAGGGATCCGAACGGATCCGGCGTTTCGCACGCGACCTTGTCAGCTATGCGCGGCCATCGGGGACAGATGTTGAACCCATGTCGCTCAACGAAGTGCTGGATCAGGCGCTGTCGTTTTGCGAACACGTCCTGCATGACGCGCACGCGGTGGTGGAAAAAGATTTCGGCGCCGCCCTGCCGCGAATATCCGCCATCCGTGACCAGGTGTTGCAGGTCACCATCAATCTGATTACCAACGCCTGCCATGCCCTGGAAGCAAAGGGCGGCACCATTCGCGTCCGATCCTGGTTGGCGGGGGGCGCCACGGTCGGGTTTGCCGTGTCGGACACCGGGGTTGGCATCAAGGATGAAGATCGGGGCCGGGTGTTTGAACCCTTTTTCACCACGAAACCTGCCGGAAGGGGCACGGGGCTGGGATTGTCCGTGGTGCGAAACATTGTGTATTCGCACGGCGGTCAGATCACCTTTCAGACCCGCGCTGGAAACGGTACAACGTTTGTTGTCACACTGCCGGTGACCCCCATGGGTTCACCCGCCGCCAAAGGAGAGCTGCCCCCGATATGAAGACCGCTGAACTGATCGAGATCCTGGAACAAGCCGCTGCCGACTGTCAGATCGACGTTCGCTATGAAACCATGACCATGGTGTCGCCCACGGGGGGGGGCGGTCTGTGCAAGGTGAAGGGACGCTGGTGGCTTATCATCGACAAGAAGGCCACGCCGAATGACCGGGCATCCATGTTGGTGGACGCCCTTGCGGCGGTGGACACGGCGGCGCTGTCGTTGCCGCCGCGTGTGCGCGACATGATCGACAAACGCCGCCCGGCGGCGGACGCGGCGCTTAACCCAACAGCGACTTGACCGTGTTGACGACGTGTTCTGGGGTGAACCCCAGTTCCTTCATGTTCACGGGCCCCGGCGCCGAGGCGCCGTAGCGATCCAATCCGATGGCAGCGCCCCTGTCACCCGTCCATCGCGACCATCCGAAGGTCGCCCCGGCTTCAATAGACACACGCACGGGCACATCGCGCGGGATGACGGCATCCTGATAACCGCGATCCTGCCGGGCGAAGGCCTCCCAGCAGGGCAATGATACGACGCGCGTCCGGATGCCAGCGGCCGCAAGCTGTTCCTGCGCAGTCAAGGCCAGTGGGACCTCGGTGCCGGTTGCGATAAGGATCGCTTGGGGCGCCCCACCTGTGGATTCAGACAAGATGTAACCACCTTTTTGCGCACCTGATACCGCGCCGAATTTCGTGCGATCCAGCGTTGGGACGTCCTGGCGGGACAGCACGATGGTGGTCGGGCCATCCTTCCTGTTCATGGCCATGCGCCACGCTTCGGTCACTTCGTTGGCGTCGCCCGGACGAACGACCCACATGTTGGGCATGCACCGCAAAGACGCCAGGTGTTCCACCGGCTGGTGGGTCGGGCCGTCTTCACCTAGGCCAATGGAATCGTGCGTGAACACGAACGTGACTGGCAGGTGGTTCAGCGCCGCCAAACGAAGGGCGGGCCGTTCATAGTCGGCAAAACAGAAGAACGTGGCGGTGAAGGTACGGATGCCACCGTGGTACGTCAGCCCGTTGGCGATGGCCCCCATCGCGTGTTCGCGAACGCCAAAATGCAGGTTTCGTCCGGCGCCTTCGCTGGGTCCAAAACTGCCCATGTCGGGCAGGCCGGTCAACGTGGACACTGACAGATCGGCGTCGCCGCCCATAAACCAGGGGATCTGTTTGGCGACGGCCGCAATCACCTTACCGCCCGATTTTCGGGTGGCCATGGTGTCCTTGGGCGTGAAGGTCGGCAGCCCCGCCTCCCAATTGGCGGGCAGGTTGCCCGTCAACGCCGTTTTCCAATCTGCTGCCAGATCAGGGTGGGCTTTTGCCCAGCCGTCGAACGTGATCTGCCAGGCAGCTTCGGCCTTCGCCCCCGCGTCCACGGCGCCGCGCAGATGTGCGCCCGCGTCTTCGGGAACAAAAAAATCCTTTTCAGGATCAAACCCCAGCGCCTTTTTGGTCAGCTTGACCTCGTCCGGGCCCAAAGGGCTGCCATGTGAATCGCAGTTTCCACTCTTGTTGGGCGACCCAAACCCGATGGTGGTATGCACGATGATGATGGATGGACGCGCGGTTTCGGCCTTGGCCGCCGCGATGGCACGGTCAATGCCGTCCACATCGGTATCTCCCTTGTCCACCTTCTGGACGTGCCATCCGTACGATTCGAATCGACGGCCGATGTCTTCGGAAAAAGACAACGACGTCGGGCCGTCCAGGGAAATGCGGTTGTCGTCGTACAGATAAACCAGTTTGCCCAGTTTTAGGTGTCCGGCCAGGGAAGCCGCCTCGTGCGAAATGCCTTCCATCAGGTCGCCATCGGATACCAGGGCGAATGTGTAGTGGTCCACGATCGTGTGCCCGGGGCGGTTGTATTTGGCGGCCAGGAATCGTTCCGCAATGGCCATTCCCACAGCGTTGGCGGTGCCCTGTCCCAACGGGCCCGTCGTGGCCTCGACACCAGGGGTGATGCCAAATTCCGGGTGGCCCGGGGTTTTTGATCCCCACTGCCGGAACGATTTCAGATCGTCCAGGGACAGGTCGTATCCCGTCAGGTGCAGAAGCGTGTAGTTCAGCATGCACCCGTGACCGGCGGACAGAACGAACCGATCGCGATCAGGCCAGTGTGGGTTGCGCGGGTTGTGTTTTAGGTGTCGCTGCCATAGGGCGTACGCCATGGGCGCCGCCCCCAGGGGCAAACCGGGGTGTCCAGACTTCGCCTTTTGAACGGCGTCGATGGAAAGGGTACGGATGGTGTTGACGGCTAGTTGCGCAAGGGCGTCCATGTTGCCCCGACCGCTAACACGCGCGGCGGTTTTTGCCAAGCCACGGGCCGTTCATTTGCCTCGATTGGCCGTGGTCACAAATCCTGGTGCCATCATGTGTGCGGTCGCCGCAGGGTTCTTGACACCCTGGGCTTCCATCCAGGATATCGCGGATTTGCGCATGCTTCGTCCCGCGTCGTCATCCAGCAATTCGCCCCGCACGAACCGTGCCGCAGCGGCAAACAGGGACAGGTCGGCAGCCTCTAGTTTTGCAGTCGCGGACGCCAGCAGGCGGGCCGCCGTGCCCTTGTCATCCCCTAACGCGGCTATGCCGGCATCAATCAGTTCGGCGAAAGCATCGGCCCAGCGTGCGTCCTCCCGACGCAGACGTCGTGCATCTTTTGCCGCTGATTCAATAAAGGGCTGTCGTTCCGAAGGGGGGGATTCCGCAGCAGCCGCCAGGGCCGCCCGGGCCCGCAAACTGAGGGCCGCTATCCGGCTGTGTTGAATCTGCAACAACAGGGACCGTTTCAGATCTCGCCAGGTGGTTTTCAGCCGATGCCACGCCGCCTGCCCGTCCCCCCGATACAGATCGATATGGGTCCGCGCAATCAGGTCGTACCAATGTTGAACGTGAAACCCTGCGTGCGACCAGGCCCGCAGCGCGTCCGCGGTGGCCCGTTCAGCGCCATCCGGATCGTCGGCCAGCAACCATGCAGCGTTGGCCAATCCCGTTTGCAGGTTGGTGATCAGATACAGGCTGCCCCGGTCGGTGGCCTCCTTGATCCCGTGTGCGATGGAACGGGCAAATCCATTGAGGTCACCGGCATAAAACGCGCATTCAATCCAGAAGGTCCGGGTCGCATCCAGTTCCCATGCCGTCGCCGTACATTGATCGCGGAAATACCTTTCGCCACGTTCCAGTGATTCCCGTGCGGCCCGAAATTCGCCGCGCAAATGCCGGGATATTCCGCCCATCAACGCGGCCATTCCCAGGGCGTGCGGGTGCCCCAGCCGTTCGGCGATGGTCTGCGACATCAACAGCAGGGCCTCGGTGCGCCGTCGTGCCGGGGTACCGCGCGTGGCCTGAAAACCAGCTTCGCCTGCCAACCCGCGCGCAATGCGATAGGGTTCGCCAGCCTTTAGGGCCAACCGCAAACTTCGGGTTTGGAACCGAGCGCTTTGCAGGTGGATGACCAACCCCAGCCCCGACGACAACGACCAGCACAGATCGATGCGGCCCAATTCGGTGGCGGCGATCTCGGTTTCACTACGTTCCTTGAACCGCAGGCCGCGCAGACGCAACTTCGCGCGTTCGCCCAGTAGGGCGACCAACGCCGCGCCCGGGGTTCGTTCCAGGGTCATGCCGATTGCCAGCAGGGCGACCTGGGCGGCCTTCATTCCTTGTTCTAGGTGGCCACTGCGAAGGTATTCTTCGGCACCCCGCCTTTGTAAGGCCAGGGACTGTACGGGAGGCGCGCCGTCGACGGCGGCCAGGTACTCCGCTGCGGCGGGACCTCCCTTGCCCGCGCTGGCCAGCGCATCGGCCAGTTTGATGCGCAGGTTCCTGGTTTCTTCGGCGTTCCACTTCCCCAACTCCAGGGCCAGTCGAAAATTTTCTGCGGCCCGTTCGAAAGCCAGCGCGTTGACCGCATCGACGCCCGCCTGTTCGGCATGGCGCGAGGCCTTTTCCGCATGACCGGCTTCGCGCCAATAGACCGCCAAGGTGGCCGCGTCGCAACGCCCCTCTAGGGCCCGCGCCAAGGCCGCCTGACGGGCGCGGCGATCGTCGGGGGACAGTTTTTGCCAGACCGCGTGCCGGACCCGGTCGTGGTACGTCTCGATAAGATCCGTTGTGCGCGGTCCCCGGGTTCGTACCAGATGGGCGCCCCGTAAGAAGGCAACGTGCCGGCCCAGATCGGCCGGATCGCTGGCGGCGGCATCGAATATCGCGGCCTGCATGACGGGGGCAGCCGCCGATACGACCAATTCCAGGATTCGCCGCGCGGGCTCCTCGAGGCGTTCGACCCGGGCCCACAGGGCATCGTCTAGGCGTGCCGGTTCCGATCGCCGCGCCCCGGTTGTCCGCCGTTCACGCGCCAATTCCTGGATGAATAACGGATGACCGGCCGCTTCGACGGCCAGCGCGGATGCGTCCCCGGTCTCGGTGCTTCCTCGCCCCATCAAATCGTGGGCCAGTTCCTGGGCGGCGGTGGGATGAAGGTTCTGAAGATGCAGGATGCGCATGTGGGCGCCTGCGGTGGCAAACAGCCCACCGGGCAGGGCGCCCACGCCGCGCGATCCCGGGGCCTCGCGCGCGGTCGCCAGCAGCAGCAGCGGGGGGGATTTTGGGCCGCGAAGAATTTCTTCCAGCAGCGCCAGGCTGTCGGCGTCGGCCCAGTGAAGATCATCAATGAACACCACCAAGGGCTTGCGCTGCCCCAGGCGGGACATCAGTTCACGCAGGGCCGCAAACACACGCGCGCGGCGTTCCTGCGGATCGACGATGGCAGCCGGGGGTGACGCGAATCCCAGGGGTTCAATCCGCCCCAGCACCGGAAAGGCACGCGCCAACAGCGCCGATTCAGCCGGCAAAATCGCCATGACATCGTCCGGGGACAGCCGACCCAGATGATGGGTCAGGGCATCGACCACCCCGTCCAGGCCCTTAAAAGGCACTGATTCGCGTTCGTAACAACGCCCCTGCAAAACCGTGGCCTCGTCGGCTCTAGACACGTCAGACAGAAACCGCCGAATCAACGACGTCTTGCCAACGCCGGATTCTCCATGGATGACGACCACCGTGGTTTTTCCGGCGCGCGTCTCGGCGTACGCGGCTTCGATCTGGCCCAGTTCGTTTTCGCGTCCCACAAAACGGGCGTGGGCGTCCGGCTGGGTGTCGATTTCGACCGGGCCCGCAGCCCCGGTCAAGCGCCGAAGGATTTCTGCACCGGTGGGGCGCGCGGCCGGATTCAACAGCAACAGGGCCGTGCACAGTTCGTCCAGATCCGCAGGAACGGTGGGGGCCAGCTGGCGCGCCGGACGCGGCGCCTGACGCTGTTTCTGATACAAAATTTCGTGGGCCAGGCCATCGAATGGCCGCTGCCCGGTCAAGGCTTCGTACAGCAGCACCCCCACGCTATAAAAATCTGCTGCTGGTCCCACCTTCCGTAGGGCCGCCTGTTCGGGCGCCATGTACACGGGCGTTCCCAGCCCCATCAGGGTCTGATCTGCCACCGTGTCACTGACCAGCCCAAAATCCAGGATGACCACCCGTTCGCCGGTGCCCACCAAAATGTTCGACGGCTTGATGTCACGATGAACCTTGCCTGCCGTGTGCAGGGCGTGAAGTCCTTCACATAACTGCGTGATCCCCCGCCGCAACCGTGTCAGGTCCAAACGAAGGCTGATCTGGGGCGATTCGACAGATCCCTGGTCGGGCACCTGGGGTGCTGCAGCGGGGAACGGCAACACCGTGGGTTGGGTGATGGTGACGCCCCGATCGACCGGGACCCCGCGGACGTAGTCGAGGAAAGTGGGCCCGCCAATGAATTCCATGGTGAAGAACCAGGCCTCGCCTTCGGACACCAGTTCACCGAGGCGCACAAGGTTCGGGTGGTGAATGTCGGCCAGGGCGCGAAACTCGTTCTTAAAATGCAGCAACAGTTCGGCGTTCAAGGTCGGCAGCACCTTCAGCGCGACCCGCGTTCCCAACGCCTGGTCCAGGGCCTCGTACACGATGCCCATGCCCCCACGGCCCACCTCGCGCAATAGATCAAATCGCCTGTTGCCCTTAAACGAGCGGGCAGAAATCGGCGTATTGGCTGAACCTCCTGGATACACCGGTGCCCTGTGCTGATAAAATTAGCACCCCGGACGGGGGAACGCAGGGGCATTGCGGGTGGCACGCGGCTTGCGCTTGCGCCATTCGCTGCAAAATGAAACTGTTGCCTATGCGTCGTCATTCGGTGGCTGCCTTCAGACTTTTTCTGGGTCTTCTGGCGTTCATGGGGGGCTGCGGGCGCAGCACCTTGAGATTCCAAAACGGCAGGGGTTCGGGCCCCGATGTGGGTGGCCCCGGCACGCAGATTGTGTTTGTCTACCTACAGGGCGATGGCGGTATTTCCCCCGAATCCGCAGGGAATCTGGATGCGGCCCGGGGCGACGGGGGACGCGCTGATGATGCGGCGGCGCGGACTGACGGGGGCGGGGATGCCCGGCTATTTTTAGATGCGGGCGTGGACGGGGCTGCGGGCCTTGTTGGGATTGAAATTGACCCCGCCCTGGCCCGTGCCGCCGTCGGAACTGACGTGCTGTTTCGTGTAACAGGTCGTTACAACGATGGTACACGGCGCGATCTGTCAGATGTGGCGACTTTGGCTGTTCTTCCGGCGGATATCGCGGTCGTCCGGGGCGTTGTGGTACGTGGCCAAAAGGCGGGACAGGGGACGGTGACCGCGCGGATCGGGGGTGCTGTTGCGCAGGCCCAGCTGGTTGTCACGGCGGCGCCTCTTATGGCGCTGGCCATCGAACCGCAGGCCGCGCGGGTGAACGTCGGTTTTCAGATCGAATTGGGGGTCGTTGGCGTTTTTGCCGATGGAACCAAACAAGATTTGGGTACCCAGGCCACCTGGACCTCGGCGCAACCCGGTCTGGCGTCGGTCACCACGGGTCCAACGCAGCCCGGGATCGTGCGGGGCCTCAAGGTCGGGACCGTGACCATCACGGCTGAAGTTCTAGGTATGACCGCTTCGGCCACGGTTACGGTTTCGGCCGCGCCGCTGTCTCGCATCGACATCCGTCCGGCCGCGCCCCGGATTTTTGTGGGGGCAACGCAGGCGTTTTTGGCCATTGGGACCTTCAGCGACGGGAACACGGACGACGTCACGGCCGAATCGACCTGGAGTTCTGACAATCCTTCTGTGTTGCGCCTAGGACCAGTCGCCGCAGGGCAGGGCGTATCAGCAGGGTCGGCGTTGGTGACGGCGCGGGTTGGGGGCATCAGCGGGGCAACGGTCGCCACAGTGGTGGCCGCAAACCGGATCACGCTGGTGATCGAGCCCGCCACAGCGTCGGTGGGGCCGGGGGAGACCTTCCCGTTCGTCGCGTTCGCCACCGAGGCCGGCGTGCGCATGGACGTCAGTGCCAGCGCGATTTGGAGTGCTGACAGCGCCGTGGCGGTGCTTTCAAACGCCCCCGGTCGCGAAGGGGTGGCCACGGCGGTTTCGCCCGGAACCGCGCGGATTGTCGCGGCGTTTGCGGGCCAGGTCGCGTCGGCCATGTTGACCGTGGCGTCGCGTACCGTCACGGCACTGTCGCTTGCCCCCGCGATGTCCATGGTGAATGTGGGGGGCACGGTCGCGCTGACGGCACGGGCGCGGTTTTCCGATGGCAGCGAACGCGATGTCAGCGCAGCTTCGGTATTTTCTTCGTCCATGCCCGACGTTGCGGGGGTATCCAATCTTCCGCCTGCGGCCGGGGTCGTGCGTGGGTTGCGGCCCGGGAATGCAGACATAACGGCCACGTTCGGGGGGCAGACCGCGGCGGCCACGACGGTTGTCACCGATGACCAGCTTGAAGGGCTTCGCATCGTTCCCCTCACATCCGAACTACATGTGGGCGAAACCTTGGTTTTCACCGGCCTTGCCGTATCCAAGGCGGGCGCCACGCGGCCCTTGCCCGCCCTGATGGTTCAATGGACGTCATCGGCACCGCAAATCGCCACGATTTCTGCCGCCGGGCAGGCCCGTTGTGTCGTCGCGGGCATGGTCAAAATAACCTTGGGTTCGATGGGCCGAACCTCCGACGCAACGCTTGTCTGTACTGACCCACAGGTGATCGACCTTCAGGTCACGCCGTTTGTGGCCACGGCCTTGGCAGGGACAACGCTGCCTTTTGTCGCCACCGCCGTCTTCACGGATCTGTCGGTTCGTGACGTGACGGCGCAGGCGATGTGGACCACCAGCAACCCACAAATCGCCGTGGTCAGTGATGCGGGCCTTCGGGGGCGGGTCATGGCGGTGTCCGCTGGTATTGCAAGGATCACAGCCGCGCTGGGCGGGCAAACCGCGGCGGCTTTGCTGACGGTCAGCGACGCCCGATTGGTCGGCCTTAGCCTAAGCCCCGTGTTGGCACGCGTGCGGGTCGGGCAATTTGCGGCCTTCGTTGCGACAGGAATCTATAGTGACATGTCGGTCCGGCCCCTCACCACGCAGACGACGTTCACGTCATCCGATGCCACGGTCGCGGATATCAGCAACGCGGCGGCGCGCGGCCGTGCCCAGGGCCTTGCGGCGGGTGTCGTGACCATCACCGCGACACATATGGGGTTTTCGGACAGTGCCAAATTGACCGTGTCGGCGGGAAAAATCATTGAACTTCAGATAACCCCGACCGGGCCCACACTGGTCGTTGGTCAACGTCTTGCCATGCAGGCGGTGGCGATTTTCGACGATGGAACCAACCAGAACGTCAGCGTCATGACCACATGGCAATCGGACAAACCAGCCGTCGCCGATGTGTCCAATGCGCAGGCGCGTGGCCAGGCAACGGCCCTTAGTCCCGGATCGGCGATGGTGACGGCCTTCTATATGGGTCAGATGGCTGCGACCACGGTGACGGTGACAGATGCAAAATTGACCGAGATTCAGGTGACCCCGCCAGCACCCCGCCTGCCCCAGGGCCAGCGTCAGCAATTTTTCGCCGTGGGAATCTATTCTGACGGCACAAGCCGCCCGTTGACTGGACAGGCCACCTGGCAATCCAGCGACCGTGCCGTGGCGGCGCTATCGAATGCGGCCGGATCGACGGGACAGGCCACAGGTCTTCAGATGGGTTCGGCCCGCGTCACGGCGACCTTTGGTGGCGTCAGCGGACAGGCCCTGTTGACCGTGACGGCTGCCACGTTGACCGAAATACAGGTTTCCCCGTCGGTGTTGTCCCTGCCACGGGGACTGGACCATCAGCTTTTTGCGGTGGGGATTTTTTCGGACGGGACCCACCGGGGCCTGACGAACCTGGTGACCTGGAATTCCAGCAGCGAAGCCTTGGCAACAGTATCCAATGCCGCGAACCGGGGTCTTTTGACAGCGGTTGCGGCAGGCCAGGTGACGGTCACGGCCATGTATGAAGGGCTGACAGGACAAATCCCCGTGACGGTGACCGATGCGACGCTGTCGTCGATTCAGGTGACGCCGACGAACATGACGCTGCCTCAGGGCATTTCGGAAAACTTCCAGGCGGTGGGCATTTTTTCTGACGGCACGCACCTGTCGCTGACGTCGCGGGCGACCTGGAATTCGTCGGATGAAAGCCGCGCCACCGCCAGCAACATCGGAGGGCGTGGCCTTGTCACAGCCATCAATGTTGGCACGGTCAAAATCAGCGCGGGATTTGGCGGCGTGATGGGGCAGACGGGATTGACGGTCAGCGACACGGCCCTGACCGAGATCCAATTAAGCCCCGTCAACGCATTTTTACCCGCGGGGCTTTCACAGGCCTATGTGGCGGTGGCCTTGTTCGCGGATGGAAGCGCGCGCAGCATCACGGGTCTGTGTACATGGGCTTCATCAGATTTTGCGGTGGCAGACATTTCGAACGCGCCGGGTTCGGCTGGCCGTGCCAACACACGGATTGCGGGCACAACCCAGATATCCTGCGCATATCTGACAAAAGCCGCCCGAACCAACCTGCGGGTCACGCAGGCAAAGGTCACAGAAATCCAAATCACGCCGTCCCGGGTGACCGCCCCCGTTGGCGTGAAACTGCAATTGGTCGCCACGGCTGTGTTCAGTGACGGCACCACCCAGGTCATCACCGAGGCCGCCACCTGGACGTCCAGCCTTGGTGCCAGTGTGAACGTCAGCAACGTGGGCGGCCTGCACGGCCTGGTGACGACACTGGCGCCTGGCGCCGCGACAGTGACCGCCACGGCTCTGGGTCAAACTGGTAGTGCGTTGATCACCGTTGGGGGCCAGAGCCTCAAGACCCTGTCCGTTACCCCTGCGGACGGCACGGTCGGTGTGGCGAAGACCCTAAACTTCGTGGCCACGGGGACCTACGATGATGGCAGCACCTATGACCTGACGTCGATTGCGACCTGGACGTCGAACGCAACGAACGTGGCCGTGGTGTCGAACGTTGATGGCACCCGCGGACAGGCCGTGGGCCAGGCGGCGGGGCGGACATCCATCGGGGCCCAGGTCGGCGGCGTCTCGGGAACCGCGACCTTGACGGTTGGTCCCTGACCGGATTTGCAGCGCGCCGCAGCCTTCGATTCACTTGTGATCGGTTTCGACTGGTCCCCGCCAGGTGGCAATGAGCGCGTTGAACTCTTTCTGCGCCGCAGGCCGCGTAGCGAAAATGGCCTTCAACTGGAATTCAAGAGAGATCTCGGCGTCGCGATTTTCCAATTTCGCGACGCGCGGCTGGCTTGACCCCATCCTTTGCGCCAATTCCTTCTGCGACAGGTTATTTCTTCGGCGAAGCGCACGCACCGCATCGCCAAGGCGTAGCTTGGTTTCGAGCAGGGCTTGCTCGGCCGTGGTCAGTTCAAAGAAATCACCAACCGTACCGACCTTCCATCCCGATTGCTCGAATTTCTCTTTCTGTGCCTTGTTCATGGTTGATCCTTTGTTTTGAAATCTGCAAGCCGCGCTTTGCACTTCGAGATCACCGCATTCGGTGTGGCGGCTGTGGTTTTCTTGAACACGTCCAGCACTGCAATGGCGAGGTCGCCGATGTAGTAGACCACGCGCCACGCGATCTTCTGTTCAATGTCGTCGAACCGTAACTCATGACAACGCGGATCTATCGTGGGCAAGGGTCTTGATACCGGCATGGATAGTTTCTCTCCGCGCTGTACCATCCGCAGCAGCATTCCACCCTCCATCCTCGCTTCTCGGGACATCGGGGGCGTTTTGATCTCGCCATGCAACCAGGCAATTGGTTTGTCCTCCCGAACGACCACGAGCGTTCTCAGCATAAGATTTTTATGCGTCATTCCCTTTAAGGATATGCCGTAACCGGCATACAGTCAAAGACTTCCACTCGATTCAACAGCGGCTTCGTGAATGCCGAATCTCCGCGACTCGCATTCGGATTCGACCCGGATCGGAAGATGTCCCTGCGATGCCCGGCGCGCGGGGCTGGTTGGTTCACATCCCTGTGTCCGGCTCCCGCGCGGTGAGCGTGCCGTAGGGATCGACGCCTTCCGCCATCGATCGCCTCCGGTTTAGCGCGGCCTTGACGGTTGGTCCCTGACTGGATTTGCAGTGCGCCGCGCGAAAATCTGTGCCTTCGACCTGGGATCGGCGTAAACCTGCGCCCGATCATGATCTCGACCCAGAAACTTTCCGTCGCCTTCGGCAGCCAGCAGTTGTTCGAAGAAGTGGATGCCAAATTCACCCCCGGCAACTGTTATGGACTTATCGGCGCCAACGGGGCCGGAAAATCCACCTTCCTGAAGTGCCTGGCGGGAAAAATCGACCCGACATTTGGGACGGTTAGCGTCGCGCCGAACCTGCGCGTCAGCATGCTTTCCCAGGATCATTTCGCGTTCAATGACGTGCCGACGCTGGCCACGGTCATCATGGGGCACAAACGGCTGCACGAAATCATGCGCCAGAAGGACGAACTGTACGCAAAACCGGATTTCACCGAAGCCGACGGCGCGCGTGCCGGCGAACTGGAGGCTGCCTTTGCCGATCTGGACGGCTGGAATGCTGAAACCGAGGCCGCCAAGTTGCTTAGCGATCTGGGGGTTAGCCCCCAGAAACATTCATCTTTGTTAAAAGACCTTCCGGACAGCGAAAAGGTGCGGGTCCTTATGGCCCAAGCCCTCTTTGGCAACCCCGACATCTTGCTGCTAGACGAGCCGACCAACCACCTAGACGTCGACTCCATTTTGTGGCTTGAGGAGTTCCTCCTCGACTTTCAAAACACCGTGGTGGTTGTGTCCCACGACCGGCATTTTCTGGATAAGGTCTGCACCCACATTGCGGACATCGATTTCGGCAAAGTGACCCTGTTCTCCGGGAACTACACCTTCTGGTACGAAACCAGCCAAATGGCGCTTGGCCAACGTTCGGCCGACAACAAAAAAAAGGCAGACCAGATCGAGCAGCTCAAGGCCTTCATTGCGCGGTTCAGTGCGAACGCCTCCAAATCGAGACAGGCCTCTTCGCGGAAAAAACTGCTCGACAAGATCACCCTGGACGACATCCGGCCGTCTTCGCGCAAATACCCCTTCATCGAGTTCAAGGCGGAACGGGCCCTTGGCAAGGAAGTGGTGACGGTACAGGGACTGGGTAAGTCGTTGGGCGGGGATCTCATGTTCCGCGATTTGAACTTCTCGATAGGCCGAGGCGAACGGGTCGCCCTGGTCGGGGACGAACGCATGGTTTCTTCCCTGATCGACGTCCTTGCCGGAGGGACCAAACCCGACGCGGGAACGGTCACATGGGGCCGTTCCACAAAAGTTGGTTATTTTCCCAAGGACAACAACGCCTATTTCATAAGCGACCTTTCCGTCCTCGAATGGCTGCGTCAGTATGCACCCGACGGCCAGGACGAGACCTTCATCCGTTCATTTCTGGGGCGGATGTTGTTCACAGCAGACGAGGTCCATAAGAAGGTGTCTGTTCTATCCGGGGGCGAACGCGTGCGTTGCATGCTGTCGCGCCTGATGTTGCAGGATCCAAATACCCTGGTGCTGAACCAGCCCACCAACCACCTAGACCTAGAATCAATTACCGCGCTGAACAACGGGCTTACGCGCAGCGAGGTTTCGATGATCTTTTCCTGCCACGATGTGCAATTCGTGGAATCGCTGGCCAACCGGGTCATTGAACTGTCTGAAAACAGCCACTACGACATGCGCATGACCTACGAGGAATACCTCGCGAACCCAGAACGCCTAGCCCGGGTCGGCCGCGTGAAGGGCCCGCGCTAGTCGCCGTCTCCGATATGGCGTTCCCCCCGTGTTTTGGCCAGTTCCACCTGCCGCGCGCGTTCGCGCCGTCCCGCCAGCACCTCGGGTGAAAAACGGCCAAAACAACGCTGACAACAGACGCCCTGTTCGAATTGCGGGCTTTTTAGTTCATGCGAGGTGATGGGCTCTTGGCAGCCGTAACAAAGGGTGTAGGTGCCCGGGCGAAGCGCGTGATCGACCGATACCCGTTGATCAAATACAAAACATTCGCCCCGCCATTTTGAATCTTCCTCAGGAACGTCCTCAAGGTATTTAAGGATCCCTCCTTGGAGGTGAAATACCTGCGAAAACCCTTCCTGCAACAACAGCGACGAGGCCTTTTCGCAACGAATGCCGCCGGTGCAGAACATGGCGACCTTGGGGTGCCGGGCGGGATCAAGGTTGGCGCGGACCCACGCGGGAAAGTCAGAAAAATTTTCTATCTTCGGATCTACAGCCCCATCAAACGTGCCGATGCGCGTCTCGTAGCTGTTGCGCGTATCCAGCAACAACACGTCGGGATCGGACACAAGGTTGTTCCAGTCCTGGGGATCGACGTAGGTTCCCACGCGCGCAGCGGGCGACACGGCTTTGTCGCCTATCGTGACGATTTCTTTTTTAAGCCGAACCTTCATTCGATGAAAAGGCGGTTTTTCGCAGGCCGATTCCTTGGGCTCGATTCCTACAAATGCCGGCTGCGCGAGAAGGTATGCCATCAGGGCGTCAATGCCCGCGCGCGATCCTGCAACGGTTGCGTTGATTCCTTCGTCCGCCAACAGAATTGTGCCCTCTATTCCATGAAGGCGACACAGCTGTTCAAGAGGTCCTTGGAACTCTGCGAACTGTGGCAACGCAACAAATTTGTAGAAAGCAGCGACAACCAACGAGGCCATGTCTAGCCCCCTTTTCCTTGCCGTCTGTTAGCTCGCACGACCGTTGCACGCATCAGCGCGCAACCGAGCAGCAGAAACCCGAATAGGGCAGGGCCCGAACCGGCGCCCGGCGTTCGACCCAAAATCCCGCAGGCGCAACCCCCTGAATCCACGGCAGGCGTGGGTGAAGGGCCACCGTCGCCGTTTGTGACCTTTTCCTCACAGCCGGGGACCAACGAGATGATCTCGACGTCGTCGATCGCGGCCTCGGCCCCGCCTTGCATAACATTTCCGTCCTCGGCGATAAATCGAAGACGAATCGCGCCGCCCTGAACAATTTCGCGGGGGAGCGTCAGCACCCGTTCTATGAATCCTGGGGTTATTCGGTTGGTCAGGCGGTCAATCTCGATAAACGGTCCGGGTGGTGCATCGGCGGATTCAGATCGGGCCTCGACCAAAAAACGAGATTCGGGTGATGGTTCGATCCCGCCCGAGGGTTGGCCCCGAACGCCCGCGAAGCTAACCCAATACCGAAGGCGCGGTTGGTTCATCGCCACCGTCGCGATGGCCGGGGATTCAAGGGTCGTGCGGCCTTCCCGGACTAGCGGCGTACGGCCTCCGGCCTTGGCCCCCGTGACAAAGGCACCGTCACCCTGGTGGGCCCCATCGGGCTGCACGTCGGTGCCACCTTGGTCGTCGGGTTCAGGGCGGCCGCGCTCCCAGGGGGCACCCATCGTGTTGTCAGTCCCGTCGGGGTTGACACGCCATCCGCTGTCGGTTTCGAACCCGTCGATGAAACTGGTTTCGCCCCCAACCAAAAACGTACGGCGCAGGCGGCTTTTGTGAAAATCGCTGTCCACCCGGGCCTTGACGTCGATTGGGGCGCCACAGGGCAACCCGCGTAGGTTGACCGTTAGTTTTGCGGTCTTCGTTTGCAAAGCGGGCAATGACCCTAGGTCGACTGTCTGCACCACATCGTCTGTCCAGGATTCGTGGTGAATGCGCACGGTGGCTTTGACGCCTGAACTGTCACGCGTGCCGCTGTTTCTGGTCTCGATCGCGAACACGGTCGCGGGGCCTCGCGGCGGCTGATCCTGGGGCCGTTTCACAGCGATGACGTCGGCCCGGGGATCGCCGCAATCGGCTGAAATTTTCGTGCAAATCACCAGTCGATTGCCCGAAGCGGTTCGAACCCAGTCTTCCCAATACCCTCTGCCCTTGTCGATGCGGGCGACCAACGTGCGGACAGCCACCGCGTCGGCGGGCTCTCCGATGCGGGTGATGACCACCTCGGCCTCGCGAAAATAGTCCTGCGGCTGGCCTTGCAACAATTCGTCTGACGATGGTTGACGGGCGCCGTTGGCGGCGATGATGTCATCAATGGACAGATCGACCCGTTTGCCCTGCACGGGGGACGTCTGTGGGGCTGCGACCCGATCGTAGTCGCGACACCCGGGGTGTTTCCATCCGGGGATGTCATCGATCAAAAAAAACGGCGGCACTTCGTCGGCGGGCAACAAACCCATTCCGTAAAGGTCCAGGTTGCCGAATCGCAACGCCCGCCCTGTCGCTGTGAAGGTGCCGTCCCCATTGTCCGTCCAGGCGAATCCATCGTGGACCGAAGCCTGCGTGTCCACGAACCGGCTGTAGTGGGAGCACTGGCGCCCCAGCAACGCATCGGACGGTTTTCCCGTGCGCGGGTCAATGAATTTCATGAACATCATCCAGCGGTGGCTGCTTTCCTGGCCCCAGACCGGAAGGATCGATTCCCAGCTTTTTTGCGTGTCGCCGGTTTGCAGGGCGCTGCGTTTCATGTTCACGATGGATCGCAAAACACCATCAGATCCATACTGGCGGCTGCTGTCACGCAGCGGTGTTCCCAACCCGCGCACGTCGATCTTGATGGTGTGTTCGAATGCGGCAGCGCCCGGGTTTCCCCGATCGTCAAACGTGGTCCACAACGTCAAGGCCTGAAATTTATCGCCGACGGCCTCTAGCACCCGGCGGGTTAGTGCGGTCGGCGGGAACTTCAACGCGGACTGGTTGCCGCTGACGACGTCAATGATTTCGTCGTCCCCTGGGATCACGATGACCTCGCCTACGATCGCAGGGGCAGCGGCCCGGGCGATCCCGCCGCCGACGAGGAACCCCAAAAATACGGCCGGGGCAAACACGGCCGGGGCGAAACCGCGCAAGGTCACGCCCTCGGCTGAACCGCCAACGGTTCAACGGCCGCGACAGGCGGGATTGTCCGGCTCTGTCGTTCCTGACGGGCCCGCAACGCCGCTGCGATAAATGACCCGAACAAGGGCGCTGCGGACTGGGGGCGCGATTTAAATTCGGGGTGAAATTGGCAGCCCACGAAAAAAGGGTGATTTCCCAGTTCCACCATTTCAACCAACCGGCCGTCGGGCGACGTTCCTGAAATGACAAGGCCGTTCGCGATCAGACGGTCGCGGTATTCGTTGTTGACCTCGTAGCGGTGGCGGTGTCGTTCCGAAATTTCGATCGAGCCGTAGGCCGCGTGGGCCCGTGTTCCTGCCTTCAGCACACAGGGATAGGCGCCCAGGCGCATCGTGGCGCCTTTTTCGGTTACGCCCTTTTGGTCGGGCATGAAGTCGATAACGGGGTGGACCGGCGCTTCTTCGAACTCGGTCGAATTGGCCCCGGCCATGTTGCAGACGTTGCGCGCAAATTCAATAACTGCGATCTGCATGCCCAGGCAAATGCCCAGGTAAGGCGTATTGGATTCCCGTGCAAATCTGGCCGCCGCGATCTTGCCCTCGGTCCCGCGGGTGCCAAATCCGGGCGCCACCAGGATGCCATCGAATCCTTCCAGTTTGGCGGCGGCGCCTTTTTTCTCGATCTCTTCAGAATCGATGTGTTTCAAATTCACACGGCATTCGTTGCTGATCCCGCCGTGAATGATGGCTTCGTTCAGGCTTTTGTAGGATTCGACCAGTTCAACGTATTTGCCGACCAGCGCGATGTTCACTTCTTCGCGCGAATTGCGAATCCGTTCGACCACCTGTTCCCACCCTGTTAGCTGGGGCGCCCGGGACCAAATGTTCAGAAGTTCGGCGATCTTGTCGTCCACACCTTCTTGATGAAAACGAATCGGCACCTCGTAAATGCACGAAACGTCCTCGGCCGAAAACACAGCGTCCGGGGCCACATTGGTGAACAGCGCGATTTTCTTTTTCAGCGCGACGCCCAAAGGCCGCGACGATCGACACAGCAGGATGTCCGGCTGGATGCCAATTTCCCGCAGCTTCATGACGGAATGTTGGGTGGGTTTGGTTTTCAATTCCCCGGCTGCGCTGATGTATGGAACCAGGGTGACGTGAACCGATATCGCGTTTTGGTGGCCGACTTCGAAACGCAACTGCCGAACCGCTTCCAAAAATGGCAGCGATTCAATGTCACCGACGGTGCCGCCGATTTCGATGATGGCGACGTCGACCTGTTCAGCGGCCGCAACGATGCGGGCGCGAATTTCGTCCGTGATGTGGGGAATAACCTGGACTGTGCCGCCCAGATATTCGCCCCGTCGTTCTTTCTGTATGACCGATTGGTAGACCTGCCCGGCCGTGGCGTTGTTCAGGCGGG
>JAYUUT010000061.1:0-3150 GCA_043754455.1 Myxococcales bacterium
TTGTATAACCCCAAATCGCCGACAAATGTCGCAAAACCCTCTTGATACATTGTGGAACGCCAGTGATCGCTACCCGGCTGACCGGGGGTAAGGGTCCAACCACATCCCGTCGCTGTTTGGGATGGATAGCAATACGCCCCCGGTGTGCTAGCGCCCCACCATTTGTGCCCATCTGATTGGACGTCAACCACGTGCCCCATCTCGTGCATCACACGTGCTTGGGGTCTATACGCCGCATTGTTATCGAGCCAGACCTGTTTTAAGGTACCGTCCGCACAGGACGTTGGACAGCTGGTGGTCTGATTCGGAAAGATACGCACGTTCGTGAAGCGAGAGAACATCTTGTTGGATCCCGAAAGTGCGTTCGCCCATTCCCGAAACGCCCCCTGGTAGATGTTTGTGCCCTGCTCGGGCGCCCCGGGAGATCCCCATTGGCCGATTCCCATGTTTTGGGTTCCGCCATTCGTCAAAGTTATGTTCACATTGATGTTGTAGATCCACGTGACGTTGGCCGTCGTTTGGATTAGAAAGCGCGCGTCTTTATGTTGCAATACCATGACGGTCTTTGCGCCGGTAAGTGACCCCGTTGTCGACCATCCGACGGAGTAAGATCCGTTGCCATCGGTACTGCCGGTGCCGATGATGCCGTTGCTCGAGTTGCGGACCTCGATACGCACCTCGGGAATGCCGACAAACTGGCCGAATTCGCTTTGAAGGTACAGCGCACCTGTGCAGGATCGGCCTGTCGGACAGAAGTTTCCCTGCCCTTGCATGAACCGAACTTGCCCTGTGATCGTGCCGGATGCGGCCCATGCGGTGGCGCCGCCAAGCACAATGATCGCCGCCGCCACGAGGCTCACCAAAGATTTCATAGGTTCACCGCGGTGCTGATGCGTGACGAAGCGAAAAACTCGGAATAATCTAGTTGAATCACCTTGCCGTTCTGAACCTGCCAATAGCTTTCCGCGACCGTTTCGAATCCCGGGCCGGAGGTGCCTTTGCCGCCCACAGAAGCGCGGACGATGTAGAACCCGTCGATTGCAATCGGATCGACTATCACGTCGAAATTTTTCTTCGATTTTCCGTTCACTTTAACGGGCGTTCCCTTGGTGAAGGGAACCACGTTGTTGCCCCGGTCATCGATCACATCAAAGCCGTAGACGACGTTGGCCTCAGTGCCAAGGTCGTGTGTAACGGCCAAATCAAAAATGATCTTTTCACCCGGTTGGCCCGATTTCGTCGAGATGGCCTTTGGTGAAAACTCAACCTCAATCGGCGGAGTCATGCCACCGGCGGCAATCGAGCTTTCGGGCGGAATCGACCCCGCTCTCACAGTCAGCCTGGGAACCGGGCGCGATATTTCCATGGGCATGGTAAAGGCGGCACCCGCGCCTATCACCAACGAACCGCCCAACATCCATTTGAATCTGCTCATTGTCATTTCCTCTCGTTGTAGGGTTTTTTTTCGAACCCTGCCGAGACCTTTACCGCTGTTGTTGGTCGTCTGTCTGTCTGTGTTTCACTGTCTGTAAATAACAGACAGCCATACGGGCCATCGCGACGTTGATTCGATCGACCAAGATGTCGACGCTGCGGGTTTCGGCTTTTTGCGCGACCCGGTTCAGTTGCGTACCGATCGACTGTTCCGCGACCCCGAGCACGCGCGCGATCTCTTTGGGCCACCAACCCCGGACCCGCAGCGCCAACGCCTTCATCTGCCCTGCGGACAGGTTAAGTTCCGGACATTCAAGCGAGATCACATGTTCGAAATCATCGGTTTTCGGGCAATCATAATCCTCGGTCTCCCGTGCGCGGGGAGCGAGAGAGTGTGGGGGGGGAGCGGGGGGCGATTTTCCATCCTTCACCTTCCTTGTGCGATCTGAGGGCCTTCGCTGGGCAACCACAAAACGCCCATCGAGCAAATTGTTCCCGGAACAGCTGGTTGAAGAAGGAACTCTAGGGGACGCAGACGGCCCAAGTCAAACCCGAGCATAACTGATGCGAAGGCGATTTTTTGACGACATCCGCGAGGAGCGTCCTCGTTTCGCGCCTTGAGCACGGCTCCGCCAGGCGGGGCATCGCGTGCTGATCTCCGCTGTCGCTCAGTGGCTTCAGGTGACTTCGCGGTTCCTCCCTCGCGCCTCTCGATCCAAGTGAGCGCGGCGGGAAGGTCGAGCCGGTAGGGGCGCGTGTCTAGACCTGCAGCCAAATTGAGTACGGCATCGGCGCCGTCGGCTGCTGCTTGATTGATGAGCCGATCAACCAGATAGGTGCGCGCCACGAGCGGCCAAGTACCACCTAACTTGCCGATGAGCCGAAGGAGAGGCTCCACGTCCGAACCCGCCAGGTTGCGGCCAAAAGGATCGTGGAAAACTACATCCTTGCGCTCCGATTCGAGCGCGCGCGCCAAGGCAATCCAGCGCGCCGTGTCCTCGACACGCTCGATGGGTAGTTCATTGCTCATGGCTTCACCTCCCCTAACACGGATTTCTGCCGGGGGACGGCGAGGCAATACGAAATAGGCCAGGGCTGATGCTTTTGCGCAAGAAACAACAAGGCATCAGAAGAACAGGCTCGGATTCACTAATGCTCAGGAGTCGACCTTCCGCACTTGAAAAAGCACTGAAGCGACTTTGCTGTTAGGCGGAACGAGGTCCACTTAGACGTGGCCCCATTTCCCCCGATTAAAAATGGCCCGGAACGGCGGTACCATAGGCGGGCGCGACAGGCGCCAGATTTCCTGGCAGTTTGCCTCGGCGGCCGGTTGCTCGGCGCTGATGCCCACACACGTCTCCAGAGAGAAAAAAAATGTTCCTGCGGTTTAGGAACGAGACGCAGGAGAGATTCAGGATTCGGTCTTTAAGCTGGTCGCTTGGCCCTGGCACGCAACGCACACCTAGGAAACACAAACAATCATGAACACGAGAAAAAACCACGACGACATGACAAACGCGGAGAAGGCAGCCTTCGTGTCCGCAGTGCTTGCCTTGAAAAACAAGTGAACAGTGTTTGCGGCCGGGCAAGATGAAGCGCTACGACGATTTTGTTCAGGTATCCGATGCACAAGCCGGCGTCTAGCTAGCTGAGCGGAACCAGGGCAGGCTGGCTGGATGCAGGTCGAAAACGCGCGGTCAGCCCGAAGGTTGCTGC
>JAYUUT010000062.1:0-5745 GCA_043754455.1 Myxococcales bacterium
TGTGACCTGATCCGCCGGGGCAAATTTCACAAGACCCAATTCGGTATCACGAACGCTGGAAAAATGAAGATCGAGGCGCACGCGGTCGTCCCGACTCAAGTCCTTTCGTCCTAGAAGCTCTTTCATCTGACCTCTGACGAAGTCATTGGCGGACTTTCGACGCGCAATTAATTTTTCTGCCGTGGCCTTGTCTGTTGACCCCGACCCCAGGCCAATCATTCGCTGGTAGGCATTCCACGGATTGTTCTCGGCCGTGCGAAGCTGCAAAGATCCACGATACGATAGAGCGTCGTCGATGTAGCCGCTTTTCTTGCCCGCATAAACCGGAAACGGTTCGCGTCCCGGTGTTAGTTCACGGGCGATTCGGTTGTCTAAGGACTCGCCCTTCGCCAAAGATTTGTTTCCCCGCGGGGTTTCCGACACCTTGGCAGCCGTTAGCGCCTGATTGCAGCCACCGGAATGACCGCAGCCATTGCCTGGAAACGCGAATGAAAGGCCTTTAATGAAGGTCAGTTTCGCTGCGTGTTCCTTCAGTTCAGCAGCCGTTCGATCCGGCGCCGCGCCCAGGCTTGCCGTGGTGATCGGCCCCAGATCCATCGGCCAAAAGGTTTCGGGCTCTTTGTCCCAGGCCTGCGCGACACCGTTGGCCTGCATGACAAACACTGAATAGATCTTCTTCGCAGGCGCAGCCTCCCCCCGACGCGGCAGCAAAACATCTAACATCGGCAGCCCGAGCGTCACGCCCCCTACCCCACGCAGCAGCCGACGCCTGTCAATTTTGTAGGGCTGTTTGTCGTTCATGGTTTGTCCTTTGACGGTCATGGGGTCCGCATCAAAAACGAATCGGTGGCGACCAGGTCGACCAGCAATTTTTTCACAGGGGCGTTTGCCTTCAACGAACGCAACCCCAGTTCGGAAATCAGCGCCTTGTCGGCGGCATCGTTCACGCTGCGGCCGTAGACATACTCCATCCAATTGCGGGCATAACAGTCGTGTAACTGTCGGCTCTCAGCCAGATTTTTCGCCAATTCAACCGGCCCCTTAATCGCCTTGATTTGGCCGTCAAAACTGAAGGACGTCTTGTTGTCGAGGGGCAGGGTTCCGTCCATCACCCTCCATTTTCCAAGCGCATCGAACGATTCAAGGGCGAACCCCAGGGGATTGATCAGGGATGTGTGACAACCGGCACAGATGCCAACCTGCGTGTGGGCTTCAATTCTTTGTCGGTTGGTCTTGCTGGGCGTTGGGGACGGCAACGCCGGAATATTGTCGGGCGGATCTGGAATCTCGGTACACATCAAATCAAGAAGTATAAAAGATCCACGACGAATCGTATTGGGTTCCCGCGTGTCAGCGTACGCCGCTAAAAAACCCACCTGAGACAGAACCCCAGCGCGTTCCGCCGGGTTCAACATCACCTTGTTAAAAGGATCGGGCTGCCCAGTGGCCGGCGTTGCCATGGTCAGCCCGTACAGGGGTCCGAGGCGGCTATTGACGAACGAATAGGGAGCCGTAAAAAGCTCAGCGAGGCCCTTTTCCTGCGTAAACACGACGTCCTTCACGAAGGCACGGCTTTCCGCCTTCATATCGGCGTTCATGCCCGCCTTGTAGTCGGGAAATTTCTTTTCGTCCTTCCCGATAAAATCATATTTTGCCGTATTGAGGACCTGATCGTGAAAGTCCCTGACAACATCCTGGGCGCCGCTACGTTTTAGAAGGCGGTCAGCCTGTAGAGCGATTTCGGCCTTGGTTCCCAGTTGTTTGGCCTCAGCCGCGGCAAACAATGTGTCATCAGGCATGGTGCCCATCAGCCCGTAGCTAAGACGCGAGGCCACCTCGTAACCACTGAGCGGCACCCGCCCATTGGCAACCGTCGACGACAATTCCGTTCGGTAAATGAAATGGGGAGACTGGAGCATCACCGAAATGACAAGTTCGGCCCCCGCGGCGATCGGATCGGCCCCCCCAATCGCCGACACGCCCTGTTTGAACAACGCCACATGGGCCGTGATTTCGTCAACCGTCAGCGGGCGGCGGTAGGCACGCAAGCCGAACGATTGGACGAACGCACGCGCCCGGCCATCCAGATCTGCGGGCGCAGTGGCAGGAATCAGCTTGGCCAATTGGGCCGGATCACGCGCCACTTTTTCGGCCATCGTCTCTGCGCCCCGTTGATAGTCCTTCCATAGCTGCGGCTCGATCTGCAGAAGCCCGCCGTTGTTGTCAAAAGCCGATCGCGCCGGTTCAGAAATAAACGTCGGGGTTAGACCAGGAAGCGCCGTCAGCTTCAGCAGATCCCGAACCGTGTTCTCCCATTGCCTGTGTGAAAGCCGCGAGAACCGCGTGCTGGGTCCCGGCGCGCTTTCGATCAAACCGGTTGAGGGAATTTCCAAAGGTGGTGTGGCGGTCGGCGTTTTCCCCACGCCCGGGCCGGAAGCCATGGGGGCTGTGGAATCGGTTGGAACCGGGGTGTTCGGAGGGGTGGCCTTTGCAGGGCCCTTTGACGTCGGCGCGCCTTCTTCGGCATCAAGGCTGCCGCTGCACGCGCCCAAACAAAGGCCCAGCAACACAGCAAACGTCCGGGGCTGCACCTGTTTGACGGTCATCAAGAACCTCCTGCCGACAACACTAAACGGTCCTAGCCAAGTCAACGCCATCCAGTGGTACCACGTCCCAGGACATCGGCAGAGTTCCACACCGATCCGCAAGACCGAAAGCTGTAAACCCGGGCTTTGCAGTCGCCCGCCTGGGCCCGCGCGTTACAGAAAAATGACAGCCTGAGGCACCCTGCCACGCCCCTACTTTAAGCGGCTGGACGCTAGGTCAGCATCTGCCTACACTTCCAGAAGCACAACGTGCCACCCATGTCGCGCAGGAGCCCATGAACATGTCAAATCCCACCAACACCGTTCGCCTTCACCGTGTGCTTCGGGCGTCGCCCGAACGGGTCTACCGGGCCTTCCTCGATCCTGATGCGATGACCAAATGGATTCCACCGCATGGATTCATCGGCAAGGTACACCACATGGACGCACGTGTAGGCGGCAGCTACCGGATGTCATTCACAAACTTCGGCAGCGGCAAAAGCCATTCGTTCGGCGGCACATACGTCGAACTTTTGCCCAACGAGCGCATCCGATATACCGACAAGTTCGAAGATCCCAATCTGCCGGGCGAAATGAACGTCACCATCTCTTTGCGCAAGGTGGCGTGCGGAACTGATCTACAGATTCTCCAGGAAGGAGTCCCGGCGGCCATCCCCGTCGAATTTTGCTATCTCGGCTGGCAGGAGTCGTTGGCACTCTTGGCCCACGTCGTGGAGCCGAACATCCCGGATGGTGCGTAGCCTGTCGGCGTAGCCTGTCGGCCTGCCCTTTGGCGAGGCGGCCCTATTCCGCAACCTTCATGGGAACATGCGTGAGAGAGCCGGTGATCGTTTTGGATTCGGCACCTTTTTTCACGACAATATCGAAGGACCCGGAAATGTACTTGTTGACCCGGTCATATTCAGTCACCGTGAACGAGCCCGACCCGATGTTGACCATGGGGCCATTCAGCGTCGCCCATGAATCGAATTGGGTGACGTTATAGGTCGCCGTCACCCCTGGGTTTTCGACGGAAACCGGAAAGTTCCTGACATGCGTGGCCGAGGCCTCGTCGCCGTCATTCAGACCGAATGATACCGAGCGAATGCGGTGCTCAATTGCTGTGGCAGCCGTGTCGAAGGCCGCCGAAATACTGACCTTGTACAGCCCGGCTGAGAACGTTTTGGCGCCTTGAACAACACAGGAGACAGCGTTGTAGGTCTTACCGTCTGCGGTCAGCGTGAGGGGACAGCCCGAAGCTGCCGACCCGGTAGCGCCATCTGACGAACCCGAAGGCGTTCCCCCGCCACCGCCGCAGGAGAACGATGACACCGCGAGCCCCGCGCAAAACCCATAGATTCGGTTGATGGATGTCACCGCCACACGTTAGGGGCAGCCACGCGGACACTCAAGAACAATGTCGTCGATCCAGAAATCGAAAGACTCGGGATAGGTAATGAAGTGCAGTGCGGTCACCATGCCCGAGAACAGAGGCTGCCTTTGCCCCGGGCCAATCGGCTTCAAATCGGCGATGGGAAGACGAAACTGGGTCCAGGTGGTGGGAACGAGCAGCTCCTTGCCCACCCAGGCACGGCCTGCCTTTTGGGCGGCCCAGAAGCTTTCGGTCGGCGCCCCTGTGATGGCGAAAATCAAACGCTCGGGGTTGTTCAGCGCAGATCTCGCCCAGAACGTGATCGTGGTGTCGGCTGAAAAAGCGAAATGATGGTGGCCGATCAACGCCGATCCCTCGTCCCGGCCCCGCCCCATGATGCGGCTGGCATACAGGCTGGAGCCGCGGGGCATGTCCAGCTTGACCGGCGGCGCCAGCGATCCTGGCACCGGCATATCCGTGTCCCGCCCAAACCACCCGAATCCGATACCACCACCTTCGAAGTCGTCCAGAACCAGCGTGGTGGGGCGGGGCGTTTCGGGTGATGGGGCAACCACGGGCAACGCGGACGAAGCGTCCGGCATGGACGCCGGGGGCGAAACCAACGCGTCGGGTTTATCCACAGGGTTGGTCGCGGCGCCCTGGCACGCAGCGAGGCAAAGCGCCACCACCGGGGCTAGACGTCGTCGCATGCAGAACTTCGTGACAATACATCCGCGCATGAACGGAGTTTAAGGGGACGCGCGCTGGCACGCCACACCAGCGGGATATCCAAACTAGCCAGTGCGGGTCGTCGCGAGTGCCTTTTCCACGGCCTTGGCACACGCCGTGAGCGAAAAGGGCTTGGCAAGCATGCCCAAAGCGCCTTGGCGAATACAATCATCGGCGGCCTGGTCGTGGAGATTTCCTGACATGACCAAACAGCGACATGACGGATCAATCATGCGCAGGGCACGTAGACATTCATTGCCGGACATTCCGGGCATGCCAAGATCGATAAGGACCAGATCAATGGTGCCGCGACCGGCGCGGAAAAGATCAACTGCCTGGGCCCCTTCGCTACACACAGTGACCTGATGGCCTAGGAACGTGAGCATGTCGGCTACAGTGCTTTGAACGGCTTCATCGTCGTCGACCAGCAAGACGTGCCCGGCGCCACTGCCCTGGTGTTTGGACGGGGGGGCGTCGCGTGGCGCAGACGGCGCTTCCGTGACGGTGGGCAAATAAAGATGGACGGCGGTGCCGTGGCCAGGTTCAGTGACGATGGCGACATGGCCATGGCACCTGCGCATGAAGTTGTAAACGTTCCATAAACCAAGCCCGGTGCCTTTGTCGGGCCCCTTGGTCGTGAAGAACGGTTCCATCGCGCGGGTTTGCACGTCAAGGGGCATGCCGGTACCGGAATCGCGCACCGTGATGCGCGTGTAGGGGCCGCCTGCACGATCCAGCCCCTCGGGCAATGCCAACGGATCAGCCGCGTGCAATCCCAGCTGCAATTGGCCCCCCGTGGGCATCGCGTCCCGGGCGTTGGCGACAAGATTGATCAGCGCGTTTTGCAGTTCGTCGCTTTCTAAAAATGCCCAGGCGGGTCCCCCAGGGACGAAATGCAGCGTGATATTGGCCCCCAACCCAGACCCGACGAGGCGTGCCACGTCCTGGATGAGGCCATTGACATCAACCCAGCGGGGCGTAGCTGCATTCTGTCTTCCGAAGTTGAGCAGTTTGCGGGCTAAGGAGGCGGCCCGGTCGCAAGCCTCGATAATATCGTTC
>JAYUUT010000063.1:0-34843 GCA_043754455.1 Myxococcales bacterium
CCATTCACCCATCGGTGAAATCACCGACAGCGACATCGACAACCTTTTCAATGACTAGCCTGTTAACGACCAGCGGGAGCCGGGCATGAGCTTCATCAATTACTCGTCCCGCGAGATCAACTGTAAGATCGTCTATTACGGCCCAGGGCTGTGCGGTAAGACGACCAACCTTCAGTACATCTACGCCAAAACCGCGCCCGACGCGAAAGGCAAGATGATCTCGCTGGCCACCGAGACCGAACGAACCCTGTTCTTCGATTTCCTGCCGCTGTCCTTGGGCGAAATCCGAGGGTTCAAGACCCGTTTTCACCTTTACACGGTGCCGGGGCAGGTTTTTTACGACGCCAGCCGCAAACTGATCCTCAAAGGGGTCGATGGGGTCGTTTACGTCGCGGATTCCCAGATCGAACGCATGGAAGCGAATATCGAATCGCTGGAAAACCTGCGAACGAACCTCCAGGAACAGGGCTACAACCTGGATAAACTGCCGTTTATCATCCAATACAACAAACGCGACCTGCCAAACGCCGCCCCTATAGAGGAACTGCGCGAACTGCTGAATCCGGCCAAGGTGCCTGAATTTGAAGCCAGCGCGACGACAGGGGTGGGGGTTTTTGACACGCTCAAGGCAGTGGCAAAAGCCGTTCTTACCGAACTGAAACGCGGCGCCGGGGGCTGATATCTGGGTCGGCGGGGCGGCAGAAGGGCGGGGCCTATGCCAATTGCCCTTTTCGTAGCGACAAAGTTGCCCTAATGTGACGTCCCTGATGCGTTCCTTTTCGCGCTTGTCGTTGTTGTCGTTTTTTTGTTGGACCGTGGTGTCAGCTGGGACCACCTTGGCCCCGGCACCTGCGGTGGCGCAGGAGGCCGCCCTTAGTAAGGCGAGGGACCTGAACAAGAAGGCGGTTGAGGCCTATGAAAACCTTGACCCCGACGAGGCGCGAAAGTTCCTTCAGCAGGCCTTGGAAGTGTTTGCAGCCGATGGCCTCGACAAACACCCCTTGAAGGCCACGACCCATGTGACGATGGGGGTCGTTTTGGTAGGGGGGCTGAAACAGCGGGACGCCGGGATCAGGCAGTTCAAGCGGGCATTAGAGATACAGGCCGACGCCCGCATTCCCAAGCGGCTCAGCACCCCTGAAGTGGTGGCGGCGTTTGAAGAGGCCCGTAAAGACGCGGGTACGGCCGCTACGCCGACGCCCGAACCGGCGAAGGCCGAACCAGCCAAGCCCGACCCTGCGAAACCCGCCGCGGTTGTTGGCGATGGGCCCCCGTCGGATATCAAGGGCATCTATCACGAGCCCCTGACCGAGGCGAAGACCGGTGCGGCCCTTAACATCAAGGCCGCCGTACAAAAGGGCCTGGCCTTTGAAAAGCTGGTCCTTGCCTATCGACCGGAGGGCGCCACGGATTTCCTCGCCCGGGACATGGATAAGGATGACAAGGGCTGGTACACGGCGCGCATCCCGGAGCCCGCGCTGGCTGGGGCAAACGTGTCGTACTACATCGAAGCCCGCGGCGCCAAAGGTCAATCGGTGGCCAGCAACGGGACCTCTGGCGAACCCCATCAGGTGGCTCTGTCGGCGCCCTCTGCGCCCAAGCCCGTGGCGCAGGAGTCTTCAGAGGATGGCCCCGGTGGTGACGGGGCGGTGGCCAAAGAAAAACCATCAGGTGCGCCCGGAAACTATGCAGGCGGGCGGATTTTTGTAATTCTTGGTGCGGGCGTGGGGGGCGGGATCACCGATGGGACCGCTGAACTAAATCCCGAATATGGCGTTGATAGAAAGCCCAACACGTACAAGGGCGCCGCCCCCGCGAATGCCGGTCATATCGTTGGCGAGGTCGGCTATCTGCTGGCCCCGCGGCTGCTGCTGTCGGTGCAGGCCCGGTACCAGGTGATAACGGGTGCGACCGAATGGCGGGATCCGTCCTGCCCTTCGGGGGTTTGCCCGGCTGCCAAAGAAGCCCTGGCGGCATTCGCCAAGGCGACCTATTTCTTGGGGGATTCGGCGACGTTTAGGCCATTCGTCGGGGGCGGACTGGGCCTGGGGGACATCCGTCACCTGGTGAATATTTCGAATCGCCTAGGACTCGACGGCAAGAAGAAGCTGACAGACTGCGGGCGTACACGAGATCAACCCTGTATCGACACGGTTGCCATGGGCGGTCTCTTCGTCGTCGCCTCCGTCGGCTTCGTGTACAACGTTTCGGACGGGTTCATGCTGACCCTCAGCTTGAACCCAGAAGTGGCCATGCCGAAGGTCCTTTTGAATGTTGACCTGAACTTCGGGCTCGGCCTGCGGTTTTAGGTCTTTTCGGGCTCCCACAAGGGTTCGTCCTCGCCATAGATTCTGGCCGCGTGGCGACCGGCCACAAACAGGGCGTCGGACAGGCGGTTGACGTAGGGGATCACTTGATCGCCCAAAACCTCGGTTTCGGCCATGCCAACCAGGATTCGTTCGGCCCTACGGCATACGGTTCGGGCCAGGTGCAAAAGCGCACTGACCTGGCCTCCACCGGGAAGAACAAAACTGCGCAGGGACGGCAGATCTTCATTCCAGGCGTCGATTTCGTTCTCTAGTTTTTCGACGTGGCGGGCCCCGATAATGGGTTGTTTCGGGTGCAAATCTTCGGGCAGCGTCGCCAACTGGCTTCCTAGATTGAACAGCTCGTTCTGTACCCGACGCAGGATCGTCGCTAGGTCTGCCGCGGCGGGGGGCGCCCCTGGTTGTTCTAAGGCCGTGCGCACCAACCCCACGCAGGCGTTTAGTTCGTCGATGGTCCCGTAGGCCTCTAGGCGCGGCGCGTTTTTCGCGACTAAACGCCCCCCGACCAGCCGGGTCTGCCCCTTGTCCCCTTGTTTCGTGTAGATGCGGTTCAGCGTGATCATGGCTTTTTCTTCGCGTTCTTCGTCTCTGCGCCGGGTTCGTAGTTGATGACGACGACTTCCTGAATGGGACCGCGGCGGTCGGTTTTAGAATTGATGTTGCGGCGGGCCTCGACGGTTCGGATGTCGAAAGGCTTGTAGAGCTTTCGCACCAGAGGCGTGTCGCTGTTGGACAACATAACCAGGCAGCCCCGTGCGGCCAATGCGGCAAAACCGGCTGCTAGCTCCTCTTGTTCCGCCTGCCCAAACACGCCACGCGTATAGGAAGTGAAAAAAGCCGTGTCCGACAGGGGGTGATACGGGGGATCGAAATAAACGAAATCCCCCTTTTTCGCGACAGCCAGGGCCTGCTGGAACGACGCCGCCCGCAGATCGGCGGTCTGCAGCGCCAGGCTGGTGCGGCTGAACGCATCGGGGTTGACAATCCCAGGATTGACGAATTTTCCGAAAGGAACATTAAACAGGCCTTTGCTGTTCACCCGGTAAAGCCCGTTAAAACAGGTTTTGTTCAGATAGATCGTCCGGGCGGCACGGTCCACGGGCGATAGGCCCACCTCCCCCCGCGCCCTTAGGTCATAGAAATATTCCTCCGAGTGATCGCGTTTGTGGGCCTCTAGTTTCTTGATCAGAGGCTTCAGCTGGTCGCGGACGACCTGGAACGCATTGATCAATTCTTCGTTGCTGTCAGAAAGAATCGCGGTTTTTGGCCGCAGCAATTCCTGCACGTGCAAGAAGACGGCGCCACTGCCCAAGAAGGGTTCGACATAACGGTTGACCTTTTTCGCAGGCGGATAAAGGTCGCAGAACTGCCGCAGCAGTTGGCCCTTGCCCCCCGCCCATTTTAGAAAAGGTTTGGGTACATCGCCGCGGCCGCGTTGTTCGATAGCTGGGAGGGGCAGGGTCACGTTTGGCGCGCATTAGACAGGCAACCCCACGGGTTTTTCAACCTGTATCGCGAACATCTTGCACCTGCACCGTGACAGGGTGATCCTGCGCCTATGTTATCTTTTCGAACCTTTCTTTTGGCGCTGCTGGGCAGCCTGGACATGGCCTGCCAGCGACCGGATGCGTTGCCCGCCGCCGGCAGCCAGGCCGCGGACCGTCTGGTCATCACGGACGAAGTCGTAGGGTCCGGGACCGTGGCTGAATCCGGCCGGTCGGTTTCGCTGCATTACACGGGATACCTGACCGACGGACGCAAATTCGACAGTTCCCGGGATCGTGGCAAGCCCTTCGAATTTGTAATCGGCGCGGGGATGGTGATTCCGGGCTGGGAACAAGGCATCACGGGCATGAAGGTCGGGGGCCGACGAAAACTGGTCGTTCCCCCCGCCCTGGCCTATGGCGCCCGAGGATCGGGCAGCGCCGTACCACCCAACGCGACACTGGTCTTCGAGGTTGAACTTCTATCCGTGCGCTAACGCAGGTCTTAGGGCATACATTTTGTCTGGCGCGCCCGGCAACTTCGTTTAGACTGCCGCCCCTTTAGTCCGGGTTCCCAAAGAGAGGCAACACCACGTCATGGCCGCTATTTCGCTCGACAAGGTTCGCAACATCGGTATCTCAGCCCACATCGATTCGGGCAAGACCACGCTGTCCGAACGCATCCTGTTCTATTCGGGCAAGATTCATAAAATCGAAGAGGTCAAAGGAAAATCTGGTGTCGGGGCCACGATGGACTTCATGGACCTTGAACGTGAAAAAGGCATCACGATTCAGTCGGCCGCCACCTGCTGCGAGTGGGAAGGGTACAACATCAACCTGATCGACACGCCAGGGCACGTCGATTTTACCATCGAAGTTGAACGCGCGTTGCGGGTGCTTGACGGTGCCGTATTGGTTCTGTGCGGCGTTGCCGGCGTTCAGTCGCAATCGTACACGGTTGATCGGCAGATGCGCCGGTACAACGTTCCCCGCGTCGCCTTCGTCAACAAATTGGATCGTGCGGGCGCCAGTGGCAAACGCGTTGCGGATCAGCTTAAGGACAAGCTGCGCCATCACACCGTTATCATGCAGATCCAGATCGGGTACGAAGAAAAATTCGAAGGCGTGGTGGATCTGGTGAGGATGAAGGCCCTTTATTTTGATGGGGACAGCGGCGAAGACATCCGCGAAGAAGAAATCCCGGCGGATCAGGTCGAAGAAGCCAAGACGGCCCGCAAGGAAATGATCACCGCGCTGGCCGAGGTTGATTCGGTCATCGAGGAAAAGTTCCTGATGGAACAGGATCCCACCGAGACTGAAATTGTGGAGGCGGTCCGTCGATCCACGATCGCGCTGAAGGCGACCCCAGTTTTCATGGGATCGGCCTACAAAAACAAGGGCGTTCAGATCCTCCTCAAGGGCGTCAACGCCTATCTGCCGAACCCCACCGAAAGCCATAACGCGGCGCTAGACCAGAACAAAGGCGAAGAGAAGCTGGAATTGGTCAGCGATTCAACGAAGCCTTTCGTCGGGCTTGCGTTCAAGTTGGAAGACGGTCGTTACGGACAGTTGACCTACGTTCGCATCTACCAAGGCACCGTAACCAAGGGCGACTTCATCTACAACTGCTCAGCCGGGCAGAAGAAGGTCAAGGTTCCGCGGCTGGTGCGCATGCACGCCAACGAAATGGTGGATATCGAAACCGCCAGCGCGGGTGACATCGTCGCGTTGTTTGGCATCGAATGCGCATCAGGCGATACGTTCACTGACGGCAAGGTCAACTACACCATGACCTCGATGCACGTCCCCGACGCCGTCATTTCCCTGTCGCTTGCGCCGAAGAACAAGGAACTCGCGACCAATTTTTCGAAGGCCCTGAACCGGTTCACCAAGGAAGATCCGACCTTCCGCGTTCACCGTGACGAAGAATCAGCGCAGACCATCATCAGCGGCATGGGTGAACTGCACCTGGAAATCTACGTCGAACGGATGAAGCGTGAATACGGCTGCGAGGCCATCACTGGCAAACCGCAGGTCGCGTACCGCGAAACCATCACCAGCAAGGCCGATTTCAACTACACCCACAGGAAACAGACGGGTGGGTCAGGTCAATACGGGCGGGTTGCGGGCATGATTGAACCCCTGCCGGCTGAACACCCCACGGGCTACGAATTCGTCGACGACATCGTCGGTGGCGTGATCCCGCGTGAATTCATTTCGGCCTGTGACAAGGGCTTTCAGGAAGCCGCGAAGAAGGGACCGCTGATTGGGTTCCCGATTGTCGGTGTTCGCTGTACCGTCAATGACGGCCAGGCGCACGCGGTCGATTCGTCCGAACTTGCGTTCCGTACAGCCGCCTTGATGGGCTTCCGTGAAGGCTACATGAAGGCAAAACCGACGATTTTGGAACCGATCATGATGGTCGAGGTGAACTTCCCAGAGGAGTTCCAGGGGCCCGTCATGGGCCAGGTGAACCAGCGCCGGGGACAGATCATCTCGTCTGAGAAACAGGAAGCCTACGTCGTGGTGTTCGCCGAGGTGCCGTTGAATGACATGTTCGGCTACTCGACGGATCTGCGTTCTGCGACCCAAGGCAAGGGCGAATTCAGCATGGAGTTCAAGAAATACGCCGAGGTCCCCCGCCAGCAGCGTGAGGCCATGATCGCCGAGTTCAAGACCAAGGGCCCGCAGCGCGGCTAGGTAGCGCTCGTAGGCCGCTCCGCCATAATCGGCGCGGTAAAACATCGGCGGCGAGCTTTAAGGATAGCCGTGGCCCGCCGATGTTTTTCTTAATGTTTCTAAAGACGTTTGTGTGGGTCGCGGTATCTCTTTGGGTTGGGGACGGGGTGGGTGTGCTGAGATATGCGCGGGCGCAACCTGCGGAGCAGGAAGCCGTGCAAACGGTGGCGGTGCCGGGCCCTCGGGCTGACAAGAAGGCTGATTTTGTCGGGGGCATCGTCGAACGGGTGGCGAATCGCTGGTCCAAGACCTTCCTTCCGATGGCCACTGCGCAGTTGCCGAAAGATCACGCGGTCAATGAACCTGGCAGGAGGGTCCATATCGAGCAGATCGTAGATATTCGTGGCGAGCCGTTGCGTTTGACCGTTGCGGAATCGTCAGGCAGCAAAGAGTTTGACGAGGCGGCTGTGGATGTCCTGCGGGATCTGGGAGCTGTCGGGCCGCCCCCCGCAGAGCTGCAGTCGGACGACGATCGGATCCACGTTATGTGGACCATGACCCGATCGGGTGAACAGCACGAAGAGGCGGTCGTTGTCGATCGCGAAGGTGCCATCGACGTTGCCGTACCTTGGCTTTTGAAGAGAAGGCGGGACGCCGAGGCTATCCGTCGTTTGAGTGCGAAGGCAAGGCAGGGTCAGGCAGAGGTGGGGTTAGGCATTTTTGCTCGCGTTTGGCTTGATCGAGAAGCTGTGCTGTCCGACGCCCCGTTGGGTTGCAATCGAGACGCGCTGACTCATGTCGGGGACACGCGGCAGGCCGGGGTGGTGGCGGCGCTTATCGCAAAGCCCGATGCAGCCTGTGATGACGCGCTTCTGGAATTGGCAGCGAATCCGCAACTTCCGGTCACTTTGCGTGCCCGATGTGTCGAGGCGTTAGCGGCCCCACAGACGCCCAAGGCGCGAAAGCTGCTTTCTGAACTTGAAAAAGCGGTGGCAGCGCCGCTAAGGGCGGCGGCAATTTTCGCTTCTGCCCGGCCGGGGGGAGGGCGTCCCGCGCTGTTTCGGTTGACCCCATTTCTGAGGGACAAGGATGTTGAGGTCAGGGCGGCGGCCGGGGCCGGCCTATTGAAATCCGTAGGCGACGGGGCGATCGACCAGCTCTACCTCCTGTTCAAAGAGACCGATCCCCGTCCTTACGAACGGACCGCTGTCGAGCTGGGAAGGCTGAGTTCCCCGGCCTCGGCCGATCTATTGGGGAGAATGCTGCGAAAGGACGCTGGGCGCATTCGTCTGGCAGCGGCATTGGCACTTCAGGGGCGGTCTGACGCGGCGGCGAAGACGATTTTTGAACGCTTGACGGCAGATCCGCATCCCTTGATTCGGACGTTGGCCGCAACCCCTTCGGCAGCGGATCTTGAGGCAGCAGCCCAAGCCATGGGCAACGGGGATGGGGCCTTAGCGACTTTCGAAAAACTGCTTGGGAATACGCGGGGACGTCCTGTTGCAGCGTTGTGGACGCTTCAGCAATGGGGCGGGGCAACCGGGCAACAGCGGGCGTCACTTATGCGGCGTTGGCGTGACGTCGCGGGCGGCAATCCGAACGGTAGTTCAATAGCAACCGTGCGATAGCACGCGAACGTGATATACCGCTGCCCCGCGCGATGGCAGCTGCCGCGTTCTACGATCTTGATGGCACTTTGGTGCGCACCAACCTGGTGCACGCGTTTGCGTACAACGCGCGTAACCAGCAAGGGGTGATAAAAAGCCTCACACGGACGATCACGACCTTGATGAGCGTTCCGGTGTTCCTTGCGGCTGACTTTTACAGCCGCCGCGTCTTCAACGACCTTTTCTTTCGGCGGTACCGCGGCGAATCCGAAGACCGGTTGCGCTACCTGTCAGAAGAACTTTTCGAGAACGTTATCAAGAAGGCCATCTTTCCCGGCGCCTACGAATTGGTCGACAAATCCAAACGTCTGGGCCTGCGGCAGGTGCTGGTGACCGGTGCCCTGGATCTGACCGTGGCCCCGCTTGTGCGGCATTTGGGTTTTGACGACTGGGTGACCAACCGGCTGGAATATGTCGATGGAAAAGCGTCAGGGCGGCTGCGTCCGCCCATCATGGCCGAAGCGTCAAAGGCCAGTTGGATGCGGACCTATGCCGAACGCGAGGGTTTGAACCTTTCCGATTGTTTTGCATATTCGGACAGCATGAGCGATCTGCCCATGTTGTCGGTGGTGGGGCATCCCACGGCAACCAACCCCGATTTTCGCCTGCGAAACGTCGCCTTACAGCATGACTGGCCTATTATCGATTTGCGTTAACAGCGAGGATTTTGAAGCGAAATGCGAGAGCCCAAAGTGCAACGCGGACCTGTGCCGCGACAAAAAGAGGACGACGAGGTGGTCTATATCGACCACGACTCTGCCCCGCGCATTATTTTCTCGGGCGAAGATTTGCTGCTTGAGGATCTGCCGGTTGGAACCCGTGTCATCTATCCGAAGCCTCCTTTGGAGGGGCTGGCAAATCCGGGTGCGGCGATTCGTTACGCCCTGAACCACCCCATTGATTCGGATCCGCTGTACGCGCAACTGTACCCAGGGATGCGGGTTACGATCGCCGTTGACGACATTTCGCTGCCGCTGCCGCCCATGACCACGCCGGACATCCGGCAGACCATCCTTGAAATCGTTCTTGAGCAACTGGACGCCAATGGGGTGGATGACGTCCACATCATCATCGCCAATTCGCTGCACCGCCACCTGACCCCCGCCGAGATGAAGAGGATGGTGGGCAAGAAGATTTACGACGCGTTTTACCCGGATCGCTACTACAACCACGACGCTGAGGATCCGGATGGCATCGTCAGCCTGGGGATCACCGACCATAAGGAGCCCGTCAACATCAACCGTCGCGCGGTTGAAAGTGATCTGGTGATTTATGTGAACATCAACCTGGTCCCGATGGACGGGGGCCACAAATCGGTGACGGTAGGGCTTTGTAACTACGAAAGCCTAAAGCCCCACCACGAACCCCAGACGATTCGTGAATCGGATTCCTATATGGATCCGAAAAAATCCATGCTGAACCGCAAGGTCGAACGTATGGGTGCCTTGGTCGATCAGCATATGAACGTGTTTCACATCGAAACCGCTCTGAACAACCGGATGTTCAATTCCGCGACCAGTTTTTTTGCCAAGAACGAGGATGATTTCACCGAATTTGATCGCATGAAGTTCGAAGCCATGCGGTGGACCCTGAAAAAGTTGCCCGCTGCCGCCAAACGGAAAGTGTTTCATTCGGTGCCGGCGAACTACCAGCTTGTGTCGGTTCATGCGGGCAAGACCGAACCCGTACACAAGAAAATCGTCGAGAAGAACTTCGAACAGTACGCGGTCAAGATCAAAGGCCAAAGCGACATCCTGATTTGCGGGGTGCCTTTCATTTCTCCTTACAACGTGAACTCGATTCTGAACCCCTTGCTGGTTCAGGTCATGGGGCTTGGATATTTTCACAATTTCTACCGGGGCAAGCCCATTGTCCGTAAAGGTGGGGTGCTGATCCTGTGCCATCCCTGTTATGACGAGTTCGATCACCAGCACCATCCCAGTTACATTGAGTTCTTCAACCGGTTGCTACCCGAAACCCGTGACGCGAACAAATTGCGCCACAAATACGAGGAAGAGTTCGCAAAAAATCCCAGCTACATTGAAATGTACCGACGCGGGAATGCGTACCACGGCGCCCATCCATTTTTCATGTGGTATTGGGGCGAAAATGGTCGGCAGCACGTCGGCAAGGTCATCGTGGCGGGGGCCGAAAATGCCCACGTCCCGGCCCGGCTGGGATGGGAACGGGCCGAGAACCTGACCGAAGCCATCGCCATGGCCAAAAGTTTTATTGGGCCTTCAGCGTCAATCACCATGATGCATCATCCGCCCATCGTAATGGCCGACGTGGAATGAAGAGGAAAGGTCTATGGCCAAGGTCGTTCCCCCGCGCGCTTCACCTTCAGTGGTTGCAAATCCAGTTCCCGCGGGGGTAGGGACGGGCTTGTTTCGTGCCATCGAACGTGAAGCGACCCTTGCGGATCGGGTGTCCCAGAAGCTGGAATCGCTGATCCTTTCGGGCACCCTTCCCACCGGGGAACGTCTGCCATCAGAACGCGAACTTGGCGATCAATTCGGGGTCAGCCGAACCGTGATTCGTGAGGCTGTGCGGGCCTTGGCTGCCAAAGGATTTCTGGAAGTTCGAACGGGCGATGGCACCTTTGTGACCGAGGCAAAGGTGTCGAGCGCGTCGGCGGCGCTGTCGCGGCTACTGCGGCTGACAGGTACGCAATCGGCGACGGGCGCACGATCACTTTATGAAATCCGTCGGCCGCTTGAAATTGCCATCGCCGGATTGGCGGCCGAACGGGCGACGGTTCCACAGATCGAAGAATTGCGGGGCCTGGTCGAATCGATTCAAAAATCAGATTTGCCGAAAGACGATTTTGTGGCCGCTGATATTCGTTTTCATTTGTTGTTGGCGGAATCGACCCAGAACCATTTGTTCTCGGCGTTACTAAATTCCGTCAGTGATTTGATGACAGTGATTCGCGAATTGGGGACGTCGGTGCCCGGTTCGCGCAAAGACGCATGTCATCACCACAAGGCAATATTGGCCAGAATCGTTGCCCGCGACGCCGCAGGCGCATGCCGGGCGATGGAGGCTCATATGGACGCTTCAGAAATCATTTTTGATAAGGCCGTTGCGGCGGCGGGGTAGCCCGCCTTTGTAGCTGACTGGTTTAGATTTACGATGAATCACGATCCGAACGTCACCACGCCCCTGTCCGTCCAGGAGATTTTCCGCGGTCGCCATGTGTTCATCATGGGCGCGACGGGATTTGTCGGCAAAGTTTTGCTGTCGATGTTGCTGCATCGATTCCCGGCGATTGGGCGCGTGTATGTGATGGTCAGGCGCGGCAGCGGCACGGACAGCGAAACGCGTTTTTGGAATTCAGTGGTCACGTCCCCGACCTTCGATCCCTTGCGCGAATCTCACGGTGGGGACGACGCATTGGCGGCCTTCCTTAGGGACAAAATCCGTGTGGTGGATGGCGACATCACTGAACCCAACCTGGGTATGTCGGATGAACGGGCTGCCGAAGTGGCGGCGGACATCCATGTCATTATCAATTCATCGGGCAAGGTGACGTTCAATCCCCCGATTGAGGCCGCTTTGCGCACGAATGTGCAGGGAACGAAAAATGTCATCGCGTTTGCCAAACGGATGAAGCGACCGGCCCTGATTCACACAAGTACATGTTTCGTGGCGGGGAATCGATCGGGGCCGGTTTGGGAGAACGAAACGCTGGTTGGGTATTTCCCGCGTCGGGCCGATATGCCCGGGACACCTTTTTCGGTCGAACAAGAAATGGCCGACAGCGATCGCATCGCCACCGAGGTCCGCGCCCAGGCCGAAGACGCGCAGGTCGTCGCCCGGTTGCGAACCCAGGCCCGCGAACGGTTGCTGCAACAAGGGCGAAACCCTGAAGATGAGGGGGCCTTGAAGCTGGGCCTGGCCCGGGAACGCAAGGATTGGGTTCGCAAGGAACTGACCGATCGCGGGCTGAAGCGCGCCAACGATTGGGGATGGCAGAATATCTATACCTACACAAAAAGTATGGGTGATCAGTTGGTAGCGCGCCAAACCGATATCGTGCGGTCCATCGTCCGTCCGGCCATCGTGGAAAGTTCAGAAGCGTATCCGTTCCCCGGATGGAATGAAGGTTTTACGACGTCTGCGCCACTTGTGTATCTGGCGTTGCAGGGGCAGAACAAACTGCCCGTCAACGACAAACTGGTGCTGGACATGGTGCCCGTCGATCATGTGGCGGCGGGCATGTTGATGGTTGCCGCACAAGCCTGCGTCGAAGCGCCGCGGCTGGTACATCAGTTGTGCAGCGGTGACCTGAATCCGTCGAAGGTGGCCAGGGTGGCGACACTGACCGGGCTGTACAAACGCCGACGGTTTCAGGACAAGACCACCGGCAATCGATGGCTGAATCAACTGGTCGGGCGAATGGAATTTCGTCCTGTCAGTTGGGACGATTACGAAAAGACGTCCCTGCCCCTGGTGAAAAGAACGGCTGATCGCGTGTCGCGGGCCCTTGTGAAGGTGCGACCTCGTTGGGGCGGTGCCCGGTTTGCCAGCGTCGTTGATAGGGTGAAAAAGGGTCTGGACGATGCCCGTCGGCCCCTGGATCGGGCCCACAACGACATCGATTTGTTCCGTCCCTTCATCCATGACAACGAACATATCTTTCGCGCCGACAACATCCGGGCGTTGCGGGATCGGTTGCCGGTCGAAGAACGTTCGCTGTTGCGCTGGGCGCCCGAAGATCTTGATTGGTACGACTATTTCCTGAATATCCATTTCCCAGGGCTGCAAAAATGGGTCTTGCCCGGGCTGGACGAGGCCTATGCGCCCACACCCAATTCCGTATACACCTACCGTGACCTTATTGAGCTGTTTGACACAACCACCACGCTGCACGCGACCCGCGTGGCGATGCGTATTGAACGCGGCAGCCGAGAAGAGGTTTATACCTTCGCGAACCTGCGCGAGCTGGCGACGCGGGCGGGGGCGTTTCTTGTAGGGGAGGGTGTAGGTGCCGCCGATCGCGTGATTCTGTGCGCGAAAAATGGGCCGGAATGGGGGATGTCGTATTTCGGGATCTTAAAAACGGGGGGAACCGTCGTACCCGTTGGACATGAATCTTCGGTCGCGGAGATCGTCAACATCGCCCGGGCCGCCGGGGCCAAGGGGTTGATGATTGGCGAGGATCTTCTGGACAAGAAGCCCAGTCTTCGCGCGGCGATAGAGCAGGCGGGGCTGACGACGAAGGTTTGGGGATTGGACGAGGTGTTTGTCATTTCCGACGTTGCGGTGGAGGCGGAACGCGCCACGCGGTTGGTTGAAAAACAATCGGCCGATGCCGTGGCGTCCCTGATCTTCACCTCGGGTACCACAGGCAAGCCCAAGGGGGTGATGCTGACGCACCGAAACCTGACCTTCATGGTGTCAGAACTGTTGCGTGTGTTCGAGTTTGGGGTCAGCGACGGCATGTTGTCTGTCCTACCGCTGCATCACACGTTCGAGTTTTCCACGGGGCTGTTGGTGCCCTTGTCGCGGGGGGCGCAGATCACCTATCTGGCCGAGCTAACCGGTGAATCCATTTCAGGGGTTCTAAAAAAGGGCCACGTAACCGCCATCGTGGGTGTTCCCGCCCTGTGGGAGTTGTTGCGCCGCCGGGTCTTGCAGCGATTCGGGGATAAGTCGGTGATCCTTGAGGCGGCGATGAAGGGCCTGGCCGCGGCGAATTACGAACTGCGCGCGCGCACCAAGGTGGACTTGGGTGTCTTGTTTTTTGCGCCCGTTCACCAAGGGTTTGGCGGGCGAATTCGATTCCTTATCAGCGGTGGCTCGGCCTTGTCAGGTGACGTATTGAAGACGTTTTATGGGATGGGGTTCAATTTCTACGAAGGGTACGGCCTGACCGAAACGTCCCCGGTGTTGACCGTCACGTCGCCAAAGTCGAAGCCGCTTCTGGGGTCGGTCGGCCAGCCGCTGGCCAACGTCGAGGTACGGGTGGACAGCCCTGACGCCATGGGCGTGGGGGAAATTGTCGCGCGGGGGCGAAACGTCATGGCGGGATATTTTGAGGACGAGGCTGCCACGCAGGCGGTTTTGCGAGACGGCTGGTTTCATACCGGCGACTTGGGGCGTTTCGATGAAGGGGGAAACCTGTTCATCGTCGGGCGGTCCAAAGAAGTCATCATCGACGGCAACGGCAAGAACGTATATCCCGACGAAGTTGAGGAACTTTATCGGGAAAACGCGCTGATAAAGGAGCTGTCCGTTGTGGGGATTCCGGAGGGCACGGCCGAGCAGGTCGCGTGTGTGGTGGTCATCAATGTCGATCACGACCCGACGTTGTCCCGACCCGAGATTGAACGCCGCATTCACGAACACGTGCGAACGGTGTCCGCGGCCCTGCCGTTTTGGAAACGAATAAAGACGCTGGAGTTTTGGGAAGGCGATCTGCCGAAAACCAACAAACGCAGTGTTAAGCGGCGCGAGATCGTGGCCGAGCTGGTCAAACGAAACAAGAAGACGGATCAGGCGGAGCAACCCAAGTCGGACGATGGCGGCCCCGGGTGGTTCCTGGATCTGATCGCCACGGTTTGTGGGCGACCGCGCGGTGATATCCACCTGCGCAGCCGGGTTTCTGACCTTGGGTTTGATAGCCTCATGTACACCGAATTAGGCGAGGCCCTTGAGGGGGCTGGTGTGGAGATCCCCGAAGGCGTCGACTTTACCTCCGCATCGGATCTAGGAGGGCTATTTGAGCTGATTACCAAAGGCCGGCCCTCGACCCCGTCTGTGCGGCGCTCGCGTCGCCTAGAACTTGGCGCGGTGTTAGGTGATGGCGATGTCGAGATTCCAAAGCCAATCGCCCTTGCGGCCAAAAGCCTTTTGGGCTTGGGCCAGAGGCTGTTTTATCAACGGGCACTTGATACAACCGTGCAGGGCGCTTCCCACATTCCGGTGCACACGAACTTCCTGGTCGCCGCAAACCATTCTTCTCACCTGGATATGGGAGTTTTGAAAATTGCGCTTGGGGACGCGGGCAAGGACATCACCTCCCTAGCGGCGGCCGACTACTTTTTCAGCAACAAATGGCGCCGAACGTATTTCGCCAACTTCACGAATTTGGTCCCCATGGATCGGTCGGGATCGATTCGGAAGTCCCTGCAAACGGCGGAAACCGTTCTGCGACGGGGGCGCAGCATGATCGTGTTTCCCGAAGGCACCCGGTCGGTGTCAGGAGATCTGGCCGAGTTTCTGCCAAGTTTCGGTTACCTGGCGCTGCGTGCCCAGACCGGCGTTCTGCCGGCCTTCATTGACGGTGCCTATGCAGCGCTGCCTAAAGGGGCTGCTATCCCCAAGGGCAGGAAGTTGATTGTGACCTTCGGCCCCTTCTTGTCCGCTGAGTTCTTGCGAGAAATAACCCAGGGACTTCCGCAACAGGAGGCGTGGCGGCTGGTTTCCAACCTTGCCCAGCGCGTGGTGGAGGGCCTTCGGGACGGCGTTGCCGTGCGCATCAACGCCGAGGCCATTCGGAAATCCTGGGACGGCACACGGGTTGGCCCCTTGGGCCCGCAAAGCGGGGCGTCGTCATGAAGACATTGGTCACCGGTGCCACGGGGTTTCTTGGCGCCCACTTGGTTGCCGAACTGATCCGCCACCAAGATCCGGCTTCCATTCGGGTGTTCTCGCAATCCCGATCTGCAACCTTGGATCGTCTAGGGGTTGAGGTCGTGTCAGGTTCGGTTTTGGTTCCCGATGACCTTAAACGTGCCGTGGATGGTGTCGATCGGATCTACCACCTGGCTGGGTTTGTTTCGCGCAAACCTGCCGATGGGCATCGCATGTTTGCCGTTCATGTCGATGGCACACGTTTGCTTTGCGCGGCGGCCAAGGCGGCTGCCGTTAAGGATCTTCTTCTTGTGTCCACGAGCGGCACCGTGGCGGTGTCCGACAGGGCGGATGAGTTTCCCGATGAGGACTCGCGTGCTCCTGTTGAGCTCATCGGGCGGTGGGCCTATTATGCAAGCAAGCTGTATCAGGAAGAAACAGCCACCCGTGCCTGCGGTGACAGCCTTCGTCTGGTAACGGTGAACCCCAGCATGTTGCTGGGTCCGGGCGATGATCGCCTGTCATCAACCCGCGACGTTCTTAATTTTCTCGCGGGGGACATTCCTATGATTCCCCCGGGGGGACTGAATTTCGTCGATGTGCGCGACGTGGCGGCGGTGCTGCCGGTCGCCATGGAAAAAGGACGTGCGGGTGCCCGTTACTTGCTGGGCGGTCCCAACTGGTCGTTTCGGGAATTCCTTGGTCGGCTATCGCGAATGACGAAGGTCGCAGGGCCTCGGTTTGCGGCGCCGCGTGGAGACCTTTCGGTTTGGGCGGCGCGTGCCCAGGCTGCCGTTTTGGACATGTGGGGCCGCAAGCCCCGTATTGATCCATCTGAAATCGAAATGGCGCGATACTTCTGGTATTTCCATTCTCATCGCGCTGCCGATGAACTGGGATTCATTGCCCGTGACGCTACCGAAACCCTGCACGATACCGTCAAATATGTGCGCGAGACGTTCCTGGGCAAGACCAGCGGCCGCCCGTCTGTTTAGGACCGAACCATGGTCGTTGCCCGATTGGCCTGCTGCCTTAGCCAGTGATCCGCCAATACCAAGGCCATCATCGCTTCGACCATAGGCACCGCGCGGGGCAGCACGCAGGGATCATGGCGTCCGCGGGCCTTCAACGTGGTTGCGGTCCCATCCTCAGAAACGGTATTTTGTTCGCGCAGAATGGTCGCTGTGGGTTTGAACGCGCAGCGGATGCTGATGTGCTCGCCGTTAGAAATGCCACCCTGAATGCCGCCGGATCGGTTGGTGCGCGTCCGGATCTGGCCGTCCTGGCTAAAAAATTCGTCGTTGTGTTCGGATCCCCGCAGATACGTTCCCGCAAACCCGCTGCCGCTTTCGAATCCTTTGCAGGCGGGCAGCGATAACATCGCCCGGCCCAATTCCGCCTCTAGTTTATCGAATACCGGTTCACCGAGGCCCGCAGGTACACCCCTGGCTACGCAGTGGACGACGCCTCCCACGGAATCGCCGGCTTTTCTGACAGCATCAATGGTGGCGATCATGCGTTCGGCGGCGGCGGCATCTGGGCAGCGAACGATGTTGGCCTCAACGTCGGCCTGGGTCACGGTGGCGCTATCGACCACCGATTCGATGTCGTGAACGCGCGCGACCCAGGCGACTATGTCGATGCCAACAATGTCTTTCAGCAGTTTTTTTGCCAGCGCACCCGCCGCCACCCGTCCGATGGTTTCGCGGGCACTGGCCCTACCGCCTCCTTGCCAGGCGCGGATGCCATATTTGGCCTGATAGGTGAAATCGGCGTGCGAAGGGCGGTATTTGGTCCGCATCTCATCGTAATCGTTGCTGCGCTGATCGGCGTTCCGTACCAACAAGGCGATGGGCGTCCCCTGGGTCAATCCGTCCAGCACCCCTGACAAGATCTCGACCTGGTCACCTTCTTGACGTTGGGTGGTGATGCGGCTTTGTCCTGGGCGTCGCCTATCTAGTTCCGCCTGGATGTCTTCCCGGGTGATGGGCAAACGCGGGGGACATCCGTCGATGACCACGCCCACGGCGGGGCCGTGGGATTCACCGAAGGTGCTGATGCGGAACAGGACGCCAAAAGAACTCGACACCCTGGGAACGGTAACACATGGTCCGGGCGCTCGGCACGCCGCCCCCGCGATTTCAAGATTTTTGCGCATTGACACGCGCCCCGCATCTTCCTAGTCTCGCGCGGCCCCGGGGGGCAAAGCGATGACCAAGGCAGAGTTGATTGAAAAGGTTGCGGGGCGTAAGGGCCTGCCGCGAGATCTCACCAAGAAGGCAATCGCCCAGATTGTTGACGCCGTCTTTACCGAGGTGGGTGATTACTTCATTCGTGCGCGGGTTGGTGGGAGGCAGCGGATGACCGCCCGGTTCACCTACCCGGGGTTTGGCACCTTTACCAAACGCCGCCGCAACGGCCGGGTGGTGCGTAACCCACAGACGGGCGCCCCCATCATGATCCCGCCGAATGCAACCGTCGTGTTCTCGCCGGGGCAGGAATTGAAGGAACTGTTGAACGACCGTCCGCGCGCGCGTCTAACGGGCACGATTCGCGGATAACGGGTCGGCGCGCTAAGATTGGCCATGCTGGATCGCTCGCTGGAGCTTGGGGATCTTCATATCCACGTGGGGGGCGCGGTCGCGCCCCACGTTCTTTGGTCGATTGCCCATGATCAGGGGTTCAAACTACCGGTACAGACCTACTGGGAGTTCTGTGAACTGGTGACGGCCCGCCCCGAACGGATTGCATCCCAAGATGACTATCTGGACATCTTGCACCGCTGGACCGAAAAGATTCAATCGTCGCCTGCGGCCATCGAACGATCGATCTACGAGATCATCGGCAAGGAATTTCGGTCAAGCCGGGTGTCATTGCTGGAACTACGGTTCAATCCGATGAAGCGCAACCTCAACGGAGAACGCGATCTGGACCACATCATTCACGCGGCCCTGCGTGGTATGGATCGCGCCTGTCTGGAATACGGTTCGCGGGTGGGGCTTATCTTCTGTCTGGCGCGTGAGTTTCCTATTGAGTTGAACGAGATTCTCGTCAAAAAGGCTATCAAATACCAAGCCCGCGGCGTGGTGGGTATTGATCTGGCGGGGTCCGAAACCAACGCGGTCGAACTGTCATCGCAGCACGATGCGTACGCCGAACTGTTTGGGCGGGTGCGTGCGGCGGGACTGGGCCTGACCATTCACACGGGCGAGACCGCACTTACGGGACCAACCGGCATGTTGGCCGTGCTCGATCGTTGGCAACCGCATCGCATTGGGCACGGCATTCAGGCCGTCGAAAGTGACGAAGTGATGCGCAAATTGGCGGAACGCAAGGTGGTCCTTGAGGTGTGCCCCTCTTCGAACCTACGAACCCGCGTCGTGGCGGATCTGGATGATCTGGGCCGGCGGTTGCGTGCCTTCAGCCAGCGCGGCGTGCTTTTCACCATAAACACGGATGGCCCCTATTTGCTGGACACCCACCTGCGGCAGGAATTCGACCTGTTGTTGGAGGCTGGGGCGTTGACACTGGCACAGGCCCACGAATGTATTGCCACAGCGCGCGCAGCGACGTTCCTTCGCTGACATGACAAAGGCGGTGGCCTCGCTACAATCGCCCGCGTGAGGTTTGCGAACCGTGTTTTTATCGTTGTTTTGGCCCTGACCTGGTCGATCCGGCCTGGCGTCGCCGCCCCAAAACTAAAATCGCCAGGCACCGGAAAGGCGCAGCGGGAATTCGTGATTGCGGGCGAATGGCTGGGGGCTTCGGGCAACTTCCTGGACGAAAACTTGGCCGAATTTCTGCGGCGTTTGGAAACCATCACCGGGTGGCCTTCTGGATCCTTGAAGGGCAAGGCGTTTGTCCAGCCCCGCGACGCTGTCGCGTACATTAAAAAGAACCGCGTGGCCTTCGCCATCTTGCCGGTCCACCAATTCGTCGAGGCCCGCAAGGATCTGTCGCTGTCACCGATCGGACGGATGGTCGGCATTGAGGGTGTCCAGCACAACTTCTGGGGCGTCGCGCGCAAAGACGGCCGGCCCAAGGGCGATCTGCACGAAGAACTGGGACTGCGTTTGGTGATGACCGAGGTCTACGACCTGCAATGGATTCGGGTGCTGTTTGAGGCCGAACTTGATCCCTACAAACATTTTCAACTGATAAGCGCACCGGATGGAATGACAGCCGTGGATGTTGTCATGTCGGGCCGGGCCGATATGGCCATGATTCGCGAAGGAGATTTTCAGCTCGTCAAGCCACGCACAGGAAAGGCGGGCGACTTGCGTTGGGTCTACACCTCAGGCGGTATGCCGCCCCCGCCTTTTGTGGTCGTCGGGAAATTCGCCAGCATTGAAGACCGAAAGACCCTTGAGACCAACCTTTATAAGTTGTGTCGCGATGGGGGCGGTGTCGCCTGTGGTCATGTCGGCATCGTGTATGCCGAACCGGGCAAAGCCGACACTTACAACAACATCATCAAGAAATACGAAACCTATCGTTGAACCGCAGGCCGACCCGCCGGGCATCGACCTGCGTGGGGAGCTGTCATAGGTCAGTCGTAGTATTCAAGCCCCAAGTGGGTGATTAGATCCTCGCCCTTGAGGTACCGCAGAGTGTTCTTGAGCTTCATCAATTGTATGAAGATGTCGTTTTCGGGATAGAGCCCTTCGGGCGTCATGGGGGACTTCCAGTAGAAGGACAACCATTCCTGAATCCCGCGCATCCCCGCACGCTGGGCCAGATCCATGAACAACACCAGATCGAGGACCAACGGCGCCGCCAGGATGGAATCGCGGCACAGAAAGTTCACCTTGATCTGCATCGGGTAGCCCATCCACCCAAAAATGTCGATGTTGTCCCAGCCTTCTTTGTTGTCGCCGCGGGGCGGGTAATAATTGATGCGAACCGCATGGTACAGATTCGCGTACAGGTCAGGGTACAGATGTGGCTGAAGGATGTGTTCCAGTACCCCCATCTTGGACACTTCTTTGGTCTTGAACGCCTCAGGATCGTCCAGCACTTCGCCATCGCGATTGCCCAAGATGTTGGTCGAATACCAACCCTCGATGCCCAAAAGCCGCGCCTTCAGGCCCGGCGCCAACAGGGTCTTCATGAAAGTCTGTCCGGTCTTGAAATCTTTGCCGGTGACGGGCAGCCCTTTTTCTCGGGCCAGTTCCAGCAAGGCCGGGGTGTCCAGCGTCAGGTTGGGCGCTCCGTTGGCGTAGGGGACGCCGCTTTTTAGGGCTGCCCAGGCGTAGATCTGCGACGGCGCGACGTCGGGGTCGTTGTCCCGCATTCCCTGCTCAAACGAAGCCAGCGTCGCATGGACGGCGGCCGGTTCGCGGTACACCTCGGTTGATCCACACCAGATCATGACCAGGCGCGAACAGTTGTTGTCCTTGCGAAACTTTTCGATGTCGACCAAAAGCTGTTCGCCGAGCTCCATCTTGGTCTTGCCTTTTTTGGCGTGTGTAGCCGTCAGCCGTTTAACGTATTCCTGTTCCCACACAGCGGTCATGGGCTTGATGGTGGACAAAAAGTCCTTCAAGGGCAGCGTGTGGTCCTTGTTCAGCACACCCGCCTTGGTGGCGGCTTCGAAAGCGTTGTCGGGAAACAAATCCCAACCCCCAAAGACCAAGTCGTCAAGGCCCGCCAGGGGAACCAGATCCTTGATCAAAGGCGACCGGCCATCGGTGCGTTTGCCCAGGCGAATCGTGCCCATCTGCGTCAGGGAGCCAATGGGTTTGGCAAGGCCGCGGCGAATCGCCTCGACCCCCGCCATGAAAGTGGTGGCGACGGCGCCCATGCCGGGCATCAGCACGCCCAGCTTGCCGGTGGCCGGCGCGATCGTTACGGGGCTTCCAGATTTTGTTAGAGGCATCTTCTTCTCCAGGGTCCAAGGCGGCCGGACGGGCCGCAAGCGTGTCACGATGGTGAACGTGGGGGTCTGTAGCAATTCCTGTTCCTGACAACTACCCAAGGCCAGGCCGCGACCTCCTTGAGGTTTTCCCCCAAAAGCGCGGGACAGGTGGTTGAACTGTGGTAGAAACCTGACCCTTATTTGACACCACACGCCGACTGAGAACCCCGCGCGTGCCCTGGAAACGGGGTTGTGAGGTTCGATGACGTCGGCGGCGGAAACAACGCGAAAGGAAGCGACAATGGAAACTGAGACCCCGTCCGTAGCAGCACCAGCAGCAGCGCCTACCACGATGTCGTCCGGCGGCGACGGCCCGACCTTCTCCCTCGACACCCCCATCACGATGCGGGAAATGATGGAAGCCGGCGTTCACTACGGCCACCAGACGCGGCGCTGGAATCCGAAGATGAAACCGTACATCTTTGGGGCCCGCAGCGGCGTCCACGTCATTGACCTTCAGCATTCCGTCAAGGCTTTCCGCCGCGCCTTCAACTTCATCGTGAACACAGTCGCTGGTGGCAAACCGGTGCTTTTCGTCGGCACGAAGAAACAGGCAGCCGACATCGTTCGCGAAGAAGCGCAGCGCTGCGGTCAGTACTTTGTTACGAATCGCTGGCTGGGCGGCACCCTGACGAATTTCCAGACGGTCAAAGGTTCGATTGAACGGTTGCACAACATCGAAAAGATGGCGACCGACGGCACGTTCGAACGGGTCTCTAAAAAAGAGGTCATCAACATCGTGCGCGAACAGGAGAAGTTGGAAAAGGCGCTTGGCGGCATCAAATCCATGGGCGATTTGCCAGGGGCCGTTTTCATCGTTGATGTGGTCAAAGAACATATCGCCGTCACTGAGGCGCGCCGACTGGAAATCCCGATCGTGGCGATGGTTGACACCAACTGCGACCCCGATCTGATCGATTTCGCAATCCCCGGAAACGACGACGCTATCCGATCCATTCGGTTGTTTGCCAGCCGCGTGGCCGAAGCGTGCGTCTTAGGTGCCAAGGTTTCGCGTGAACGGGCGACCAATTCGCGGCCCGGGAACGAAGGCGAAGAAGGCCCGACGATTCGCGTGTCGTCCGGTGGCGAAGGCCCGAAGGTCGAGGTTGTGTCGCGCCGCCGTGGCGAACTGCCGACCCCCGAGGCGGCTGCCACCCCGGACAGCGGCCAGCCCGAATAATTCTGGCCACCTAAAGATTTTCCCAGAGGATTTTCGAAGATGGAAATTAGCGCTCAGATGATCAAGGACCTGCGCGACCGGACCGGCGCAGGTGTGGCAGATTGCAAGAAGGCGTTGGTTGAAACCAGCGCCGACCTGGAAAAGGCCATCGATTACCTTCGCAAGAAGGGCATTGCCCAGGCCGCAAAAAAGGCAACGCGTATTGCGTCGCAGGGGTTAGTCACCAGCTACCTTCACGGCGCGCGCATTGGCGTCCTCGTGGAAGTGAACTGTGAGACCGATTTCGTGGCGCGTAATGATGCGTTCGTCGAATTCACCAAAGAAATGGCGATGCAGATCGCCGCCATGGGCGCGCAGTATGTGTCCCAGGAAGACGTCCCTGCCGCGGTGGTCGAGAAGGAACGGGGCATTCGTACCGAGCTTGTCAAACAATCCGGCAAGCCCGAGGCGGTGTGGCCCAAGATCATCGAAGGTCAGCTGCAGAAGTGGTTCAGGGACATCTGTCTGATGGACCAAGCCTGGGTCAAGGACGACAAGAAAGACATCAAGGCCTTGCTAACCGATCTGATCGCTAAGACCGGCGAGAACTGCAAGATTCGGCGGTTCGTGCGGTTCGAGGTGGGAGAAGGGTTGGAGCAACGTCAGGATGATTTTGCTGAGGAAGTGAAGAAGACGGCGGGTCTGGCGTAAACTGCCGACCCATGCCTGCGTCCAAAGCTCCAAAATCTCAGACTGCGGGTCGCATCAGCGCCCACATCGCCACCCGCGTCACCGCCCGGACCCCAAAGTCCGAGGCGGTGTTGCCTAAAAAAGCCCTTGCCAGCGTCAGACCGCTGGCGCCCGTCCTGCGGGACGAAAGTCGGCCTCCGTTAGATCCTGCGGTGAAGTATCGCCGGGTCCTTTTGAAGCTGTCGGGCGAGGCACTGATGGGGAAGCAGGGGCATGGGATTGAGGCCGCGACGCTATCGCAGATAGCTGACGAATTGACCGATGTGCACAGTCTGGGCGTCGAAATGGCCTTGGTTGTCGGCGGCGGCAACATCTTCCGGGGGATTGCCGGGGCCTCGTCCGGCATGGACCGCGCGCATGCGGACTATATGGGGATGTTGGCGACCATCATCAACGCGCTGGCGATGCAGGATGCGCTCGAATCCCGGGGTCTGAAGACCCGGGTACTGTCGGCCATCCAGATGGAACGCGTGTCCGAGCCCTATGTCCGGCGGCGGGCGATCAGGCACCTTGAAAAAGGCCGCCTGGTAATTTTTGCAGCAGGAACCGGCAATCCTTTTTTCACGACCGATACTGCGGCGTCCCTGCGGGCGATGGAGATCGGTGCGGAAATCGTGATGAAGGCGACCAAGGTTGACGGCGTCTACGACACGGATCCCAACAAGCACAAGGACGCCCGCATGTTCCGGCGGCTGTCTTATCTGGATTGCCTGAACCGTGGTCTTGAGGTGATGGATTCAACGGCGATTTCTTTGTGTCGGGACAACAAACTACCCATCTTAGTATTCAATATGACCCGGCCCGGCAATATCCGGCGCGTGTTGTTGGGGGAACCCCTCGGCACGATGGTTTTGGACGAGCGGAAGGTGCCTCGGGCTGATTACTCGAGCGATGAACCCACTGTGACGGAGGAGCGACCCCATGGTAAATGACGTGATGAAAGAGCTACAGGCCCATCTGGAAAAGGGCATTGAGGCGTTCAAACGGGATCTAACCAAGATTCGCACGGGCCGCGCCAACGTGGCCATCTTGGACAACATCAAGGTCGACTATTACGGCACCCCGACGCCGCTGAACCAGGTTGCATCTGTGAACGCGCCGGATGCGCGTTTGATAACAGTAAAACCGTGGGAAAAATCCATCATCCCCGAGATTGAAAAGGCGATTCGCGTCGCGCAGATTGGCCTGAACCCATCGTCCGATGGTGAATTGGTGCGGTTGCCGATCCCTCCTTTGACCGAAGAACGCCGCAAGGATCTGGTCAAGGTGGTGAAAAAGGACGCCGAGGAGGCGAAGGTCGCCTTGCGTGGTAACCGCCGCGACGCCAATGAACGTTTGAAGGGCGCGCTCAAAGACAAGAAGATGACCGAAGATGAGGAGCGCGCGGCCGTGAAAAAGGTTCAGGACGCGACTGATGCGGCCGTCGCCAAGATCGATGATTTGGTTGGGAAGAAGGAAAAGGAAATTATGGAGGTCTGAGCGGGGGCGGGGGGCTTTGGCCACTTAAAAAACAACGAAAATATTGGGGGAATCTATGCGCAAGTCAATCGTCCGATCAGGGGTTGCGGGTCTGGGTCTAGCCATCTTGCTGGGGGCGTCGTCACAGGCGTCTGCTGGTCTGGTCCTCGAAGGCAGTTTAGGCAAGGGCGTGATGGTTAAACCATCAACGAAGGCGATGCAGACCAACGTGATGTTGGCCCCTGGTTATGAGTTTTTGTGGATTCGGGCGTCCTTGGGCATCGTGGGCGATTTGCCCGACGTGCAGGACAGCAAATTCAATCTGCAATTGCGGCCGATGATTACGGTGGCGCCGCCGCTACTTCCTATCTACGGACGCGTGGTCGTGGCGATCCAGAACCTTGGCCGCAGCGGCGACAAGACCATTGCGTACGGTCCGGTGCTGGGGTTTAGCCTGTCGCTGGCGGGCATCGGGGTATTTGCTGAAGCGGGCCTTCTGCCTCAAAAAATCGGCTCGGAGACCGCCTGGGTGGTTGAGGGCCGGGCGGGCGTTTCTTACAAGTTCTAACGGATCACAAGGTGAAATCGGGGAGGCGAATGGGTTCGCCGCCCCGTAGAGCCGACTCGTGGGCCAAAATGCCCACGCAGGTCCAGTTGGCCGACTGCCGTGCGTCGGGGAAGGGCGCGCGACCTTCGTTGACAGCCGTGACGAAGGCGTGGACTAGGTGCGGGTGTGAACCACCATGGCCGCCCCCTTGGGTGAACGATAGGTGTTGCTGGCCCTCGCTGTCGTAGACGCCGCGACGGGTGAAGCGGCGGATCGACTCGGGTAGCAAATGGGCGAAGTCCGGCACCTCGACCCGTTGCGGGATGTCGGCCTCGGGCTTGCCTTTGCTGTGAAGGATCGGCGCCTCGCCTTCGACGAGGGGCCATTCGAAGGTTTTCTTCGACCCATAGACATCGAAACTTTCGCGGTATTGCCGAGCTGTGGAAAACAGAGATCGGTAGATGCGTGCTGCGATGTCGGAGTCCTTGAACGTGATATGAGTCGATTCAATGGCATAGGGCGACCCGTAGTGGGGGATCAGCGCCTCGTCGATGCGGCCCGATCCGACGCACGACACGGTCTCGGCGGTTGCCCCCGTGAGACCCAGGCACGGCCCTACGCAATGGGTGGCGTAGTACATGGGAGGCAGTCCGGCCCAGTAACCGGGCCAGCCGTCCATATCCTGTTGATGACTGGCCTGCAGGAACTGGACGCGACCCAACTGCCCCTTTTCGTAAAGATCTTTCACGAACAGAAACTCGCGGGCGTAGACCACGGTTTCCATCATCATGTACGTAAGGCCGGTTTCCCTGACTAGGCTGACGATTTCGCGGCATTCATCAACCGAGGTGGCCATAGGGACCGTGCAGGCGACGTGTTTGCCAGCGCGCAGGGCCTTGATGGCCTGGGGGGCGTGGTCGGGAATGGGGGTGTTGATGTGTACGGCGTCCACGTCCGGGTCGCGCAACAAGGCGTCGAAGTCGTCGTATCGGCGTCCGATGCCGAAAGCGTCCCCGACCTCGTCCAGTTTGGCGCGGGTCCGCTGACACAGCGCGAACGGGATCGCCCCAGGGTGTTGTTGGTAGATTGGGATGAATTCGGCCCCGAAGCCCAGGCCGACGATCGCGACGTTGAGTTTTTTCTTCGACATCAGGCTTAAAGGGTAGGAACAATCAAGGTCGGACGCCATGAGGAGCCAGGGTCGTGAAATTGAGAATTTTTACCGAGTTGATAGCGCAATTAGCAACGTAGGGGGCTTGAATGATGGTTAGTATTGAGGAATCTTACAGTGAGGATCTCCGCAAAAAAACGCCCCCGCGATCTTCCCTTACGTACGCGCAAACGGGTGGCGTTGATTGTCGAGACATCTAATTCGTACGCCCGGGGATTGCTGGAGGGCGTGACGGATTACATTCGGGAGCACCACCCCTGGTCGGTTTATTTGCCCGAGCAGAGGCGGGGGGACGCGCCGCCTGAATGGCTACGGAATTGGGATGGTGACGGAATCATTGCGCGCATTGAGAACCCACAGGTGGCGTCCTGTGTGGCGGCGGCGAATCTGCCAACGATCGACGTCAGCGCTGCACGATTGATACCTCGGCTGCCCTGGGTGGAAACGGATGATGTTGGGATAGCAGAACTTGGGTATCAGCATCTGGCCGAACGCGGGTTCAGACACTTCGCCTTCTGTGGTGATCCGAAATTCAATTGGTCATGTTGGCGTCGCGATGCGTTCGTACGGCTGGTCGAAACGGCGGGGCATGTCTGCCATGTGTTCGAACCTGGATCCCATGGGACGAACTGGGACGAACAACAACGGGCGCTCGCCGCCTGGGTCGACGGGCTGCCGCGCCCCACAGGGGTATTGGCTGCCTACGACATCATGGCGCAGCGAATTCTGGACGCGTGCCGGGGCAACAACATCGCTGTTCCTGAGGAGATTGCGGTTGTCGGGGTCGACAACGACGAAGTTCTTTGTCAGTTGGCGGATCCGCCCTTAAGCAGTGTGGTGCCGGACACGCGCGGCGCCGGATACGAAGCGGCGGCACTGCTAGATAGGGCGATGGGGGGGCAAACGCTGGAGGCAACCGGCACGCTATTGAAACCGCGCGGGGTTGTCACCCGACAGTCGACTGATGTCTTGGCCATCCCCGATCCGGACGTCGCGGACGCCCTGCGGTTCATTCGCGAGCACGCGGATGGGGGAATCGACGTAGGTGACGTCCTGGCTCAATCCCGCGTGTCCCGACGGGTGTTGGAGGCACGGTTTCGCAAAATCCTCGGCCGCACGCCGCACGATGAATTGCTGCGGGTGCGGATGGCGCGGGTGAAGGTGTTGCTGGTGCAAACGGATCTGACGGTTGCCCAGATCGCTGAACGGACGGGCTACGAACACATCGAGTACCTGTCTGCCCAGTTCCGACGGGTGGTCGGTGTGACCCCGACGGGCTACCGCGAGGCCCACCGACGTTGAGGCCGTTACTTCTTTTTCAGATCGTCCAGTTTTGGCATCATCCGATCAGCCGACCATTTGGGAACCACATACACATCGGGCGTGCCAGGTTTCTGCACAAAGTAGTTCTGTTTATCCGTGGTTTCAGCCCCTACCTTGAAGGTGCAGCCAGATCCCTTCACCCCTGATTTTGCCGTCACCGTCGCTGTGGGCTTGTCGAGTCCCGTGGCCTTCGGGGTGGTGTCGTCGGCAAAACTTGTGCCTTTCCATTCCTTGAATGCCGACAAGATGGCAGCCACCTTGGTCGGATCCAAGGCGAAGTCCTTGGGCTTCTTGACAGCCCACGCGTCGTCGCCGGTCTTCTTTGGATCTTTTGCCAGCGTGAAGCTGTCCTTTTCGCGCGTGACGTCCACGTCCTGAATCTCGCCGTCGTTCAGATTGCAGATTGTCTTGTCGCGAAACTCGATGGGGCGCTTGTTGATGCGTTCCAGATTGTATTTCTTGACCAAAAACACCTGCGGCGCAGCTTCGGTCTTGACGAAATAGTCTTCGTCGCCCTTCTTCTTGCCTATCAGAACCGTGTGCTTCTGGCCGCCCTGAAGACCAATTGTCAGCTTCAGGTCGGGCGCATCTAGGCCCGTCTCTTCCGGTTTCGCGTTGTCAGCGAAATCGTTGGCCTTCCATGAATACAAGGCCGAAATGATTCCGGACGCGACGGTCTTGTCCATGGGGTCAAGTTTGATGGCGGATTCCACGACACCCCATTCGGTGTCGGTTACGCCAGCGTCAGCCTTGCGGGGCTTCTTGAGGGAAATTTTTCCGCCTGTCTTGCTCACGATCTCGATGGTCTCGGCCTTCGATTCCTCGAAGGTTGTGATGGACTTATCGCGCCATCCGGCGCCGTCCTTGTCGTAGTTGTATTTCAGGAGGCCAACCGCCTGCCAAACCTGATCCTGTCCTTCGATGCGGATTAACGTGGCGCTGTTCACGGATTTGCCGACCCGGAAATCAGCCAGAACCTTGTCGGCCTTTTTCACCACCACGCGCAAACCGGCGGCCCCAACCTCGAATTCATCGTGTTTGGTTTTTTGATCCGTCACGATGTTGCCGAAATCCAGCTTCTCTAGGCCCTCGAATGCGGCTTTCGCAGAATCCTGATCAGCGGCATAGGCCACGGGGGCGGTCACCTTGTAGGTGCCCCCTTGTTTTTTTACGACCGTCGTGGCGCCACCCTTGGTGACCTCCAACGTGTCGAAATCAGACAACTTGGCAATGGGTCCCTTGGTCTCTCCGGGTGTGCGTTGGCCCTTTTCGGGCTCGCGCATGACCATAAAGGCGACCAATCCCAGGACTGTGAATACACCACCGGCCAGAAGGGTTTTCTTGTTCATCGCATGTCTCCGAACCGATTACAGTTTTGTCCCGTACCGCGTGGCACGACGAATTCGCCAGCGGGCCAGTCCAAACAGACAGAACGCCAGGGGCAATCCCAGTACGTTCGCGTATTGCAACGCCGTTCCTGTACCGTCGGCCACCGTGATGGGGCGGGGGTTCAGGGTCTTGGACCGCAGGGGGGTCAGGGCCTCGTCCTCCAAAATCCATCCAATGGCGTTGTACAGCAGTTGGGGACCGGCTGTGTAGACCGGAAACACGCGGGCCAGTTGACCGTATTCGTCGTTCGCGAAATCCGAATCGCCAAGGACGATCAGCCGAACGGGCTTGACCGTTTCACTTGGGGGCGCGTCAGGGGCAGAAACCGCCGCCGCCGCGTTAAAGGCGCTTTTTACCTTGCCCTGGTATGCATATCCGAAGGCCGAAACGCTCTTATCTTTGCCTTCTTCCAGCTTCATGTTGGGCTGAAGGACGAAAAACCCGGTGTGCTTCCAGCTTTGTTTTGATGATGAGGCTAGCTTCCAAATCTTGGCGTCAGCGGGCTTCTTCCCATCAGCCAAAGGCCCCACCAGATCGACGCTGGACGCGAACGGGAACACCAAACCACGAATACCTGCGAGGACTGAATGTTCCTTGGTTTCGGTGACCTCGGACACAACGAAGAACGGAGCGTTGACCAACATTTTGCGGCCCCCACCCGCGTCCAGCAGGCCCGGTGCTGCCTGACGGTCGAATACGAAATCCTGGTTGATCCGGAACCCGTAGGTTTCCAGCATCTTGCCAAGTCCGGTTTCATTGGCCTGGCCCATCTTCATCTGCCCCATATCGCCCATGCCGCCGCCCTGGGGCGCCTGCATCGCCATGCCATCGACCAAGAAGATCACGCCCTTGCCGGACATCACGAACTTGTCGATCTCCTTCTGACCCTTTTCGTCGAAGGCCTGTTTCGGGCCACCTACCACCAAGGCATCGACATCCTTGGCGATTTCGGCCGTTGCTGGATTGACTGTGGAGACATCGAATTCGGCGCCCAGATCTTCCTTTAACGCCTGGAAACCCTGGCTGTTGTCGCTTTCGCCGTGGCCGGTCGTGAAGGCCAGTTTTTTCTTCTTTTGGGTCATGCGCTTGATAAGCGACGACATCTGGTACTCAAGCCCCTCGGGCCGGGCGACCTGCGGGATCGATTCAACCTCGCTGCCATATTCCAGGCACAGGCCCAGGTAATACGCCCCCATTTCGAACTTCTGTTGGCGAAGCACCTGGATCTGGATCTTTTGGACCTTGCACCGGGTCGCTTCTTCTTCCAGTTTCTTGTCCGTTCCTGGATCGATGGCGGACCAGCGGAATTTCCCCTTTGATCCGGTCTTGTACTCGTCCACCAGGTCGCGGACGTACCGGCTGACGGTTTTCAGTTCTGGCGGGAGATCTTCGGAAATGAACGCCTTTACGTTCATGAAATCGGGAAGGTTTTTGACCAGATCCTTCGACGATTGGGACAGGGTGTAGATCTTCTGCTCGGTCAGATCGATCCGGCCAAAAACCCGGGTTCCGATCAGATTGATGACCACCACCGCGCCCACCACGAATAGGGTGGTCAACACGGCGTTCGATGCAGATCCGCGTTTTTTTGCGGCGTTGCTGTTGGATAGTTTTTCGGCAGCCATGGCTAGATCCTTATTTCCATTTGCGGGATTCAAGCGTCGTTGTCGCGATCGACAAACTGACGACCATGATCGACAGGTAATAGAACAGGTCGCGTGTGTCGATGACGCCGCGTCCGATGCTTTCAAAATGGCCGTTGGTGCCCAGGAAGGCCACCAGGGGCTGAATGGACTGGGGCACCAATTGAACGATGTGCCCGAACAGGTACAACGAGAACGAAATGCCGAATCCGATAATGAAGGCGACGATTTGGTTCTTGGTGAATGCCGAAGCCATGACGCCGATGGCGACGTAAGACCCGCCCATCAACAACAGGCCCAGATATCCGCCGATGGCGGGGCCTTTATCGAGCGGTCCGATCAGGCTCAAGGTCACGCCGTAGGCCATCGTCATGACGACCAAGACGATCAGCAGGAACATCGCCGCTAGGAACTTCCCCAGCACAACTTCCCAATCGCGCAGCGGCATCGTGATCAACATTTCCAGGGTGCCCGACCCCTTTTCCTCTGCGATCAGACGCATCGTGATGGCGGGCGCGATGAAAGCGAACAGCATGGGCGCGATGCTGAAAAACCCGCGCATTTCTGCCTGTTTTTCGATAAACAGGGTGTTGAAAAAGAAATACCCGGAAATCAGCATGAACACCGTCACGACGATGTACGCGACCGGCGAATTGAAATACGTCCGGATTTCGCGTTTCGTGATGGCCATCGAAGCAGTTGTCATTGGCTTTTCTCCTCGCCCGATGTCAGGTGGCGGAACACGTCTTCTAGGCTTGCCGAATCGCGTCCCAGTTCCAGCAGCGTCCATTTGTTGTCGACGGCAGCGCGGAACAGGGATTTCCTGAGGTCGTCCTTGGTCGTCGAATCGATGGCAAACGCATAAGTGCCCGCGTCGGCATCGGCTTTTTTGCAGGTATCGACACCGCTGACGCTTTGCAGACGCGAACGGATGTCGTCGGCCGGCACCCCGTTGGCTTCGACCACCACGCGGTATCGACCGCCGCGTTCGCGCGCCTTCAAATCTTCGGGGGTGCCGTCAGCGACCAACTTGCCACCCGCGATGATGACGACCCGGGTACAGGTTGCCTGGACTTCGGGAAGGATGTGGGTCGACAGGATGACGGTTTTTTCGCGACCGATTTCTTTGATCAGCTCGCGGATTTCGACAATCTGGTTGGGGTCCAGGCCGCTGGTTGGTTCGTCCAGAATCAGGATGTCCGGGTCGTGCAACATCGCCTGCGCCAGGCCCAGCCGCTGCCGGTAGCCTTTGGACAGCTCGCCAACCAGTTTTCCTGCGACGTTGCCCAATCCGCATCGCCCGCCGATTTCTTTGATCCGGGCCTCGCGGCGGTTGGTTTCCATGCCGCGCACGTCGCCTGCGAACCGCAGGTATTCAAGGACCGTCATGTCCCGGTAAATTGGCGTGTCTTCGGGCAGATACCCGATCCGACGTCGGACTTCGAGCGACTGGTCAAATACGTCGAAACCGGCGACCTTCGCTGTTCCCCCGGTGGGGGCCAGGAAACAGGTCAACATTTTCATCGTGGTGGATTTTCCGGCGCCGTTCGGCCCCAGGAACCCCAAAACTTCACCTTTGTGGACGTTGAAGGTCACGCGGTCAACCGCGCGAAACGGCCCGTATTCTTTGGTCAGGCTGTTGACCTCGATCATCACGTTAGCTGCCATGTGAACCTCATGGATGTTTTCCGGCGGCGGGAACCGACCGGGGCGTGGGAATATTCCCCGTCCCGATATCACCCAACCGAGGGCCCATCCGTATAGTCACAACCCCCAGCCTGTCAAGCCGTCCGTTGTAAGAACCGAACCCTGAACACCGTTGTCTACCTACCTGAACATGCTGATTCTCCCGCGTTTGGCCCTGTCGGAGGAGCCAGGGCCCGGCCGCAGGATCGTCGACTGACCTATCCGTCTAGGCCCTTCGCGTCATTGGCTTGCGCATGCACGCGATCAATGAGAGCACATGCTTGCTTAGTCGCTTATGCTAGAATGTTCTACGTGAAGAATCCCCACGCTGTCGCACTTGGGAAGCTAGGCGGTTCGAAGGGCGGAAAGGCCCGAGCCAAAGCGCTCTCGCCGCGAGAACGACAGGATATTGCGATCAATGCTGGACATTCGCGCGCGGCGTCGCTTAGTCCGGCGCGACGTTCAGCGATCGCCCGACGGGGGGCGATGGCACGATGGACGAGAGATTTGACGGGAATGGACAGCCCCGCAGCCGTACGCAGACTTCTGAAGACCTACAACCCCGCTGACCTTAGATGGACCAATGCAGACGATCGCTATACGATTGTTTGCGAGATTTTGATTCGCGGTGATCGTGAGGCCCGCCAATGGCTTGACGAGATGCTCGATCTGGATCAAGTGCGGCAATTGCTAAAGGAATACAGGGGGACGGGATGCACGGAGCCGGACCGTAAGCGTCTGCGAACTGCGTTCAATCTCAGTACTGACGACATCCCGGTACGGCCCTGGCCACACCTTGGAATGGGTTGGTAGTGCCCAACCCCGTTCACTTGGAAGTTCTGGACATCGATAAAATTCGCGTGCTGAAACTTCAGGAACAGGTGGTCAAGCTTGGGGAATTTTTCTTGGCCGGGGGTACCGGATTGGGTCTGCGTCTCGGACATCGGAAATCGATGGATCTCGACTGGTTCACCGCCAAAGAATTCGATCCAGAAAAACTTAAGAATGCCCTCAAACGCCTACCGGAAGCCCCAACTCGGATAGAACCACAGGGCAAACAGACCCTTCGTGCTTTTTACGGCGACCTGGAAACCAGCTTCATTCTCTATCAGCAAGTAAAGGGCACCCCTGAACGTTTCAGGATTGCCGACGCCAATGTTCCAATCGCTGGGCTCGAACTCATGGCCGCGATGAAGGCTGCGGCGGTCCACGACAGGGGATTCAAACGCGACTTTGTCGACATCCATGCCATTTGCAAGCAGCCGGGTTGGTCCGTGTCCAGATTTGTTGATGTGGTCACCAAGAATCTTCCCCTGAGCAGCGAGCAGGTCCTGTTGTCGCTGACCTAATTCACCGACGCGGAGAAACAGCGCATGCCATTGGGTTGCACTATTCCCTGGGAACGAATAAAGGCTGAAATATCCAAGGGTGTGAAGGATTCTGAACGCAAGCGACAGCAAAAAATCGATCGCTGATCACGGCGAAGGTGGCCTTGACCCGTCGGCTGCCGTTCCCGGCAGAGAGACTGATTCGCAGAAGCACATTTGTTTCGTTTTTGTTTTCGTTTTCGTTTTCGTTTGCGGTGGCTCAATTCTTCCAAACATCTATCCTTTCACTGCCACGGACAACGCTATCGTATTGTTTTCCCCAGCCGGGGGGGCCCCGACCATTTCGACGCTTCGGCGTGTCGATTGCCCGTGAGCGTGGACAGTTCGAACATGCTGATTCCCCCGCGTTTGGCCCTATTGTTTGTGGTCCTGGCAGGCCCGCGCCTGACGTGGGCGGAAACGCCCGCAATTCGGTATCGAATTGAGGTGCAGGGGGCCTTCGCCCAGGTCCAGGTGGAACGCCCGCTGGTTTTCACAGAGGTGCCGGGGGGTAGGGACGAGCTGGTCATCGGATTGGCCCTGCCGGATGGGGCGGGGCCGGTGGACGCGCGGATCGAAGGGGACGGGGTGTCGGTCGCCCTGGACCCGGGGCGGCCTGCCGCGCGGTATCGGGAAGATTTGGAGGTTCGTGCGCTGGGGCGCGTGCGCGTTCCCTGGGACGACGACGTCGATGT
>JAYUUT010000064.1:0-21759 GCA_043754455.1 Myxococcales bacterium
TTGGGGGAGCGGCACGCGGATAAAGGCGCGTTTGCGGCAGGCCGGGCAGATCTCGAGGTCGATGTTGGTGAGGGCCCGCAAGAGTTGTGACCATGGTAGGTCGGAGCGCTTTTCACGCGCAAGCTGTGGATCAGGGCCCCCATCGTTTGGTCATCGACTGGCGTCTTGGGCTCGGCGACCATTGACGTTGCCCGAGGCATGCAGGCCGAAGTGACGGATCTTCACGAAGCGAGGTGGCAGGACATGGTCCAGAAAGCGGCGTGCGAAATCTACGGAAGGTAGCTGTGCTGTCTGGTCGCCACGGGTGCGAAAGACGACGCTGTCCTTTTCAACACTGATGATCCTTGCGTTGCTGATGGCTACCCTGTGGGTGTAACGGCCAAGATATGCAAAGACCTGTTGAGGCCCACCGAAGGGGCGCTTGGCGAAAACGATCCAGCTTCGTTTGTAAAGGCGTGAGCGCCGACGACGGGCGGCTCGATCGGCAAAAGGGTCTTGTTGAATGAGGCCGTGATGGCGCAGGTTTTTGAGGCCGCAGAGAAACTTGCCCCTAAATAGAGCGCGTAGAACGTGCACCGGAAACAGGAAATTCTGCGGCGCCGAAACCCAAGCGGGTTTGGTCAAGGGCGAGGCCGCCTCCTGTGACGACGCAATGGACGTGAGGGTGCCAGCGCAGGTCACGGGTCCAGGTGTGAAGGACGGTGGTCACGCCAAGCTGGGCGGGGACACCCAGCCAACGAGGATCGCGACCCAGGGTCAGCAATGACGCGGCGGCAGATCTGATCAAGAGGTCAAGAAGTTCGGGGCGGTTTGTGCGAGCTAAGAGGGCGAGGCCTTGTGGAAAGGTGAAAACGACGTGAAAATGGTGGGTGGGTAATGTGCGGACAAGACGACGGGCAATCCATCGGGCCTGGGCAAGCGCAAGGCATTTAGGACAGTGACGATTTGTGCATGAGTTGTACGCTGGACGCTGGAGGCCGCAGGCTTGGCAGCACTGAAGATGGCCGCCCAGGATGGGAGTGCGGCAACGAATTATGTCTCGGGCGACGCGGGCTTGCTCAAAGGTCACGGCCAAGCGAGGGCCTCGGCCCTCGAGATGGCGACGAAGGATGTCGGCCACCTCGGGGTGTTTGGTGAACGGAACTGTCGCGCCCACCTTGCAGGGGGCGAGGTGCATCGGGGGTCAGCCGAGGAAGCGGCCTTTGGGTGGCTTGGCCCGAGGGGGCACTGGTGGCGAATCCCCTGGGCATCCTACGGAAGACCGCGTTTTCATACTGTGCCCTCGGATGCATTTTGACCTCGACAGGCAGCAAGCAAGTGGGAGGCTCAGACACTAAGATGTTCCGGATGCATCCGACCTCTTCGAGGACGACTCTCGCTTTCTGGGCGTCGCTTCTTTCCCTAGTCGCGTGTAGACAGGAAGCCCTTAAGTTACCGGGCGCCGGTGACGGTGGCGGCGTGGGGGGTGCTCCTTCCGATGGGGCGGGTGGTGCGCCGGGCCTCGGGGTTGCGTCCGGCGGGATGGGCGCCACGGACGCCAGGCCCGGCGGTTCGTCGGGGGGCAACATCGGGGGTGCGGGCGGCAACATCGGGGGTGCGGGCGGCAACATCGGGGGTCAACCAGGTGACCAGCGCTTGTTACTGATCTCGCCCGAGGAGGTCGGCCGTCGGCTCGCGCTTTTCCTGGGGACACCCGAGGTGCAGAAAACAGTGCAGCGAGCCGCGGACGCGGGGCAATTCAAGACGGTGGGAGACGTCTTCGCCCTGGTCAGGGCGTCGGTTGCGGCGCAGGTGCCAGCGGCCCGCACCGATCTCTTCGTCGCCTGGTGGTTGGGCCTGGACGCCTTGGCCGGAATGAAGAAAGCGGACGCGGCATTTGCTTCCGTCGCGCCGGTGCTCGCTGCCGAGACCAAGGCCTTTTATGGTGACCTTGCGTGGAAGCAGGGTGGTACTTTGACGACACTGTATACATCGACGCGGACGTTCGTCATGAACGACGCCCACGCGCGCCTCTACGGCCTGCCAGCGGGAGCGCCGATCACCCAGGCCACCGCGGTTCAGCTGCCGCCCACCGAACGAGCCGGGCTTATCACCCAACCGTCGCTCCTCTCCCTGGGCAGTCTGCCCGATCGCAATTCGATCTCTTTGCGTGGCGTTTTTGTGCGTGAACGGCTGCTGTGCCAGGTCGTTCCGCTCGAGCCGCCAGGCCACTCGCGCGCCTTGCCGAACGCGCCCACTCTGCGTGAACGAATGGCGCGCGCGCTCGATTTGCCGCCATGTCAGGGCTGTCACAACCTGTTTGACCCAATCGGCGTTGCCTTCGAGCGCTACGATCTGGTCGGCCGCTACCGGACCACCGAGGGCGGCCGCCCTGTCGACCCCAGCGGCCAGCTGTTGGACCTGCCCTCCCTGCCCTCCGGGGAGCGGAGCTTTGCCGATGCCCTTGGCCTCGCCAAGGCCATGGGCGAGACCTATGAAGCCTCGGTCTGCTTCGCGCGTAAATGGCTAGAGTTTTCGCTCGGCCGCGCCCTACAAAAAAGCGACCGCCCTTCGGTCGAGCAGGCGCATGAGCGCTTCTCGGCGGGCGGACGCTTACTGTCACTAATGCCCGCCGCCGTCGCCGCCACCGACGCGTTCCTCGCGCCCTGAATCCCGGTCCTGAATGGGCGCCGGGCCACCATCACCCTGCGTCTCGTATCAAGCCCGCGCTGGAGCATGAGTGAATCGAACGCCCATGTTCTCCAGGCGGTTCTTGAGCACGACGCCGTCAGTCACGTCTACCAGGAGCCCTAAAGGGATCCGCATTGGCCCCAAGGGTGCCCGGAGGAAACAGGATCCCGACAACCGAACGGTGAATCCAACCGGGATGGTGTTCCGAACTTCTTGGATAAGTTGGATCGGGGAGATGGGAAGCCCAACCCCTGCACCAAAAGTACAAACAAAGGCTGCCCGGCGGCGGCGCGAATTGGACGACCTCGTAACCTTGGTTCGGCAGGCGGCCCATGACGGACGGCCGGACTACCGATCCACGCCGTTCGCGTCGGTCACCGCCGCATCCACAGGCGTCACCACCACCGGGGCGGGTCCCGTGACAGGGGCCGGTGCCTTTGCCCCGGCGTCGATCGTGGGGTTCGATCCAACGATCGATTCGGAGGCCTGGCAAATGCCATCCTTACCGACCTCGTCATTGTTGGAACAACGCAGGCCCGACGAACAATCGGACTGGTGTTCACAGCGGTCACCAGCCCCCTGTTTGCAGCCGGGTCCGGCCAATAAAGTCGCCAAGAACACAAACAAGATCGAATCGCGGGTACGAAGCATGGGATCGGTGGTTACCATGCGGCCCGGCAGGGGTAAAGTCGTCGGTATGACGCGAACGATGGCGCTGACATTGATGCTGGGGCTTTTGACGACCGGGGCACAGGCCCAGGTCAAGCGAATCACCGCTACGGAACGGGACGCCCGGGCGTTTCTGCAAACCGTTACGGGTCTTGGACGCCCCGTATGGACGGTCAGCGCGGAAGCGGCCTGGCGGGCGTCGACCGATGTCACAGCCGAACACACAGCCGAACGAACCGGCGCGGAAAAAGCGGAAGCCGCCCTGACAGGCGCGCCCTTCCTTATCGAACGGGTGCGTGGGTTTCTGGCCAAGGAAAAAGATCTACAACCCGTGACCCTTCGACAATTGCAGCGCCTTTTTCGATCGGCTGCCCGCGCGCCAGGAACCATCCCCGATGTGGTCGCGCGCCTCGTTGAGGCCGAAGGGAAGCAGGCGGCAACGCAAGATGGGTTCACGTTCTGTCTACATCCCATCGGTGCAAAGGCTGCGGGACGATGCGCACGGCCTTTGCTGCCCAACGATCTGGACGGCATCCTTTTGCGGTCGCGATCTTTGGCCGAACGCGAACAGATCTGGAACGCGTCCAAAGAGATCGGGCGGCCCTTAAAAGCGGGCCTTGTCGATCTGGTGACGGGACGCAACCGGGTGGCCAAAGAACTGGGGTATTCGTCGTTTTTTGCATTGCAGGTTGCGGACTACGACATGACCGTCCCGGAAATGATGACGTTGTTGCAAGGGATCCTATCAGCAACCCGGCCCTTGTTCGAAGACCTGCAGTGCTGGGCACGGGCGACCCTTGCGGATCGGTTCAAACGACCCATCCCGGGTCTCATTCCTGCCCATTTCATAGGCAACCGTTGGGCCCAAACGTGGCCGGGGCTGGTTGATGGGGTGTCGCTGGATCCCTTGTTCAAGGACAAACGTCCCGAACAGATCGTGAGGATGGCGGAGGATTTCTATGTTGGCTTGGGATTTGCGCGCCTGCCGGAATCATTCTGGACAAAGTCGGATCTGTACCCTGTGCCACCTTCTTCGCCGCGGAAGAAGAACGGTCATGCATCGGCGTGGCACATAGACCTGGGTGACGACGTGCGATCCCTGATGAGCGTAGAGGCCAACGGGCGATGGTTTGGCACGGCCCATCACGAATTGGGACACATCTACTACTATCAGTCCTACAGCCGTCCGGAAGTGCCCCCGTTGTTGCGCACCGGCGCCAACCGCGCCTTCCATGAAGCCATCGGTGAACTGGCCCGGCTGGCCAGCCAGCAAACACCCTACTTGCGGAAGCTGGGGTTGCTGCGTGGCGACGCCGATCCCGATCCTATGGCGTTTCTGCTGGATTCAGCAATGGATTCGGTCGTGTTTTTGGCCTTTGCGGCGGGAACGATGAGCCATTTCGAACACGATCTTTACGAAACCCCATTGCCCCCCGATGAATGGCAAACGCGCTGGTGGCAACATGTGGCGCGGTTCCAAGGTGTCGCCCCACCGAACGCACGCCCTGCAGACGGCTGCGACGCCTGCACAAAAACCCACATCAACGACGACCCCGCGCAGTACTACGACTATGCCTTGGCAACGATCATAAAATTTCAGCTTCATCACCACATTTGTACGAAGATACTGAAACAGGACGACCGTCGCTGCGACTATTCAGGACACGCTGAGGTCGGCACGTTTCTACGTGACATTTTGAAACAAGGTGCCACCAGGGACTGGCGATCTGTCATGAAGGACGCCACGGGGGATGATATCGGTCCCGCGGCATTGGTAGAGTTCTTTGAACCGCTCAAGGCAGAGCTTGCGCGCCGCAACGCGGGCAAGACGTGCGGATGGGTGCCTTAACTTTCTAGGGGAGTCCGAAAGCCGGGGTGACGGGGCTGGCATGCACCACGGCTGTGATAAACGGCAGGACGGGCACGGGGGCCACGGGGACCGAGGCGGGGACTAGGATCACGGTTTCACCACGACCAAGTTCAAGTTTCAGGGCCCCATCGGCCACGCGGTGCGAAGCGACGGGCCTGCCCCCGGTGGCGAGGACACGCAGATCGACGCCAGGCACCGACACCTCGCAAGGTTCGCCAACCAGACTGGTGATACGGATGAACGAAACGCGGCCTTGTCGACGAACCGCGCTGACCAGAAAAGCCCCCTGGGCACGAAGTTCATGAAACGCGACATCTGACCAGGCGTCGGGCAGGGCCGCAAAGACGCGTATTCGACCACCCCACGACTGAAGCAAGAGTTCATGAATCGCTTGCGCGGCCGCCAACGAAGTTTCCAGGGTCGTTCCCGGATCCCCGTACAGCGTATTTGGTTTGACCCGCTGGACAAGAGTGGTCAGATAGGCGAGCGCCTGATCCCCCTTGCCCAGTAGGCTGGACATGGCCGACGCGCCGACCAGCGCATGCCCCTGTCGAGGGGTTTGCAATCCGATAAAGTGACCCACAGATCGTTCAACCAGCGCCCGTTCGGCAGCGTCCCGTCCGGTCACCAAATGAAGGGGATAGATCATCAATAGGTGCGAAAAATAGCGATGGGGCAAGGAAAGCGGGACGTCGCGGCCAATCAGAAATCCGTCGGCACCTTCGGCAAATGGCGTCAGCCGCGCCAAGGTATCCCGCCACCGCGGCAAGAACGGATCCTCGACACCTAGACGAAGCGCCGCCGCGATAAGCGTCTGACATCCCCATCGCAAAAGGGACAAGTCATAGTTCGTATCCCGGGCGGGCGTGGGATATTCCGGGGACAAGGCCAGGGGAAGATGCAGGCGCCCGTCGGCTCCCGGCTTGGCAAGCTGCAACAAATAATTGATAGCGTCGCGCAGAATGGGATAGAGGCGATCCCGCAAAAGATTGTCATCCATATAGTGTCGGTAATGAAGCCAGTAGTTGTGCAATACCCAAACCAGGTTCGATTGTTCATAGGCCCCCGGCCTAGATGGGGTGGCGCCGTCCACGGGTGATTTGGCATCGGGGCCCGAATCCCGTGCGATCGCCGCAGCACCCGCGCGCAAAAGTTCAGGTACGTTTTTTCTTAAATTGTCGCGGTTTCGATCAATCATTCCTAGGAGCGATTCCCCTAAGCCCGCACGGTTGGCAGTGTAAATCGGCCAGTACGATAGTGGCAGGCCCAGGTTCCACGACAGAACCGGCGACGCGGTTTTGTGATACCAGGGGCCCATCGTATCAAGTGCGGGGCGATCAGCCCGCGTCCCCGCGGCCAGCTTGTACATCTGCAACCAATAAAAATTCTCCAACATGGGATCCGGAATAGAGACAAAACTTTGCGGGAAGTATTGGTGCCAGAACGCCTGGTGAGTGGCCCGCAGAGGAGCAAGACCGGTCCCTAGGGCCGCCTCGACCGCCGAGACTGCATCACGGCGTGCGGTGCTGGCGGGAAAGGATTCCGCAATCGACAAGACATAAACCCGTTTTCCTGGTCCCGCTGAACGTTCCTGCCAGGCGACCGCATGTTCGCCGCCACTTGTGCGAGGCTGGACCGACACCCGGGTCTGGCCCTGTTCCTCAACAAAAGGTGCGGGGTTAAGATCCGCGGCTGAGAGCGGAAGTTTCCGGATGATCGTCCCTTCGTTCACACACAAGGCGGGCCGAAACAAGAAACGCGCCCCGACGGTTTGCGCTGAGCCCGCTTCTCCCCCTTCAGCTTCGGTTTGAACAACCATCACGGGCAAGGTGGCATGGACGAAGGCCCTAAGCCGTATGCGACCCCGCGTGGTGGTCACGGTGGCGAGAAATTCCGCGTCCCATAAAGACAATCGGCCATCGATCCCCGAAATGTCTCCGACCGTACGCAAAATGGTTTGACCGATGGGCAGACGGGGGCGGGCCACCAGGGGATCGGGGTGCGTCCGGTGATCCGTCACATCACTACGCCCCAAGTCGAAGGTCAGACCGTCAGGATCCTGTCGATAGATAACTGCAGCTAACAGGCCATTGCCTAAAAAAGGGCCGTCTGCAAACCGGGTCGGGACCCGGCGCCACACCGGCGACTGCCTATCGAGAAAGGCACTCCAATTTACGTCGAGATCAGTCGCCGCTCTACAGGGGCTGGCAATGAGAAGCCCCGCGCCAGCTATGGCGGACCATATCAACCGCTGTATGTGTGATCTCACGCACACAAAGGTATCCCCATTTCTCATACGCCGCTCATGTTGTGAGCAAGCGCATGCAAATCTGCAGTTTTCTCCCTGATCTTCAGCTAATCCCTTTACACAGGGGGGCGATCGGTCCCTATAGTTGCCTCAGGAGTTTCCATTGATGTTTACCTTTGACCGACCACGAGGCCTGGCCCCCCTGATCGCTGTCGCGCTGGCAGCCTGTCGATCGCCCGCACCGGCTGCCCCCACGGACCCAGACGGGATCGCCGAATCCCAACAGGCCCTGACGACCACCATCGTCGCAAAGGGGTCAACCTGGAAATATCTGGTCACGGGCACCGCGGCCCCAGCCAATTGGAAGGACATCGGGTTCAGCGACGCTGCGTGGCCAGAGGGCCCCGGGAAACTTGGGTACGGCGACCCCGATGTCAAAACCACCCTGGGGTATGGGGGCGTCGCTTCGGCAAAATATCCCACGACCTACTTTCGTAAGACCGTGACCATCACCGACCCTGCCGCGTTTGCCAGTCTGACCTTGAATCTCCAGCGCGACGACGGGGCTGTCGTATACGTCAACGGGGTTGAACGATTTCGCAGCAACATGCCGGCAGGAGCCATCAGCTACGAATCGTTCGCCACGGCAACCACCGCGGGCGCAGACGAAACCACCTATCTGGCAAAAGCCCTAGCGTCCGCAAACTTCGTGGCCGGGGTGAACGTCATAGCGGTTGAGGTCCATCAAGCAGACGCCAGCAGCACTGACATGGGGTTCGACCTAGAACTGCTCGGGGGCGATGGCGTCGTCCTGTTGCGCGGGCCGTATTTACAACAGGGCGCCCCCACGGCTGCCGTGGTGAAGTGGCGCACCGACCTATCGACAGTGGGGAAGGTCCGGTTTGGAACCGCCATCGGAACACTGGATAAATCTGCGACGGAAAGTGCAGCAGGGACGGATCACGAAGTTGCCATCACAGGGTTGTCACCAGCGACAAAATATTTTTATGCCATTGACGCGGGTGCCGCACAGCTTTCGGGTGGCGATGCCAATACGTTCTTCATGACGGCCCCACCACCAGGGGTCGCGCATCCGACGCGCGTCTGGGTCTTGGGTGATGCGGGGACGGCCAATGCCGCCCTGGAAGGGGTGCGGGGCGTGTACGCGACCGAAACGGGGAGCAAATACACGGATCTGTGGCTGCTGCTGGGTGACAATGCGTACACCGATGGCACCGATGCCGAATACCAAAAAAGCGTATTCGACGTTCACAAAGATCTATTGCGACAAACGTTTTTGTGGCCCGCCATTGGCAACCACGACACCAACCAGTCATCGGCACCACCTGACAGCATCCCGTTTCTAAAGATATTTTCCTTGCCGTCTAAGGGCGAAGTGGGAGGGCTTTCTTCGGGATCGGAAAAATACTATTCGTTTGACCACGCCAACATCCATTTCGTGTGCCTGGATTCAATGACGGCCGCCCTGCGGGCCCCGGGCAGCGGCATGTTGACGTGGTTGCAGGCGGATTTGACTGCCAACACCCGTGATTGGTTGGTCGTGTATTTTCACCACCCCCCCTACAGCAAGGGAAGTCACGATTCGGATACCGCCAAGGAACAGATGGATATGCGCGCCAATGTGCTTCCCATCCTGGAAAGCCACGGCGTCGATTTGGTGCTTTCGGGTCACAGCCATTCGTACGAACGGTCGTATCTTTTAGATGGGCACTACGGGGCGTCGTCCACGTTGACGGCGGCCATGAAGAAAGATTCCGGCAACGGAAGGGTCGGCGGTACGGGAGCCTATGTGAAGGCGACCAAAGGCCCCGCCGCACATGAAGGGGCGGTCTATGTCGTCGCGGGCAGTGGCAGCGCGGTGGGGACCGGTTCACTGAATCACCCGGCGATGTTTGTGTCATTGAAGCGATATGGCAGTTTGGTGCTCGACATCAATGGCAATGCCTTAGACGGTCGGTTTCTGATGGATGTCAACACAACACCTGGCGACACCTTTCGCATTCAAAAGGGACAGGCACCGGCACCGGGGAACATCGCTCCAACGGCGACGGTGGCATCCGACGCGGCCACTTATGCGGCCCCTGCGACCGTTCTTGTCACGGCAACCGCTACCGATGCCGACGGAACAGTAGCGAAGGTCGAATTTTTCCAGGGCAACGTTTTGATTGGCACCGATACGACCGCGCCGTTTGCGGCGACCTGGACCGGTGTGACGGCGGGGACGTATTCGTTGACCGCCAAGGCCACCGATGACAAGGGCGCGACCGCGTCGTCAGCACCCTTGAACATCACCGTCACCTCTGCCAACCAACCGCCGGTTGTGACGTTGGCGTCGGACAAACCCAGCTACACGGCGCCGGCAACCGTTATCCTGACGGCAACCGCTACGGACGTCGACGGCACCGTCTCGCGGGTAGAATTTTTTCAGGGCACAAGCCTAATCTTCACCGATGCGACGGCCCCATTCCAGTTCACCTGGACCAACGTCTATGCTGGGGCCTATTCGGTTTGGGCGCGGGCGGTGGATGACGACGGCGCGTCCACCGATACTGCGATGCTGCCTATCAATGTTGTCCTGCAGGCACCTCCGGCCCCCATTGGCCTCGCGGCGACCTCGCCCGTGGCGGGACAGGTGCTGTTGACCTGGACCGATACGGGAGGCACCGAGGACGGAACCAAGATAGAACGATCAACCGACGGGATAAACTTCACCCAAGTAGGGACCGTACCCGCAAACGTGGTCGACTATTCAAACACCGGCGTGGCGGTCGCCACATCTTATTCATATCGGGTGAAGGCCTTCAACGCGGCTGGAGATTCTCCGCCGTCATTGGTCGTCGTCATTATGACTGCGACAACCTGTGTGACGAAGCCCGAAATCTGCAACAACCTTGATGATGATTGCAACGGCACCATCGATGATGTTGCAGCGACCGCGTGCGGGCTGGCTGTTGGTGAATGCAAACAGGGTACCTCCGCGTGCGCCGATGACGGAATGGGGGGCAAGAAGATGGTCTGCGCCAACGAAAAACCACCGATCAAAGAGCTATGCGACGGCAAGGACAATGATTGCGATGGCAGGACGGATGAAGACTACGGCGTGGGCACCGTCTGCGGGCCCACACCTATCGGCGAATGCAAACAAGGTCTGATCCAGTGCATGGGCCAAGGAGCCGCTGTGTGTGTAGGGTCTGTCGACGCGGTTCTGGAGATCTGTGGAGATGGAAAGGACAACAACTGCAGCGGCGTTGTCGATGAGAACTGTGCCAATGTTCCGCGTGACGCGGGCGCCGACGTGCCGCCGGGCGCCGTGATCATGCCGATCACCGATGGGTCTACCGACCGGCGGCCTGTGCCACCCGTCGACACAGGCGCGTCGCAGCCTCGTGACAGCGCATTTACCGTCGACCGCAGCACGGACAACCCTTCGGCGATGCTGGTCAACCGGGGGCCTGACCTGGGTCAGGTCCGAACGGATGGTGGATCGATAACTAGGCCCAGTTCGGACATGACCGGCGCTGTTGATGCCGGCGCTGCACACGATGCAGACGCAGGAACCCATCCTGCGGCCAAAAGCAGCGGCTGCGGGTGCCGCGTCGGGGCCCAAAGGCAGTCGGTGCCAGGTGGCCTCAGCTTCGCACTCGGCGTCGTGGCCTTGGGACTCATTGCGGGCCGTCGGCCACGTTCGCGTCGTCGTTGACATCTCTGGACGGGAATAGAGGCCTCAGCATTCTACGAGACGCGCTTTTTTTATCTGCGTCCGCGCTTCCGCGCTACTGGAGCATAATCAGCCGATGCCTCGTGCCCCGTCTGCCGCCTTCCTTGCCCAACTAAAGACGCTGTTAGGGCCCGATGGATATGTCGATGACCCAGACAGCCTGCTGCCCCATCTACGTGAATGGCGGGACCGGTACCAGGGGGCCACGCCCTTGATGATGAAGCCACGCACGACCGCTGAGGTGGCTGCCATCGTGGGCGCCTGCGCCGCAGCAGATGTCGGGGTGGTCGCTCAAGGGGGCAACACGGGGCTTGTCGGCGGACAGATTCCACGAACCGAAGGAAACGACCTGCTGATCCATCTGGGGCGCCTGAATCGCGTTCGGGCCGTGGATCCTGTGGACGACACCATGACGGTTGAGGCAGGCGTGACCCTGGCGGGGGTTCAGGCCGCCGCCGAAGCCGTTGATAGGCTGTTTCCGTTGTCGCTTGCGGCCGAAGGGACGTGCCAAATTGGGGGCAATCTATCGACCAACGCGGGCGGGGTTCATGTGCTTCGTTACGGCAATGCCCGAGATCTGGTCCTGGGATTGGAAGTGGTCACACCGGATGGTCAGATCTGGAACGGCCTGCGGGCCCTGCGAAAAGACAACACCGGACCCGATCTGAAACAGTTGTACCTGGGCACTGAGGGCACTTTTGGCATCATCACGGCAGCCGTCCTGAAATTGTTTCCCCGCCATCGACAGGTGCAGACGGTTTTCGCCGCCCTGCCCTCTCCTGCCGCTGCCGTCGCATTTCTACATCACCTTCGCGGATCTTGTGCGGGGGATATCCTGGCATTTGAACTGATCCCACGATTTGGACTGCAGATCGTCATCCAGCACATCCCCGGGACGGCTTGCCCTTTGACCACGCCTTCGCCCTGGTATGTGCTGGTTGACCTGACGGTGTCGGCGTCCCAGGCAGATGCGGCCCTCGAAGCTGCCGCGGGGGCGGGGCATGTCACTGACGGCGTGCGAGCCCAAAATTCAGCCCAGGCCGCGGCGCTTTGGCGCCTTCGCGAATCATTGTCCGAGGCACAGAAACCCGAAGGTGGCAGCATCAAACACGACATCAGCGTCCCTGTGTCGCGGATCCCCGAGTTCTTGGAAAAGGCGCTTGATTTGGTCGAAACCATGGTGCCCGGCATCCGGCCGGTTCCGTTTGGCCACGTAGGGGACGGGAACCTGCATTTCAATCTGACCCAACCTGCAGGCGCCGATACGGCAGGCTTCATGGCTCGACGAGATGATGTGAACCGGGCCGTACACGACTTGGTCCATGATTTGGGGGGATCGATTAGTGCCGAACACGGAATCGGCCGCGCCAAACGCGACGAGATTCGGCGCTACAAGTCCGCCGTCGAAATGGATCTGATGACGCGGATTAAGGAAGCCCTTGATCCCAAAGGCATCATGAATCCGGGAAAGGGCGTTGGGTAAAGGTCCCCCTACAAAGTTCGCACCGACACTGACATCCGGTATCGGTGGGTGTCCCCCGGGTCGATGGTGCGTGTCCCGACACGGTTCAGGGCGTTGGGCATATCGGTCCACGGTTCCAAACAGACGTAAGGCACCTTAGCCGATGCGTTCCAGATGACCCAGACAGGGAAGGACTGTTCGCTGCCTTCGGTGGATACGCGGGTGGCCAGTTGCGAAGCGGGATCATGAACTTCAAGACCCCTCGCGCCCGTATCCGCAAGCACTATCGAGCCCATTAGATCAGCATCGTCAAGTGATAGGACCCGTCCGGGCGAAGCGGCCCGTTTTACCGTGCGCCATCCATCAGGGGACGTTAGCCGTACGCCTGCAGGCGCCGCGACCCGACAGGTTTGGGATGTTCCCCCCGGGCCAAGCGGGGCCCGCAAATAGGGATGAAAGCCCAGAGCATAGGGGAAGGGCGCAACGCCGACGTTTTGCAGGACTGTGTCTAACGACAACACCCCGTCCGCCAAGCCATAGGTCATGCGAAGTTGGAAATCGAACGGAAAGGCCAAGCCAAATCCTGGGTTGGGCACAACCACGGCGGTCACCTTGTTCGCCTCTAGCTGTTCAACCTGCCAATACACATTGCGGGCCCAGCCATGCGGCGGCATCGTCAAGACCCGCCCCGCATGATCCCAGCTATCGGGCTGCGATCCGTTCGATACGCCAACTGCCGGGAATAGGACCGGGTTCCCATAACGACGATCTGGTGGCTCCCGCCCTGCCGTGGCCGCGAAGTCGGGCGTGTGGATGGTCTCGACCTGCCTCCCATCGGGTAGCCCCGCCACGAAACTGTGGAGCTGGAAACCAGGCTCGGGAAAAACCGAAGCCCAGCTTGTGCCATCTATAAGCGTGACCAAACGGGTCGATAGGGGTGTCATCGCGCAGCTTTCACTTCGTTGCGGGTGGTTTCGCCGGGGCCACTGTGGGTGATCCCTTCTTCATCCCGCCCATCAGAGCCGCCGGGTTAAAAGGTCCTGCTGGTTTCGTGACCACTGCCTTGGCCCCCTTGCCCTGCCCGGTTAGTTCCATCGTTACCGGGCCGGGCGGCGTTCCTGGGCCAGCCGGTGCGCCAGGCTTCGGGGTGAACACCGTCTTGACCAATCCCAGAGGCCCCACGGATTCCAGAATCCACATATCCACTGTTCCCTTGTCGTTTTTATCTTGGTAGTGCTGTGTCGCAAAAGTGCCCGCAGGGGTCTTTAGGTTTTCCTTGCCGACCAACTTTTTCGGATCGGGCTTCTCGAACTTCTGGCTGCCCCCACCCGCCATCGCCGCTGGCATTTCCATAGGATCGTTTTCGCCTAGCTGCATCACGATCTGTTTGATCGGTTTTTCAACCGACGTGGGATCGGGCGCAACCACCATCTTCATGGTCATCTTTCCACCCACCTGCGCCATCGGCCCCCCCTCCATCGTCATTTCAATCGTGATGGCCTTGGCATCACGGGCAACCAGGGCCCAGCGCGCCTTGGCGTTCATCGCGCCCATGGACATGGCATATTCAGCCCACGATCCGATGGCGACCTTTTTCAGATCAGTGGCTAGGGGCGTTGAACCGCCGCCGCCCGGCTGTGCGGCGCCAAGCGGCGCGCGCGCCGAAACACCCAACAACACAAGCCCAATTTTCAACGCAGACCGACGCCAGAACGAGGACATCATGGAATCTCCTTTTGATTTGACCGTGGGGCACTCCGCCCCGAACGGTCCCACTTTGACGGAAAAGGTCACTATAGCCATGCACTTTCTTTCGCTGAGGCCCCCAGAAACGAAACCTTTGCGCGCCTTAGGATCACCCAGAATCCGAATGACTACGCAAGCGCCGCGAATTTTCTGCGTTATCGGCCTTCTGACAGTGCCCTGGGTGGCCTCTTGCGGGGGTGGAGGCGGCTCCGCTGTAGACCCAGCCGGGCCCAATGGGACCGCGGACGCTGGCCCCACCCCGCCTTCGGTACCTGGACCGAAGCCCGTTGCAACCGTGCTGGATGCGCGCGGGGCCGATCCCCTGGTGGGGCCCGCCGGGGCCTCCCCCCGGGTCGCCTTGACCGAAATCATGTACCACCCGGTCGCCGAACCCTCAGATCGTGACCCGCACGAATTTATTGAAATCCGCAACACCACCCCAGGCGCCATCGCCATCGGCAATTGGAAACTGGTCATCGATAACAAGCCCGCGTTGACTGTCCCAGCGGGAACGACCCTGGCACCACTAAAATTCCTGGTCCTCGCGCACAGCAAAACCCAACTGCTGGCCATCGCAAACTACGGACTAAAAGATGCTGATGTGCTGGGCGACTATGAAGGAGAATTGAACAACAACGGGTCCACGGTCGCGTTGCTGGACGAGAAGGGCCAGCCGGTGGACAGTGTGAAATACGACGACAAATCGCCCTGGCCTATAGGGGCGGACGCCTTTGGCGGTGGTGAATCGTGGCTCCCGAAACTAGCGCCTTTCAAATCGCATCAATATATGGGGCGATCCCTAGAACGTTTCAGCACGGATCTGCCCGCTTCGGATCCACGCAACTGGGAGGCCTCGCCTGTTGATGGCGCAACCCCCGGTCGCGAAAACAGCGTCAAGGGAGAACCTCCTGCCATTGTCATGGGCCACGAAGCGCAGCCCGGTGGCATGCCAGGAATTATCAAATCCAGTCACATGATCGTTGTGAGCGCGAAGCTGTCGGCAGGCAAGGCCAGCGATCTGGCTGTTGAATTTCGGGTCGATACGGCAGAGAAAATTGGTGTGCCTGCCACACGCCCGTTCGTAGCTTCGGCCGACACCACCTTTGCGGCGACCATTCCTGCACAGGCAGTCGGATCCATCGTCAGGTATCGCATCGTCGGAAAACGTGACACAGACAAGGCCGAGATCCTGTCGCCACGGGCGGGCGATCCATTTGACTGGCACGCGACTTTCGTCAATCCCGACCTGCCGGTCACGCGCACGTATCAAATGGTGATAACTCCGGACAACTGGACCGCGATGTGGACCAATCTACTGGACAAGGACGGGAAGATCGGACCGAACCAGGGCTGCGTGGTGAATCCAAAATGGGACAACCGCCAGGCAGCGACGTTTATCTTCAACGGCAAGGTGTACGACGTGCAGGTTCGGTACCAGGGAAGCCGGTATCAGCGAAAAAGCGGAGAAGAACTGAAGGACTGGAAGGTTCCTGGGCCGGCACAGCCCGCCCCGAACCGCGTGTTTAGCTGGCGGGTCAGCTTCCCAAAATGGGCAAGTTTCGAGGGCCGCGACACCATCAACCTAAACAAACAGTACCAGGCCTGCCCAGGGGTCCTAAACTCCCTGGAAGGCAAATTGTTCTGGGACGCCAAGGTCCCCACCAACATTTTTCGATTCGCACGGCTGCATATCAACGGGGCGTACTACGCGTACATGATGGAGGTCGAAAACATCGACGAGAGGTTCATCAGCAAATACGTCGAAAAGCCCGGGGTGCCTGTCGGTGACATGTTCAAATTTGACGGATCGGTCAGCGTAGACGACGGCCCCTGGTCGCGGGCCGACTTCGTCCCGATCGTCGCCAACAAAAGCTGCCCCCAGTTTACACCGGTGGAACGATACAAGCTGACCTACGAACGGCAGTCGAATCAATCCCGCGACGCCGATCCGGCGGGACACGCCGACGTGATCGATCTTATTGAAAAGCTAAACGCCGTTAAGGCAGTGGCAGGTAAGGATGAAAGCCCTGACGTGCGGGCCTATTTCGATAAATATTTTGATGTCCCACAATTGCTGGCGCATTTCGCTGTACGGAACTTCGTCGGGGTCTGGGACGACGGGGTTCACAACTATTATCTGTATAAACGCAGCGACGGGAAATTCACGCTGTACCCGCAGGATTTCGACCTGGATTTCGGGGGCGACCCCGTCGACATGGAATGGAAAGGTTTCGCCAATCCCCCCACGATGTCGTTTTTTCACGGCGAACAAGGTGCCGCAAAAACCGCTGGGGCAGTCAACCAGCTAAAGGTTCAGTTCATCCGGGCCTTCCGAAAGGAATTTGTCGCTCAGATCCAGACCCTTGCGACCAGCGTCTTAAGCGAGGCGAACATCGCCAAACATCTGGACGCCGCCCTGGCCGATTTTAGCACCAAGGACTGGGACGAAGCCCCCGTTCACAGGTGTGACATGCCCAAACGAATTGAAAGCGCGAAAACCTGGCTGAAGGGACGACGAGCGTTTTTGGATCTAGGCATCAAGTAACGTCGACCTTAATCGGGTTGAATCAGGCCGCGCTTCAATCCGATGTACGCACGGCGCCTTCCCTACTTCTTCATCTTCCTACGCTCGGATTTGACGGGGCCCGCCACCTTCAGCGCCTCCTGCAACGCGCGCCCTTCCGCCTTGGGCAGCTTGACCCCGATAAGCGTCGCCAGGGTGGGCGCAATATCGGCGGGGGTTACCGAACGGGGATAAACGCCCGCTTGGATACCGGCGCCGAACAGCAACACCGGCACATGTGTGTCGTAACCGTGCGTGGAGCCGTGCGTGGTGCCAATGCTCCCCATGATCCAGTTGGCCTTTTGCGCGACGATGATGTCGCCATTGCGTCCTGGATAATGACTGAGGGCGGCGGCTTTTTGCAGAGGATCCGTGATGGCTCCGGCGTCTCGCAATTGATTGGTCCCCCAGGCGGCCAGGATCCCAGGCGTACCGCGCAGAGCCGTCAGGACCCGATCCAGCGCTCCGGACTTTGCCACCACTTTGTCGAACACACCCGGGGCCAGATAGATATCCGTCCCCAGAATGTGAGCAACATGGCTTCCCTCCCCCACCTCTAAGACGACAGCATCGTTGAGCCGTTTTTTCAGTTCGGTCGTTGATGTGCGCCCGGCGTCCTTTCCTTCGGCCTGCGCCTGTTCGGGGATCACAGCGACGCCATGGTCAGCGGACAAGGCCACAACGTAGTTGCCCTTGCCCACGGCCTTATCCAAGTGGTCCAAAAGATCCCCCACTGTCACATCCAGCCGCGCAAGAACGTCCTGAACCTCGTGGCTACGGGGCCCGAAGGCATGCCCCACCAGATCCAGGGCCGAATAGCTTATGGCCAGAAAATCCACACTGTTCTTTTGTCCCAGGCCCAGAACGTCGACCGCCGCCCGGCCCAAATAGGTCAGGTACGCATCGGCTGCTGGGCTTTTTTCCCAATACCCAAAACCTGGGACGGTGCTGCGCAAAGGGTGCGGAAACGATCGGGTCCAACCCGTGGGTACTTTTTCTTCTTTGGCTTCGTCGGTATATTTATACGCGGCTGGGGGCAGTAATTTGTCCCAAGGTTTTTCAAGCTGTGGCTCACGCGGATTGGCCGCCAGTGCCTTTTCCAGCCACGGCAGGGGCGCGGGCGCAAACGCGCTCGACGTCACCCATTGGCCACCTTCAAGCCAGGTCGCCGCATCGGGCGTGTGTCCCACCAACCCCAGCGACGCCCTGGCCTTCTGCGAAAAGGACACCGTTCGCGGCTTGGGAAGAAGCTGCATCTTCATCTCGTCCGCCAACGAAGGCACCATAATGTTCTTCGCGCTGTCGCCCTTCGACGCCTTGCCCGGACCATAGAAAATCACGGGAGAACCTGGATCATCGGTACATTCAATCAGCCGTTTGGTCTGCCTGTCCCACCACCCATTTAGAATCATCCCGTGGGTATGGGGATAGGTTCCCGTCCCGATGGTGTTGTGGCCGGGGCAGGTCACCGTGGCCAGGTAGGGGTAGTTCGCGTTAGAAAACCGGGCGCCCTCAGCCAGCAGCCGCCGCAGCCCGAATTTCCAGTTGCGGCCGTATTGTTCGATGTAATCCCCACGCATCTGATCCACCGCCAAAAGAACCACCAGCCGGGGGCGGGCCGCCTGCGGGGCGACGTCGGTCTTTACGGGTCGGGGATCCGCAGCCCCGGCTGCTCCCGGGGTCAGAATCAAGGTCAAAAAGGCGAGACTGATGCGCATGTCGGGGTTCTACACCGCAAATCCACGCGACAAGAAGGGCGAAAGGCATCTATTCTGGCTTGCCCCTGCGGTAGATTGGCCCTATCGGATGCGAAATTTTTGCGGCTTCATTATGGTTGTCAGCACAGCCTTTGCCTGCGCGGGCCATCCTCATCAGGCCGCGCCGTCACAAATGGGGGGCGCCAGCCTGTGGCCCGGGGAAAACGCCCTAGGCGATCTGCGCCAATTGACCTTTGGGGGCGAAAACGCCGAGGCCTACTGGTCCCCCACGGGCACAGAATTGTCCCTGCAGGCACGCCCCCTAGGCGCCGGATGCGACCGCATCGCACGGATGCAGGTGCTGCCAGCACCGGGGCCCCTCGGCTGGGTGTCGTCAGGAAAAGGTGCCACCACCTGCGCGCATTTTTTCCCGTCGGGGGATTTGCTCTTCGCGTCCACCCACCTAGGCGGCCCGCAATGCCCTGCCCGCCCTGACATGTCACAGGGGTATGTCTGGGGGCTTCACGGCGATTACGACATATTCGCCACCACCGGGGGCCGCAACGACGAATCCGCGCTGCGCCGCCTGACCGCCACCCCAGGCTACGACGCCGAGGGCACGGTTTGCGCAAAAGACGGATCCATTTTGTTCACGTCGGTGCGCGACGGCGATTTGGAACTGTACCGAATGAACAGCGACGGCACCAACGTGCGCCGTTTGACCCACGCGCCGGGATACGACGGCGGCGCGTTTTTCAACGCCGATTGCAGTCGCATCGTTTGGCGCGCCAGCCGACCACGCCCAGGAAAAGAATTGGATGACTACCGGGCGCTGCTGGGCAAGGCCTTGGTGCGTCCAGACAAACTAGAACTGTGGGTCGCCAACGGTGACGGATCCCAGCCGATGCAGATCACGTATCTGGACGCCGCGTCGTTTGCGCCATTTTTCCACCCCACCGAAGACGTGATCCTGTTCGCGACCAACCACGGCCAAACATCCCGGCGCGAATTCGACATCTGGGCTGTCCGCCCCAACGGAACGTCGTTACGTCGCATCACCCACGCACCCGGGTTCGACGGTTTCCCCCACGTGTCCCCAGATGGCAAGTGGCTAGCATTTTCGTCGAACCGCGCGACAGCCCCGGGCGCGTCCGACACCAATGTATTCGTCGCTAGATGGAAAGGATTCGACAACAGGGCTGCCGCCCCCGATTCCGCGGCTTCACGAATCTTGGGGGATATCAACAGCCTTGCTGATGCTGATCTACAGGGCCGCGGCGTCCTAACAGATGGACTGGCCAAGGCCGGGGCGATGATTGAAAACAGAGTTCGGACCCTAGGACTTGCGCCCGCAGGAGACAACGAAACCTTTCGTCAGTCCTTCCCCGTCACCACGGCCATCGAATCAGGACCACGAACGTCCCTGCGCATAGGCCAGCGGACGTTGGCACAGGCCATGTTCACCCCGCTATCATTTTCTGGCAAAGGCGGCGCGCGCGGAACCTTGGCATTTGCTGGGTACGGGTTGGTTGACAGCGACCGTGGCCTGGACGATTACGCGGGATTGGACGTCAAGGGCAAGGTCGTGCTGGTGCGGCGGTTTGCCCCCGAAACCGAGGCCCTAAAAGATCCGGCCTTTCGGCGCCGACTAGGGGACATTCGCCTTAAGGCTTTCAACGCACGGGAGCGCGGCGCGGTTGCCCTGCTTGTGCTCGACGCGCCCACACCCCCTGTTCCCATCCCGACGGAATACCGTGCGCCGCCCGAAGCCCCCTTGCCCTCGCTTGATCCCGAAAGCCCTGGCGACGCCGGTATTCCAGTAATGGGAATCACCCGGGCCGCCGTGCCCGATCTAGCCTCAGCACTGGCAGCAGCCACCGCATCCATTCCCGCAACCGTATCTATTCCCAACACCACCGTCGAACTGAACGTGGATCTGCATCTGCGGACCAGCACCACCTTCAATGTCGTCGGCCGTATCCCCGCAGGCCATCCTGGGGGCGGCGGTCCGTTGATCGTGGGGGCCCACTACGATCACCTCGGTCTCGGGGGACGACATTCCCTGGCCCCTGATAGACGCGAATTTCACCCCGGTGCCGATGACAACGCATCGGGCACCGCCACCGTATTGGAACTGGCAAAACAGCTTTACGCCCGGCGCGCCGACCTGCACCGCGACGTTTGGATCGTGCTGTTTTCGGCTGAAGAAACCGGACTTCTGGGGTCGGTGCATTTCACCCGCACCCAACCGTCAGTCGTAAAAAATGCGCTGGCCATGATCAACCTGGACATGGTCGGCAGGCTGCGCGGCAACCGGGTCGAAGTGTTGGGGACCGATTCGGCCACGGAATGGCAAACCCTGGTATCGGCTGCATGCGCCAGTGCGCGGGTCGATTGTTCTATGGGCGGCGATGGCCACGGCCCCAGCGATCAGGCCAGTTTTTTTGCTGCCGGCGTACCGGTTGTGCATTTTTTCACCGGCGCCCACGACGACTACCACAAACCCTCTGACCTCCCCTCGCGCATCAACGCGGCGGGCGCGGCGGCCTTGGTTGATGTCATCACGGGCCTGTCCATCGCGCTGACGGCCGGACCGAACCTATCGTTTCAAAAAGGCAGCGCTTCGCCCCGGCAGGTCGGGGATGCACGTTCGTTCAATGCGTCTCTTGGAACAATTCCTGAATATGCGGGACCACCCGGCGGCCAACCCGGCGTTCTACTGGCCGGCGTGCGCGCGGGCGGGGCGGCCGAACAGGCAGGGCTGCGCCGGGGCGACATTTTGGTGGGCCTGGGGCCCCATCAGATTCGCAGCGTCGAAGATCTGATGTTCGTTCTGAACCTGGCACGTCCTGGGGACACCGGGCAGGCCATATTGATCCGCGACGGAAAAAAAATCACTGCGACCGTGACGTACCAGGAATCGCGGCGCTGATGAAACCACATGTGGCATTGATTCCAGGAGGCGGCAAGGGCATCGGCCGCGAGATCGCCCTGCGCCTGGCGGATCAGGGCTGGTCTGTGGCGCTGTGTTACCGCACAAGCCAGGGCGAATCAGAAGCCACCGCCGCTGAAATTGAACGTCGGGGCGGCAAGGC
>JAYUUT010000065.1:0-19417 GCA_043754455.1 Myxococcales bacterium
CAGCGTGAATGCGGGGGCTCCCATAGCGCTGCTTGCTCGCCTTGAAAAATGCCGTGGTTTTCGCCCCAAGGTCGCTGTCGCCACGGGCATGGGAATGAGATTTCACCGGATTCCGGTGGCCGTTCACACAAAAAGCACGCGCGTCGATGAGTCCTTTGAATGCCACAACACACCCAGTTGGAACGACATCATCGAACTCGAGGTCTACAAACGCCATTGACCATGAAACACGAAGGAACGAAGGAACAACATGAAAAGCCCCATTCAACAGTCGAATTGTCGTGCCACGCGCGTGGACGGGAAATGGTGCTGCGAACCAGGCACCGCAGGCGAATCCAGTGACGATCGCAATTGCTGCTCCACTCCATTCGGCATGATGAACCGCGTCTTGGACGTAACTTGGAATGGACGACGTCGAAACCAAGGCGTCGGACGGGTGCGTCAGCGATGCACGGAGGCCATTTTCCGCCAACTGGCCCCAACGACGCTGAACCGGAACCGGAACAGGAAAACGATGACGCCTATCCCAGCTTCCTTCGAACGCACGATTGTCGTCGTCGTGCCTTGGGTGAAGCCCAGCGTCGAGATCTTCGGCGCGGGAGCCGCGCTGCGCCCGCCGCCCACTCCGTAGCCGGTCGACGACAAGAAGGTCGACCGCGCTAGAAATGGCGCTGCGAATGGTGGCCACAAGAATAGCCACCCCGACCGTCCATCATTTTCTGCATGTGCTTTCGCATGGCGGCAATCATTGCAGTCATCTGGCCACGATGTCGGACCTCCTCGGCCTTAGCAAATGTCATGTCCGGGGCTCCACCCATATTGGTAGCATGAAGGTCGCTTTCCTTTTCAAGCCGGTCCAGGTCGTCGAGAATTTCAGGTGACGTCACCCGTTCACCGGCTGGGCCCGTGCAGCCCATCATGTCGCCGAACTCGTGCTGCATAACATCCATGTTAGATCGTCGCCTGTCTTGGTGTTCCTTTTCGAGCACCGCGATCCCAGCCAGCTGCGACGTATTTTCTATGGCGGCGGCGTGACTGTCGACATTGGTTTGGTAAAGGCCTGCTTGGCTATCGAATGTGCTGCCGTGGTTCGACATTGAACCGATGTCGTCGTGTTCACAGGCCGACAGCGCACCTAGACCCACGACAGCGATGACAGCGAAGAGCTGACGACAATTGCTTTTGTTCATGATGGCTCAGCACACTGCAAACGACGTGCCCGCTGACCGAAGCCTAACCATGCGACTTTATCGCGCACGTCTTGCGGGTTGGCTTGGAGCGATACGCACATTTGGCGCAGTGTTTGAAAGCACGCAAAGATGCGTTCGCGGCGTGTGCGTCGACTGCCGGTGCTGGACGCAGACGGAGACGTGATAATCCATCCAGTATCGTCGTCATGGCGCCACGTGCAGTTTCGGTTGAATGACCAGGTCAGGGTGGATGGCGGCGTGGAGACCACCCTGCACCTGGTTTGCCGGTGGAGCGCCGCCCGAATCGATTCCTGTGTCATGTACGCTCTCCCGTTACCTGGACGTCATTTCCCGAACACCGCGTTCATGATGGCGCTGGCCTTGTGCACCGCGGTCGCGACCTCCTGCGACAACGATTGATTCCCGGAGGCGGACACGATGTCCTTGCCAACGAGAAGGGCATCGCCCTGCCGCTTGCCTCTGAACTGTTTTAGAAAAGCTGCGCCCTCGACTGCTTTGTCGTCCGGATTTTTCAAAATGCGCACGGCCGTCACGGCGGCGCGGGTATCGAGCGCGACGGCTACGGACATTGGTCCCTTGGGCGTCGCAACGCTCACGAACTGAGCCACTGCGTATTTCTTCCCGGCCTTGAGCGCAAAATAGAACGTGGGGACCTTGTCTTCGTCAGTCAACTTCAATCCGAGTTGGGCCTCCACGCCACCGACTTGCGCGGCCTTGAGGCTGCCCTCAAGGGCCGCGAACGCGTCCGCGTCCGCAAAGAGTTGCTTCAGATCCTTTTGGGGTACTGGAACCTTGTCCGCTTCCCCGAGCCAGTCGCCAGGGGCCTTCGGCAAGCTGCGCGCATCACCGGGATTCGACTTCCGTTTGATCTCGTCCAGATTCGGCGATCCGTCCCCGTCCGAATCGCGGCCTTCAAGCTTGGAGAACGCACCGAAGTTTGCACCTGCGCGAAGAAAGTCGCGACCATAGTCGGTAGTCGTAGAGCCACCACCAGCCGTATGGCAAAGGTTGCAACCAACGCGGTATCCGTACTTGGCTTGAAAGATCCGCGAATAAACCGGAAGCGCGAAGGCCGCCGAAGGGGCCAGCCAGAGCTCGGCCAACAGGACGAGACGGACGCCCGTGCGCGAGAGCACATTGTTGACGAGCGGCCGGTCGAACATCACTTCCCTCCCAACTTCAGCCCCGCCATCGCCAGAAGCAACCCACGCCGAACCGCCGTCGCCAGAATCTGGGCGCCCTTCTGGTCGCCTGACGGTGAGGTGACATCGACGCCCACCTTGAACTTGTGGGCTGCCTTCTTGCCCGCGAATTGGCCGAGGAACTTCGGCGACGCCAGGCCGGCGCTCTCGGCGTGCTCGAACAACACGACGCGAACCACTTGCCCGGAGGCAGCGATCGCCAACCCAACCTCTATCTTGCCATTCACGCCAGTTGCGTCAAGAAACAGGACCGTGCCGGCGATCGCACCATTTTTGCTGGTTCCCACGTAGAACCGGGGAGTGCGATCCTCGGTTCGGATCGATTCTCCCAGGTTCTTCTCCAGCCAGGAGATCTGAGGGGCGGTAAGAGTCGTCTGCTTTTGCGCGAAAGTATTCCCTTCAGGCAACGTGTCGGCCAGACGCTTGCCGGGCCAACTACGATCATGCGCGAGGGAGGGTCGGGAAGCGCAGAGCAACAGCCCCGCCGTTACAAGGAATGTCAGAGGTCGCAACATCGAGATTTCCTTTTTAAGTGGTTTTCTAGAACGCAAATAAAAGCTGAGTGCCAAGAACCCAGGCGCCGCCGCCTCCGGCGAAAAGTCTTTCGTTTCCCTGGGCCACCACCCGAACCCACGATCCGTCTGTGACGTTCAAGGTGACAGCAGCCCCGGGTGCACCGACGGGCCGACTTCCGGGACGACCGTCGTCGAATCGGTCGTATTGCAACTGGGTCGTGAGGAGCTGTGGAAGGATCGCCACGTCTACCCGCCCGAACCAGGCCTGGACGGTCTTCGTGCCGGCGTCGTGATCACGGCCGATCGTGTACTCGGCCGCCAGCTTCAGGCGCCAAATATTCCAGCGCCCATCGATGGTGAGGCGTTCCTTCAGAACCAGACGCGTTTGATCAATCAGGCCGCCAAATAGCATGGCATCCCCAGCCTGGAACCCGTCGTTGGCAGACACCGGAAACGCTTTCCCATAAAAACCGGAGACTCCGCAATTGGGCATCGTCCCTTTGAAGTCGGTGCCGACGCGGACGAATACCGGGTGCGAGTTGTTCATCGCGTCGGATTTAATGGGACCCACCATCTCGCCGTCGGCGGTTACGGGATAGCGGAGCAGGAAATCAGGCCCCTGGGTGATCGCGGCCGCATACTCGATGGGCCCCAAATACCCTGACATTTCGATGGCTCGATCGGACAGCGTTCCGATAGTTCGATATTCCGTCGTCCGCAGGGGATTGGCTGGTGCGTCGAGCTTGGCGTCGATTCCATAGCGCATGCGAAGCCGACCAATTCGGAAGGCGGTCCCCGCGGGAAGCACGGGTAGATTCGAGACCGTTACGTAGACAAAGCCGTGGTCCTGGCCAACGGTACTGCCGAGGTCGCTCGTCAATAGAAGTTGCTCAGCCAGGATCGACAAATGCTCGCCGATGTTCGTGGTCACAAAAAGCTCATTGACGTGGATCATGAACATGCCCTTGCGCATGTCCTTTGGAAACAGAAACCGATAGTCCAGCGTGCCACCAAGGACGATATTGGAAAACGGACCTGCTGACGGGCCGGTCGCGCCCTGCGACGTAGGTGCCTCGATCTTGGCAGAATCAAGATCTAGCGTTTCACTCCCGGGTGGCGGCGATAGCTCATCGACGGCCGCCGCCGCTGGCGCCGCTGGAACCGCTGGCTCCGGACGGACTGCTGCCGTTGTAGGAGGCGCTGGCGTCGTGGCAAGGGCCGGCGGCAGGGACTTGCCCGGCTGGCCTGTCGCCTTCAGTACCGGCACACCAGCCTGCGTGACAAACCGCTGCAATGGGCCAGGTCGGCGGTAGCGTGACTCGGGTTCTTGGCGTTTGTCCTCTGGTCGCTCGCTTGCCATCGCCGGCGACGCCATTACCAAGACCGTGGCCAGAATAAAGGGCGACATTTTCACTGTTTAGACTCAATGCGCGACCGCAGCGTGAGCGAGTTGGGGCCTCGCCACATGTCGCGCAGCAAGACGGCGGTCATGACAGCGAAGCCGACGCTAAAAAGAATACCCGTCGCGATCGACACCAACTCGTATCCCCCACCCAAGTACTTGATGAGCCACCAGGCTAGGATGTCACCGACGACACCTATAAATGTGGCGGTCACGACACCGGTCGCGAACCCGGACGTTGGGCGACTGAGAGAGAAGAAAAGCGCCGCCGAGGCATCCATGGTCGCAATGGCCATGAGGTGGGCGTGGGATAATGCCGTCAGCCGTGCGGGCTTGAGGTATTGGAAGTACTCCGCAGTGGATGCATAGACGACGCGTGTGTCCAGGTAGACGGTGATCGCGCCCAGTACGTGGGTCGTCGCATAGATCGCAAGCACGAAGGTCCCAGTGAGTTTCGCCGCGAGGGGAGCCGCCTGTAGTGAGAAGCGTGCGGGTTGATGGGTTGCGCGTTGTCCCCAAACGGTCGCGGCAAGAATAGCAATGACCATCATTCCCACCAGTACGAAGGCGACTGGTGCTGGCGCCGAGCCTGCGGTGGTTCGCACGGCCTCGACATTGCCAACCGGAACTTCTATCGCTTCTAGGTTCAGTTGGCCTTCGGCGGCGGCAGCTGGCGGGACACGCGGATGGGAATCGGCAACCGCCGTGGATGCCACGAATAGCATGAGGCAGACGAACGCCAGTATGGGGGTAGAAGTCCGCACCGCTAACCTTAGAACGCCCGGTCGAGCTGGAACATGGCCTGGCGGTCATAGTTGCGAGCTGAAGTGGTTGCGAATTGCACGCCCGCGCCAATGGTCGCACCGGTTCGCCCCAAGGCAACTTTGGATGCGATTAGAACATAGTTGGTCGTGTCGCCGTTTCCATATTCGCCCCGCGTTTCGAATACTCCAAAAATGCGCCCCGCGGCCCGCACAACCAGCGTGGTCTCGTATCCGAGCTCGACGCCACCACCATGCGCCGGCGACACGTGGACAAGTCCGTCCCACTGTAGTCGCGTTGCGAGAATAAAACGCCCTCCAGCGCCCCCGCCGTATTTTATCGACGGGCCGTCCCGTCGGACAGTTGGTACGGCCACCTCGCCAAATATTGATAAACCGCGCGTAGCCTCGGCGTCCTGCAGAACGGCATACATCAGCATCAACTCGGTGCCGTGATCCTCCATTTCCCCGTTCGGACTGCTCATGCCCGCACCGGTGATAGCGTCGTTGCGTAGATGCAAGCCCAGTCGATCGACGATCCCGGCCTCCACGTGAAAGGCGAGATCTGTGGCGGAACTTTCCCGGAGGCCACGTTGAATCCCCGTGACCCGCACACTGATCTCGCCCGGTCCATCGGGGAGACCCATGTGGCTCAGGAAAGGGTGGGTCATCGCGTGGTGGCCCGAGGGCTCGGTTGGGTGGCCATCTCCATGCCCGACTTCTATTGCCGGAGGGCCCGGCGGCGGCGCTCCGAGTTCCGGTGTTTCGACATCTGGGGCACCTTCGCCTTGCGCCCATGCGACGGTCGGAAGCGCGAAACTAATGTATAGAAGCTGTGCAATCAATCGAATCGGCTGCATTGTGATTCTCTTTTGAGTTGAAGGTGCTGAGATGCGAGGGGACTAGGTCCGCAATTGCAAAACTCAGCGTCCTCCACTGAATTCACTTATGGTCGGCCGTTACTCTCCGGAAACTTCCTTGATCCAAGGATCCCGCGAACGTCAGCCCAAGGGCCGAGCCCAAGATGCTTTGCCCGATGTCTTGGAAATCTTATGCAAGTAGCGAGCCGGTCGCGAAAAAAAGCTTCTGTGAACCGTCGCCGGACGAGCCCTCTCCGACCCGAACGACGGTGCTCGCTACGAATGAGGTGCCGTCGTCTCGCGAAAATCTTTACCGGCGGCACCGTCAGGTAACCCCATGCCAAACTGGTGACTTTGGACTAGAGATCTGTCTGGCGTGCGTACTGCTCGTGGGGGGATGTTTACCCGCAGCGCAGGATGCGCAGACCTTGCGTCGACGTCAAATGCGGAAGCAATTGTTGCGCGGACGAACCGCCCGGGTGCCGATCCGGTTGACTGAATGCGTGTTTTGGCGCAGGCTGACTGCGTTGGTCGGAAGGGAGCGCACGGACATGATGGATTGGCGCCAAAAAAGCTGGGGTAGGAGTGTCATGATTTGGCCGGGCCGTTCTGCGGTTCTGCCGTGAGGGGGCCCTCGTTCCACTTATTCTGATCTTCTCGTGCTTCCGGAGGGAAATATGCTGCTAAACGCAAGTGCTGTGCTTTCTGCTTTTCTGTCTCTTGCAGGAATTGGTTGCCGAAAGACTTCGGCTCTCTCGGCGCAGTTTGATATGGCCAGCGCGCCGGCCGATGCAAGCTATCAGTCACGTGAAGAAGCATTGCTCCCGACAGTGGGGCTCCTTTCGGATGCTCATGGCTATACGGACGCATCTGGTAACTCAGCCAGTCGCGGGACTGAGGGCCAAGATGGCGGCCGAACGCCCTTTGTTCAGGATGTTGGCCTAGGCGGTGTCCGGGCGGACAGTGGCGCTGTGTCACCTCCTCAGGGGGATGGGCGGACTGTCGTCAATCGATCGCCGCCAGATGCCTTCCTCCCCGTAGATGGGTTCAGATTCCTAAGTAGTACTGATGGCCCCGAAGAGTGCGCCGCCGACAAGACTTGGTTCTTTCCGAAGGAATACCGCTCGATCTATTGCGGCTCTATCGGCGAAGCGTGTCTTACGTTTTGCGGAACCACTACGGCCTGCGTTGTGAGCGTAGCTGGATTAGCTCAACAGGTTTATTGCCCTCAAAGACCCTAGAAAGCGGGGTCGTCTTTGAGACCAGCGTCTTCGCGGTGGAACCGGAACGGGGCGGCGCCATCCGGCACACGTGAAGGACTGGATGGTCCGATCGGCGACCGATGCACTTGCGCCTGGGTGATGGATCCAAAGTGTCAGCACAGAACGTGGGGTTCCCTTGGGGACGCTGCGACGATTCATGAGAGGCGGAATGCTTCTGCATTGCATCGCGGACGGGGCTTTGTTCCCGTGCGCGTCTCGGTTGGGCCAACCCCAGTTTCTTGGTGGTGGTGACCATTGACGGCCATCGCGTCGAGGGGGTGTCGGTCGAAAGCGTGGTGGCCATCTTGCGAGGCTTGTGGTGATTTCGCTGCCACGAGATCATCTGTGACGACCGAGCAGCGTGGCAAGTTGCGCCGGGAACAGGCGCCCGCGATTGTGAATAAATCGGAGCGCGGGACCGAAGCCAAGCGGGCCAATCGAACCCCCGGGGCTCCCTTCTCCCGGCCAACTTCAAAGCCTCCGTCGCCAAATAGCCCCTCCCTCCCGCTACCACGGCTCTGCCAACGTCAGGACGGGGGACGGGGGGGCGATACAGTGAGGTGGAGTGCGCGTCGATCTTCGAGAACGAACGATGCTGCCACATTTCGCTAACTGGAAGGCCAGCTCGTAGGGCCTGCCAGCACACCACGGCTGGCCAGCCATCACAATCTGTGATAGGGCGGTGGAACAGATGCGTTGATCCTTAGTCGGTTGTCACTAGTTTGCGCAGCTTCCGGGCAAGGTTTTGTCCATGTACGCCAGATGGTCTTTGATCCAATCGTGCAGGTAGTTGATCTCTTCCATGAAGGTCTTGCCGACGAAGTAGTTTGGCCACACCTTTGTCCCCAGGATTTGCCAGCGTTGATGATCGCGGGGTTCGGCGCGGCGAAGCAGGAAGGTCCATTCCTTTAGGCGCCGGTCGAAGGATTCCTGGGACAGAATGTTTCTTCGAACCTCGTTCCAGCGGCAGGAAAACGCGTTTTTGAATGCCGGGTCGGTCCAGATTTTTTCGAAGAAGAAGAAATCTGGCGCGTTTGTGGTGGGGTTGTCCTTGTGCGCCCACCCGTCAGCGCCCCATCGCGGAGGGACGTCAACGTTGCCATAGCCGATGTCGAAGTCCCACAGGGGGCCCAGTCCCAGTTTTCCGTCTTGGGACATGGGGCGTTTGTAGACGTAGGTGCTTTTGCGATAGGCATCAGCGTTCCGGGAAAGCTCCTGCATCATGAGGTAGTCAATCCAGATCTTGGTGTCGATCCACTGGGAATAGCCACGGGTTTCGTGGGCCCAGTCCGTGCCTTTCATTGCCGCCTCGAACTTGTCGATGTGATCGCGAATATACGTCCGCTGGGGGGCGGTGATGCGATCCACCTTTGGATAGGCGTGAGACCAGAACACACCCAGTTTGGATACCCAGTCGCGCCGTACCCCGTCCCGTTTCACGATGTAACCCCCCGTCAGGTCGCCGCTGCTGTCTTTGGCGGGGCTGGGCAGGGGCAGGCGATTCGTGCCGGTCTTGACCGATTCGACGACTAGGTACAGACCTTCGTTCTTGCCGTCAATAAAGATCTCGGCAAATGCCGCGCGCGGGCTGGGGACGTTCAGCTCGCGGCCGATGGCGTAGGTCAGGGCGTTTCGAAGACAAGTCTTGTCAGAGTAACAGGCGTACAAAACCCAGTCTGTGTCTGCGGGCATTCCCAGGATGGGCGTTTTTGTTCCCACCCCCATGGCGTTGCGCACTTCGATTCCGTAGGATTTTTTAGGGAAGGTTCGCGAGGTGTCCCCATGCTGTTCGATGCCGATGGGCGTGTCTAAGGTGGCAGCCCGTTTGCCGATGTCGACCAGGGTGCCGTCGTGATCTTCTATGATTTTCAGCCGGCCTGAAATTTTGGGATCGTCGACAATGGCCTTCGCGGGGGTGCCGGTTTCGATCCACAGCACAGGCACGATGCGCGTCTGGGCCAGGAGGCGCAGATCAGGGACTGGCAAGGCGCGGTCATACAGACGCAGGTCATCAATCAGGCCCGGGAAGCAAGAAGGCGGGGTCGTGCAGCCGACGATGATGGGATCGGTCGGTAGCATCACGGATCCCAAGGGCCGGGTGGCGCGGGCGTCTTCGACCCCGTCTATGTACATCACAACCGCTGTCCCCGAAACCGTCACGGCGATGTGATACCAGCGCCCGACGTCGGTGCGGCTCGTGCTGATAACTTCGACTCCTGTCCCGGTGGTGGGCGTTTGTCGAAATACGATGTGCCGTGCGGTGCCCGCCTCTTCAAAAAATGCGAAAGTATGGCGGTCCCGCGTGCCCTTGCCCACGATGCGCGTTTCAGTTGCGGCTTCAGAAGACTTCCAGAACCAAAAAGCAATCGTCAGATCGTCGCCTAGCCGCAAGGGAATCGCGTCCGGGATTGTGACCAGATCGTCCCGTCCATCCAGCCGCAAAGACCGTGGATCGGGAAACGGTGCGATGGGGACGTTGGGATCGCTGACCGGGCCCCCCATGGCCCGTCCATGATTGCCCCTGCCCGAACTGTCGCTGACGGTGTTGGGCGTGTCTTCGTCGAAACGCCAGTAGCCGACCAACCCGCGTGCTACCGAGGCTGGGCTACATATAGCGCCTAGGCAAAATCCGGACACACATTCGCGTGCCGACTGGCAGGCCGTTCCATCGGCCCGAGGCGGCCCCAAAAGCGGCGTCGACGATCCGGCGTCCGATCGGCCTTGGTCGCCGGTGGAACCATCGCCTGTGCTGAAGGCGGGACGCGACAGGAAGGCGTCGACACCCCATGCGGCGTCGCGGGCCAACACGGCCGGCACTGTGGCAGGCGCAGCATCAGGAGTTGTAGAGGTCACACGGGCAGACGGAATCGGAAGGGGCGTGACGTCGGGGGCTGAAGCGGCGGCGCCCTCGACCGACGGGCCCCGCGGGGACCCCGCACACGCCACTACAACGAGCCCCAGAACCGGCCCAAAAATGCGGAAGCGTCGCAACGAAAACACCAAATGGAAAATCGGCTGGTTGGGCCATCAGCATGAGGATTCCTTCGATCAGGACGGCGACGTGTGGGGAAAGAGGCGCCATTGTCGGTGACGACGATCCTTCAGAGCACAGGGCCACGTTCCTTTACAGGAGGGCGCGACCCGCCGACAATAAACGGGGTTATGCCATGGCATTGATTGATGTTCCTCAGATGAGGAGGCCCCGTGTCTGACGTCCCGATTCGCAGTAGAAGCACCAAGCCCGCCAAGATTGTCCTGGCTTCGCATCCGGTTGCGCACGGGCAAAAACCGATCCCGATTCGTTGGGGAGCGACCGACCCCATGCAGCGGGGCCCTGTCATTGCGTCGGTCACTAATCTGGATCACCGCAACGCCATTGGCACACATTCGGGGTCGTATTCGGTCTACCGCGCGGTCGCTGTGGCGGCAGGCGCGCTGGATCCCCTGCGAAAACCGGATCTAACCAACACAGCTCCCGCCGAGCCTTTGGGGCCACACAAATCCTGGTTTGATCCGACGAAAATCGTGTCCATGGATCCATTTGGCGCCGTGGTGGCCGCAGCGTACAAATCCTATTTCGATAAGGGCTACGACATTCGTCCGTCCGTGGCCGTGACCAAAGCACATATCCACCTGCCAGAACTGGACGACGCGGTTGATGCGGGTCGGTTGCGCTGCGATGGCGACGTCATGCGGGCTGGCCGAGATATCAATGTGACCAAGGTTGCCATCGAACCTGTCTGGTATCTACCGGAAATCGCCCGTCGTTTTGGTTGCGAAGAAACGGATCTGCGGCGCATTCTGTTTGAACACACAGGAGGAATGTTTCCCGAACTGGTCACCCGCCGCGACTTGTCTGTGTTTCTGCCCCCTATCGGCGGAATCACGATCTACATGTTTGGTGATGTGTCGTCGATTTCAGATCCCACGCGGCAATTGGCAGTGCGGGTTCATGACGAATGCAACGGATCGGATGTGTTTGGATCCGACATCTGCACCTGCCGTCCTTACCTGGTTCATGGCATTGAAGAATGTGTGCGGACCGCCCAGAATGGTGGTGCTGGGGTGATTGTCTATAACCGCAAGGAAGGCCGCGCGTTGGGCGAGGTCACGAAGTTCCTGGTCTATAATGCTCGGAAACGTCAGACCGGTGGCGACACCGCCGCGCAATATTTTGCCCGCACTGAATGTGTGGCTGGGGTTCAGGACATGCGGTTTCAGGAACTGATGCCCGATGCCCTGCATTGGTTGGGCATCAGCAAGATCGATAGGTTCGTGTCGATGAGCAACCTGAAGTATGACGCCGTGATTCGCGCTGGGATCACCATCACCGAAAGGGTGCCGATTCCGGCGGAATTGATTCCCGCCGATGCGCAGGTGGAAATGGACGCCAAAAAGGCCGCTGGATATTTCACCGACGGCGCGGTGCCCGATAGTGCGGAATTGGCCAAACAGAAGGGAAGGGGGCTGGGCGAATGACCGGACAAAGTGTTGACTACCTGCGGACGCCCGCGGCGATCCGCGCGAGCGCCAACCAGATGCTGGCGCTGGGCCGCGCGGGCAAACTTTTGAATTGGTCAATGGACGACCAGCGCTTCCCTGATGTGGTGACGCGCGTTTTGGCGCTGACCCGGGCCACCTATCCAGATATCACGACGATCCCTGTTCACAGCCGCTGGCGCCATTTTGGTGTGGGCGGGGTTGACAGGGCGGGGTGGGTCACGGGACGGCTGGGCGAGGCTTCGTTGCTGGAATCGTTGCGCACGCGTTTTGACCTGGTCGTGACCAGCGTTCTTCTTGATGCGGGTGCGGGTCCGCTGTGGACGTTTCGGGAAGAGTCTGGTGCCACCTTTTCCCGATCGGAGGGTCTTGCTGTCGCCAGCGTTCATATGTTTTTGGCGGGGGGCTTCTCGTCAGATCCAACGCACCCATTGCGCGCGGATGCCGTGGCCTTGTCTGCTATCGAAAGCCGGGCCTTGGATCAGGCGTTTCAGGTAGATGCCGACAACTTCTTGGTTGGGGCGGCGGGCCGCGTGTCTTTGTTGCGACGTTTGGGCGATGCCGTATCTGCCGACGTCGTGCATTTTCCGGCGCCTGCGGGGCAGATCCCACGAATTGGTTATTTGGCGGACTATTTGCTGGAACGGGTGAACGATGGCCAATTGTCAGCGGTTGATATTCTTCGCGCCGTCCTAGACGGGTTCGGGCCTATATGGCCGGGGCGCGTGTCCCTGTCCGGGATCAACCTAGGTGACGTTTGGCCACACCCACAGGGGGGATTGGTCCCGTTTCACAAACTCAGCCAGTGGTTGACCTATTCGCTTTTTGAACCTCTTGAGGCGTTTGGGGTCAAAATCGTAGGTGCTGACGCTCTTACCGGGTTGTCGGAATACAGAAACGGCGGCCTTTTTGTGGACGCGGGCGTTCTGGTCCCTCGTCACGCGTCGACGTTTTCGGACACGCACACGGTGGATTCGGCGCTGATTGTCGAATGGCGGGCGCTCACGGTTGCCCTTTTGGACCAGGTTGCGGACGAAATAAGACAACGTCTCAATCTGACCGCCGCCGAACTGCCTTTGGCCAAGGTTCTTGAGGGTGGTACGTGGGCCGCGGGTCGTCAGATCGCCCGTGAAAAACGCCCTGATGGAAGTCCCCCGATCAGGATCGACAGCGATGGTACGGTCTTTTGATTTGTTTTTGTTAACCTGAAGGAGCCCCATGCCTGGCGAAGTTCACGTTCTTTCCCATCCCCTAGTCCAGCACAAACTGACCCTGTTGAGACAGAAGGATCTGAGTACAAGTTCGTTTCGCAATCTGGTCGCCGAGATCGGGATATTGTTGGCCTACGAGGTGACCCGGGATTTGCCAACAGTGCAGGTCGACATCGAAACCCCGATTTGCAAGACCAAGGGACGAGTTCTGGAAGGGAAGAAGATCGTTTTGGTCCCCGTCCTGCGCGCCGGGCTGGGCATCGTCGACGGTATGTTGCGCATTCTGCCCGCGGCCCGCATTGGTCATATTGGGCTGTACCGCGATCCCGACACCTTAGGCGCGGTCGAGTACTACAACAAACTGCCCAGTGACATGACCGATCGTGACGTCATCGTCGCCGATCCCATGTTGGCAACCGGAAATTCGGCCATCGCCGCCATCGAAAGGGTGAAAACCGCCCAACCAAAATCTATCAAACTGGCTTGCCTGGTTGCCGCGCCCGAGGGGATCGCCAGCTTTCACGACAGCCACCCGGATGTTCCACTGTATGTGGCCGCGATCGACGAACGCCTAAACGATCACGGGTACATCGTCCCAGGCTTGGGTGACGCCGGTGACCGGCTTTTTGGCACGAAATAGCGGCCGGTCGGCGGATCGGAACTAGTGCAGGTTCCCTGGGCGTTTTGCTACGTTGGGGAAGGCCTTCAGAACAGCGGCGTCGAATGTCGCCAGCGGGATGCCTTCGCGATAGGCAAGTTCGACGAATAGAGTGTCGTAGGCTGCGACACCGGTTGAAACGGCTCGCGCAAGGGCACCACGCCAAAGGATCGAAGTTGGTACCGATTGAAGGCCAAGGCCCGCCGCCAGGTCAAGTCGATGGAGAGCATCGGGAAGCGTGATAATTTTTGCTCGAACCGCCATCCAAAGGACGTTCGTGATTTCGGCTTCCCACGATGCAGGAGCGAGAGCCGTCTTGATGCGTTCCCAGAACGTTGCGCATTCCCCGGCGAATGGATCAGTTCCCAGCAGATAGTAGGCGATGACGTTGGTATCGACGACAGCTTTCATCGACGCCCGAATTCAATCCATGCGTCGATGTCGGCGGCGGATGGACGTTTGGATTGGGCCTGCCAAGCCTTTTCGATCTGGGCCAGAACGGAGAGGCGATCTCCGACCTGAGCCTCGATCATTTCGCGAACCTGTTGTTCCATCGAACGGTGGTGCCGCAGCGCAAGGGCTTTTAGAGATTTAACGGTTTTTGCTGGCACATTTCGGATTGTAAGTGTCGGCATGACAGCGAAATGCTAGCATGGAACATCCAGTGTTTCAAAGGGGTCGAGAGGACACTAATTCGGTAGAAAGGAATGGAGGCGTGAAATGGTGTAGGGTCCCCGGAGGGAACGTGACCACGCAAATACGCAACATAGACCTTGTTGATGAGCTGCACGCGATAGTGGCAGCCCTCGTGCGTACGGGCGTTGTTATGCGATCTGCGGAGGGGTGGCGGTCACGATCCATGGCGCGACACGATCCACGAAGGATATCGATTTTTTGATCTCCGAGCGGGATCTCCCCCGCGCGCTTGAAGCGATTCGACCGCTGGGTTACGGGTTCGTTGCCTTGCCTATGGTGTTCGAAGAGGGCACGGCACGCGAACGCCACGTCCAACGGGTCAGCAAGATTGTGGGAACTGAACATCTTGTGATCGATTTTCTGCTGGCGGTGGTTTCGTTCAGTGGATTTATGGACGACAGCCTGGAGGTTGTCCTGCCCCAAGGGCCTTTGCGGGTGGTGTCGCGTGAGACGCTGTTGCGGATGAAACGCATGGCCGGGCGCGCGCAAGATTTGGCAGACATCGAGAAACTAGAGCGGCCCGATGAAGGATGATCCGGGGGATGTCCAGATGTCGGCCGCAGGTCAGGGGACGCCGCCGCCCCCTGGGGTTGCTGCGCGTTTGGCCGCCCTTGCGGCGCTGTACCAGCCCGAGGGCGTCGATGCGGCCCGGTTGCGGCTAGAGCGTGAACGTCCTCCTGTGACCGAACTTTTTGCGGTCGCGGTGTCCCGTCGTCTGAACGACCTTCGTTCCCTGTGCGCGCTGGCCAACTACCTTCACCACCCACGCGGCTAAGGTTAGTCGTAATACCCATCTAGGTACCAAGATCCGTTGTTGCGGTTTTGGTGCATCCGGTAGACCGCGCCGTCGGAGGCCTGCACATCCCAATAATCGCGGGAGAATCCATCCCCTTGCCACCATTGGCCTTCGCTGCGGTAGGGACCGGCGGCGACCATGATCCGCAGCGCTAGGGCGGGGGCGCGTAAGGCCGAAGGGCCGTCACGATCGAAGATCACGTCAACGGGTGCCGGGGGACGAAAGCGCCGGAAGCCGAGGCGGGTGGGGGCAGGGGTCGACGCTTCGGGGGCGATCACGATGGGGGGCGCTGCCGTATACGGGCGCATCGCGACGGCTTCTTCGGCAAAGGTATCGACCAGCGCGGGGGCGCCAACGTTATCGACCCCGACCAGGGCCTGTAGCCGGGCGATGGTCGCTATCAGTTTTTCAGGGGCGGGGCCAGCGGGTCGCCACAGATCCATCTGCGCGGCGCGGACGCGCGCGGGGCACATGATGACGGTGGCCCCAACCACGGGAGATTCGGGGGGGCAGCGCGATAGATCCAAACGGACATGCTGTAACAGGGCGCCGGATTCGCGGGTGGGGGCGCCTAAGGGCACCTCGCGCGTATCGATCCCACGCGGGGATAGGGCCAGTTTTAGGCTTAACCCCGCGCAGGCCAGGCCGCGCACCTGCAGCCGCGCCATCGCCCGATCCAGTAGGCCGCGCAGCACGAAAGCCAAGGGGTCTAGTTCCTGGATTTCGTAATCAAGGTCAAGTGATTCTTCCAGCGCCGACGGGGGCAACTGGGGAACAAACGTTTCGGTGTCGTGTCCCGATCCCAGGCGGTGCAGCCAGGCGCCGATGGGACCCAGGCGTAAGGTGGCTTCGTCGACAGGCAAGTTCGCCAGTTGTCCCAAGGTTTTTACGCCCCAACTGTCCAGGCTGTCAGCGACGGCGGCGACCTGGGCATCGGTTCGCGCCGGGCGGACGCCACGTTCCATGGTGGCACCTTCCAGCCCCAGCCTTATCGGTACCGGGGCCAGGAAGCGGGCTTCATCCCCTGGTGGGATCACGGCGATTTCGTCTAGGCCGGCTGTGCGTGCGGCGGTTCGGGCGGCGCCTTTAGACGATGCGATGCCCACCCGCACCCGCAAACCCACACGTTCGGCGTGGGCCGCCACCGCCTGGGCCACGGCGCGTTCACCTAAAGGATAAAGGTGCCCCAAATCGTGAACCGCCAGAAATACGCGCGCGCCATCGTGTTCGGATTCGATCTGCGGCGCAAACCCATAGGCCACATCGGCCAGCGCCGCCGCCGCTGCCGCCGTGTCCACGGGGTTGGCCAGCACCACCCGCATTTTGTGTTGTTGCGGACCCGCCACCGCCTGGGCCTGGGCCACCGTCATGCGTTTTCTGATGCCCAAACGTGCGGCGGCCTGTGTACAGGCGATTATGTTCGCGCGTCCCCCTGGCCCTGACGCCAATCCAACGGCGTCGCCCCGGTGTTCAGGCGAACGGCGCAGGACCGCCTGCAACGCCAGTTCAGGTGCATGAATGCACGCAATCCGCAGCAGGGATCCCATGGGCCACGTTCACGAAGCCAGATCGTGTTGCAATTCCAGGGTCGCCGGGGCGTTATCATTCCCGGTTTGGCCGCGCATCCGTTCCAGCACCGCCCGCGTTCCCAGGACACGCAATGCCGCGGGGGCCGCGGGCAGGGGGGACGTGTCCTGAAACTGTGCCCCCGATCGGTGCAGCGTGATGACCACGCCACCGCCTACCCCTTGGGCCCGCCGGGCTGCGATCAAAAGCAACGCCGTGCCCTGTCGTTCTGCCACCTGTTTTAATCGTACCCACGCAGCGGTCGGCGCCCGCACCGGCGTTTCATCCAGATCCAAAACCACCAGGCCGAATCCGCCAGCGTTCATCAACAGTTCGGTTGCGGCCAGCGCGCGGCTGCCACCCCGCACCCACAGCAGCCGTTCCAAAGGGATCCCTGCGCGCACCGCTGTGCGGGGATCGAAGGCCCCGGCGGGATCGATCAGGGCCACGGTTTCCCCGCGCGCAATGGCCGTTGCCAGCGACGCCTGCAGGACGGCTGTACGTCCGCTGGATCGGGGCCCGGTCAGTTCGGACAGCACCCCCCGGGGCCATCCCCCCCCGATCAGCCGATCCAGACCCCGCACCCCCGTCGCCTGCACGCCGCGGTGTTCCCGCGTTTCTAGCTGCCCCGCGGACAGCAACGCCGGATGCATCGCCAACAGATCGATCGCGCTTTGCCCAGACACCTGTCCATGGTGCCTGAACAAACGTACAGTTTCAACTGAAGGTTGTGATGCCTAGCGCAGGGGCAGCAAATCCCGCAGGTTGCCGATCACGCGGCCCTCGCGGTGCAGATCCACCAAGGTGCCCAGGGGTTCCTGCGGCCCCATCAGCGCCGCCTTTTCCAGGTCGAGATCTGCTGCGGTCTGTCATCGATTTTGAAACCTCGCTCTTGGTCGGAACGAACCTTCGCGCCCATTGACATAGGCTCTAACCAAATCGTGACTGCCGGACGGCCGCGCTGGCAGATGAAGGAGAGCTTCGTCGGAACTTCAAATCCCTCTCGGCGGTGACGGGGGTCGTGCGGCCGCAGGTGTGCTGGCCTAGACTGCGAGCGTGAGATTCCGACGGCGGCGCATCCCGCTGACTGTCATCGCGTGGGTTTCGGTTGTCACGCAGACGTACATCCGGGTGTTTGTGTCCGACGCTGTAGGGGCGTCGCCCCCGCGCGACCCAACATGCGAGCAAAAGTTGGCTGAACGGGGTATTGAGTTTCAGCCCCTGGCGGAACTAGGCCTGGTGAAAACGCCTGTACTGGTTTTTGGGCGGATTGGCCCGCTCGTGCTAGTCCCGCGCGGTCGGCGTCTGGCCGAAATGGACTGCACACTGGCCGTTGCCTTGTCTGATGCAGCCCCGGTCTTCGTCCAGATGGGGCTCGTACGGTTGTCCTTCTCCGCGGCTCACGATCATCGGACCCGCCGTGATTTGTCGAAGCTGTCAGCGCACGCGCTGGGGTTGGCAATCGATGTACACACCTTGGACGGGCCGGCCGGTGAACACGACGTCCTTCGTGACTTTGAAAAAGGTGTGGGGAGCTGGCTTGGCCTCGAACGGGGGGACGGCGCTTTGGTCGCGTGTATAGGGGCCCCAACAACCCCACGTGGGCGCACGCTACGGACGCTGGCATGCCGACTGAAGTTAGAAACGACGTTCCGAATCGTGGTCACTCCCGATGACAATGACGATCACATCGGGCACCTGCATTTGGAACACGCGCCCACCGGTCGCTCCGGTGTGATCGATGGACCGCATATCCAGCCGCCCGTGCCCTCACCCGTGGCCGTGCCGGCCGCACGACTCTCCTCAGCTAAACTCATCCCCAAGACGCCGACAAAAGCCACGCCGAGTCCCAGGAAGAAGATCTCGGTGAAGAAAAAAAAGACAATACAGAAGACAAGAAGGAAGACTCAGGACACCATCAAGAAGTCGATAGCCCCGGCGAAGCGTCCAGCGATCGCTCCTGTGAAGCCTTTCTCGGCGCTTGACCGCCAGCCTACGGGTCCCTGAGGCCCACAGGTCGGCGTAGATCCGGCGATCTTCACAAGGCGGTTCTATTCAATCGCGACATTCCCGCCCGGATTGTGTCGTCCAAAACGCCTTTGTAGTAATACCCCGGCCCGGGGTTGAGTGCGTAGATGAGCCGAAAATCGACGACGCAAAAACCGCGGAGTGCTGGCTTCGGGGGCGCGAGTTAGGACCGACGAGACGCCCGGCCATTGCCAAGCTTCTTCGACCAGATCAGCGGCACAAGGGTTGGCGTGGGCGTAGGCCATTTTGTCGATGATATCCTCGGGTTTCGTTAATCGAACGACGCTGGCCTGTTCGGGCGAGAACATATTTTTCCAGCGCCCCCGCAAGAAATTCACACATTTGGCCAGATGTTTGTGGAACCGTTCGATGAAAAGGGGATAATTCCCCTCGGAATCGTGAATACCCACATGGACGTGATTCGACATGGCGATCGCGAACAAAACATCGATGCGATGGACCGCGGCGGCCTCAGCCAGGCAATAGATGAAGCTGTTGTTAATTGCCGGGTCGGGCCGCAGCAGGAACTGCCGCTGGGCGCAGCGACGGGTGATCATGTAGGAACGATTGGGCCGAACCTGGCGGGGAAGGGACATGGTTCCGCGGGTGTCGGCGGTGTCGCCAAGAAGTTGCGTCTTGGCCTGTTTCGAACCCCAGATTCCGTCAGCCCCAGATCACGCGCCAACTCGGCGACGCTCTTGATGCCGCCTTTGACCAACTGGACCACCTCGGCCTTGTACTCCGGCGTA
>JAYUUT010000066.1:0-8787 GCA_043754455.1 Myxococcales bacterium
GGGATTTGAACGAGACACGTCCAGCCTAGGTAAAGCCCCGAATCTGGTCACCCTGCAGGCGGACGCGACGTTCTAAATCTCGGATGACCACGTCCGGAACGTCCACGCGGGTCAATTCCCGAAGGGCGTGTAGCCCTCTGGGCGTAAAGACGTCGAGAGCCAAGATGCGATCACCCACGATATCAACACTGGCCATATAAAGCCCGTCAGCCAAAAGACGAGGTCTTAAGAGTTCACACAAACGTTCGTCGGTCGCGGTGAATTTGGTGCTGCGGCGCCGACCAGGGGCACGGGTGGTTGCAGCGTTCTTCGGAGGAAGGAAGTTGTTCCGAAGGGCGGGAATGCGACCATACGCCGCGACGCCATCTCCCAGCCGCAGCGGACGACCGTCTAGCAGAAATACGCGCTTTTCACCCTCTTCGGCTCCCGGCAAATATTCCTGGGCAACGGCATATCCTGTGCGGGTGATCGCGGAAATGATGGAATTGACATTGGCCACCTGCCGCCGCCGCAAATAAAAAACCCGGGTGGCCCCCCCGGATGTCAGGGGCTTAAGAACGCTGGGCGTGTCCAGGGTCTTTAAGAACGCTTTGATCTTCGAAGGGGATCGGGACACAAGAGTCCGCGCCCGGACTTCGGCGGGCAGAGACGCCAGGTAGTGCCCGCCGGCAGCCCGACGAAGTCCTTCGGGGTCATTGACCACCAGGATTCGGGAGTGGCGTAGGCGCCAGCACAGATCAAGGGCCGGCGCCCCCGAGATGGCGGCGCCTTCGAACCCAGGGGCAAACCGAATTATCAAGACATCGAAGGCATCGAGGGGTTCTTCCTCGGAGATGGCATCGGGGGCGACCAGAGCCCGATGAAAATCTACCGAACGGACATGATCAGCGGGCTTGGGCCTGGTGGTCGTGGCCACAACGGTGCCGTCGTCCAGCAGCGATAAATCGTCGAGAGCAGTGAAACGTACATCGTGCCCTCGCCTGTGTGCGGCGGCCCCCAGTTGTATGCCTCCAAATGCTGGTTGCTGCGCTTGCACGCTGGCCACCAGAAAGCAAAACCTCAAGGGCTGATCCTATGGTTCGGTTCGGGCCGCACGAAACCGACCCAGAATCTTGGCCAGTCGATCAAGCGGCAGCGCGGGGGCAAAATGGCCGCCCTGCCCCTTCATGTCCTCGGCCATGCACAAAGCGTTCACGATGGCTTCTTCTGTGCATTCGACGATGGCTTCGTACAGACCATCGCAGGCGGGATCCAGCAGGACTTCCAGTTTCGTGGTCATCGCGGACGTCACCCGCGGGACCTTGTTGGCGGTAGAAAATGCGATAAGAATTTCCCCCGACCCATGCGCCGCAAACGAGCCGACCCGTCCAATGCCCAAGGCCGCCCGTTTGCAAATGCGGGTCAACTGCGACGACAAAAGCGGCGCGTCGGTTGCGATCACACAAATGATCGACCCGGCGTTGTGTAACCGCCGTTGGTTGGTTCCAAATTCGGGTTCCAACAATTCGCCAACGGGCGCGCCGTCCACCAGCAACGTGCGCATGACCCCGAAATTCGTCTGGACCAAGACGCCCAACGTATAGTCCCCGCTTTCGGCGGGAACACGGCGGGAACTAGTGCCAATGCCCGCTTTAAAATCACAGGTGATCATCCCCGTGCCAGCCCCGACCGAGCCTTCCGCGACGGGTCCTGAACTGGCCTGTTCTATGGCCCGGTAGACATGTTCAGAACGGACGTGGCGTCCCACGGCGTCGTTCAACCAGGAATCGTCGCATTCGCCAACCAAAGGAATAATGACGTCGAAATCAACGCCAATTCCCGGGTGCCGCCGGGTCATCCATTTGATTGCGGCATCGGACACTTTGCCCACAGACATGGTGTTGCTGAGCAAGATGGGGGTTTCAAGAAGCCCCCATTCTTCAACCTGGGTCAATCCGGACACTTCCCCGGCCCCGTTGAGCACAAACGCCCCCGCCATCGCGCGCTGATTGAAAATGTCGTCGCCGGGGACAATGGCGGTCACCCCGGTTCGAACGGGGCCCTTGCCAACCACCAAGGGACCTTCCCCCTCGACCAAAGTCGTGTGACCGACGCGCACGCCTGCGACATCGGTGATCGCATTGCCGGGGCCCGTCGGAAACCGTCCGATGGTGAACCCTAGGTCGCGCAGCCGGCGCCGACGTAGCGGGCCGGTCACGTTGCGGCCGGGGTCGGCGGCGGGGTCTTGTCCTTGTCGTCGTCCACGCCTTGGGTCGAGGTGCCGGCGGGAAAGGCGACAGCGGGCATCCGAATTTCCACCTTGCCCGTATCGACGATAACCGCCCCACTGGGTGCGGCACCCATGGTTCGCGATTCGACTTCTTTGGCCGCTTCCGCGCGACGTTTTTCCCGCAGGCGTTTCAGACCGCCCGCCAGAATTTCACCGATCAAAGATCGATAGTCGATGTTCGCCGCCGCCGCGATCAAACACAGATCAGAATATCCAGGCGTCAGACCCGGCAAGGGATTGACCTCCAACACGAAAAACTCGCCCCGGGCATTCATCCGCAGATCCACCCGTGCGACGTCGCGGCAATCCAGCGCCGCGAAGGTTTCCCGACAGACCTTTTCGACGGCCTTCAGTTCAACGGGCGTCAGTTTCGCCGGGCATTCGTAAGAAACGTATTTTTCCCATTCTTGTTTGATTTGGTAGTCATAAACCGGTCGTTCGTTGCCCTTGTCGCGGAATAGAATTTCCATCGGCGGCAAGACGCGGGGGCGTTTGTCGCCCAGCAGGCCGACCGTGAACTCGCGGCCCGGGATATAGTCCTCGACAATCGCAGGCTGGCGGTACTTTTCGATCAAATCTTTGACGATGGCACGCAGACCTTCTTCGTCGTCCACCACCGATACGTGGGCGCTAACACCTTTTGATGAACCTTCTTGGTTGGGTTTGACGATGACGGGGAACCGCAGTTTCGGTGAAATCCGTTCGCGACCGGTTTCAAACAACTGAAATTCAGGCGTCAGGATGCCATGTTCGCGCAACACACGTTTGGACAAGGCCTTGTCCAGGGCAATGGACAGCGTGGCCGCATCCGAACTGGTGTACGGAATGCCCATCAGTTCGCACAGGGCCGGGACGACGGCCTCGCGGTTGCGGCCCGACACGCCTTCGGCGATGTTGAAGACGATATCAACCGGTGTTTCCATCAACTGCCGGGGCAATTCTGCCGTGGCTTCTAGTGGGATAACCACATGGCCGTAACTTTCCAGGGCCTCACGAATGGCGTCAATAGTTTCGGGCGCGTCGTATTCGGCTTCGGCGTCGTTGCCTCGTTTGGAATCGAGACGTTTGATGTTGAAGGCGAACCCGATGCGCAAGGGTTCAGCTGGGCGGCGGCGGCGCGCCCCCGCGGGAACGGTGAAGCCCTGACGACGGGCAGCGCTGGCAACGATGGCCAGGATGGATGATGCGGGATCGTGGCCTTCGCGGGCGGCGGCGGCAAACAGACTGGCGCCCCGTTCCAGCGACGGCAAGGCGTTGGCCTCCAGGAAGAAGATGCGCCCATCTTCGCCAATACGAAAATCGATGCGGCCCACGTCACGAATGCCCAGCGCCCGCACAGCCGCCTTGGTGATGGCCCGCACCCGCGCCACGACGTCACGGGGCAATTCGGGCGGGCAACGCACCTGCACGTTGCCGGCCTCAGCCATTTTCAGCCGGTAGTCGTAAAGGTTGAACCGGCTGCGGGCGCCGGGTTCCACGACGTAATCCACAGGTAACAACACGCCTTCGTCCCCTAAACCTTCGATGAACGGGACCGTCACGTCGGTGCCGGACACGAATTCTTCGACCAACACGCCTGCGGGATACTTTCGTAACGCCTTGGGCAACATTTCTGCCAGAAGACGCGGATCGCGCACCACGGCCTCGTCTCCGATGCCTTTGGACGATCCTTCGTAGTTTGGTTTGACGATGACCGGAAACGACAGGCCCGGCAGGACACCCGGTTCCCGCAGACGGCGAAGGTCATCGGGCAATACCAATTTGGCGCGGGGCGTGTCGATTCCCTGCGCCGCCAAAATTAGCTTGGTCAGCCATTTATCCAGGGTGACGGTCATGACATAGGCATCTGATCCTGTGTAGGGAAACCCCAGTTCTTCGAAGAACGCTGGGTAAAACGCCTCGCGCGTGCGTCCACGTTTGCCCTCGGCTGTGTTGAAGATGAGGTCGGGCGCAAAAGATTCAATCCGCGTCGCTAGGTGCGAGGCCGGCCCCGTGACCTCGATCTTTTCAACCTCGTGGCCGCCTGATCTCAGGGCAGCCACGATGGCATCAACGGTTTCGGCCGTGTCGAACTCGGCCTCGTCTTCGGTGTCGGTCAGTCGCAGGTTGTGCGTAAATGCAATTTTCAATGGGTCCGCCCGGGATCCGAATCAAACAGGACGGCAAGGCCGCCGTCAACAGTCCTGACAAGGTCCACATGTCGATTCTGGCCTAAGCGAAAAGTTTTGCGATCAATTTCGCCTTGTTCTCGGGTCCAATCAACCGCTGGTCTAACCCGGAGAACGGATAACTGAGCCGGAAGGGATCCAGCCCCATGGCGTGCAGGATTGACGCCTGGATGTCGCGGACATGCACCGGGTCTTTTATGGGGTAGTACCCAAAATCATCGGTCTCACCGATGGTCTGCCCCCCCCTGATACCACCACCTGCCAGCCACATCGTATACGCGTATGGATGGTGATCCCGTCCGATAAACGGCTGTTTGCCACTGTTCTGTTGCATGGGCGTGCGGCCAAACTCACTGCCCCAAACAATCAACGTATCGTCCAGCAAACCTCGCTGTTTTAGATCCTGAATTAACCCCGCCATCGCGCGATCGATGGTCTGCGCCTTGATAGGTAGGGTTTCGTCGATGCTTTCCCCTGGAGAAATGCCGTGGTGATCCCACCCCCAGTCGAAAATCTGCACAAAACGCACGCCCCGTTCGACCAGGCGCCGGGCCAAAAGACAATTATTGGCAAAAGTCGCGTCCGTGCCCTTGTATTGCGTCCGCGGATCATCGACGTTTTCATACGACGGGCGAAACCCGGGGACGGCCCCATACAGGTCCTGAATGTGGCGCGGCTCACGCCCAATGTCCATCACCTCGGGAACTGACATCTGCATTCTGTAGGACAATTCGTACTGGGCGATGCGCGTGGCAGTTTCCGGATCGTGGGTGCTGCCCTGACGAATCTGGTTCAGCGTACGCAAGGCATCCAGCGTCTCACGGCGCCCCGTCCTGTCCAGGCCCGGAGGGTTCGACACATACAGCACAGGGTCGCCAGCACTACGCATTTGTACGCCCTGAAGCAAGGACGGTAGATAACCGCTGCCCCACAAACTTTTCCCGGCATCAGGCGTCTTAGCACCGGACAGAAGGACCACGAACCCTGGCAGATTTTTGTTGTCAGTGCCAAGTCCGTAGGTCGCCCAAGATCCCATGGCGGCCCCGCCAAACTGCCGGTTGCCGGTCAGGGAAAACAACTGCGCAGGGGCGTGGTTGAATTCATCGGTCTGGACGGTTTTTATGAAGGCAACGTCATCGACGACACGGGAAAAATGTGGCAACAACTGGGATATTTCAGCGCCCGATTGCCCGTGGCGTTTGAACGCAAACGGCGTCCCCAACATTTGCGGAACGCCCTTGATGAAGGCAAATCTTTTCCCCTCGTAAAACTCTTTGGGGCAAGGTTTTCCGGTCAGCTTCTGCAACTTGGGTTTGAAGTCGAAAAGATCAAGCTGCGACGGCGCCCCGGCCATGTGCAAATAAATGACGTGTTTGGCGCGCCGGCGCGGGGTGGACGCGGCCTGTGCCCCGGCCGGGGACATTAAATCCCGTAACGCCAGCGCCCCCAATCCAATTCCCGTCCCTCCCAGCAAATGGCGCCGGGTCGTTCGATGCAATGAATTTGTAGAACTTGTCATGATCAACCCTTCACTAGAAATTCATCCAAATTCAAAATGACATTGGTCACAGCCGTCAGGGCCGCCGCTTCCGCGGCATCGACCCCGGCAGGCAAAGGCCCGAGGGGCTGGGTGGCAAACGCTGTGGCATCGGTCGGATGTCCACGATAGTGCGCAAGTCGTTTTTCAAACAAACGCAGCAGGGGCAACAATTCGGCGGGTGAAGGCGTACGCCCCAACGACAGCCTGAACGTGTGCGAAATTCGTTCCAGCGCCGCCGTTGATCCAGATTCTTTCATCGCCCGGCGGGCCAAGGCCTGGGCGGCCTCGACATAAACGGGATCGTTCAAGGTGACCAGGGCTTGTAGCGGCGTATTGGAACGAATCCGCCGAATCGTACATATCTCGCGCGAAGGGGCGTCAAACATCAACAGCGACGGATACGGGGACGTGCGACGTATCCACGTATAAAGGCCCCGCCGCCACCTTTCGTCCGATTTGGGCGTGTCCCAATGATCGGTGCTGTAGACAGCAGCCCAAATCCCAGCCGGCTGCAGCGGCATCGCAGATGGACCAAACATCTTGGGCGACAGAAGACCCGACACCGACAGCGCGGCGTCGCGGATCATCTCGGCCTCTAGTCGAAACCGGGGACCCCGCGCAAGCAAACGATTCCATCGATCGCGCGCCAGATCTGCCGGCGACGCATTCGCTGATTGTCGGTACGTCGCGGACATGACCACGGTTTTCAGAAACTTCTTCTGTGACCATCCGTTGGTGACAAGATCGTTGGCCAGCCAATCCAACAATTCGGGATGGCTGGGCGGCATGCCTTGGGTGCCAAAATCTTCTTCGGTTTCAACAAGGCCTATACCAAACAACTGCGCCCACAGCCGGTTCACCAACACCCGCGCGGTCAACGGATTGCGTGGATCCATGATCCAGCGGGCCAGGCCCAGTCGATTCCGTGGGGCCCCCACCCGTAGGGCATGAAAGGCCGCGGGGACGCCAGGTTCCATCACAGCGCCCTTTTCCAAAAAATTCCCCCGGATCTGAAAATGGGTCGCACGCCGCTGATGCGGGGGCAGTTCAGCCAAAATCGGGATCTTCGGAATCTCACGGTTCAACCGATCTTGTTCGGCACGCAGATCTGAAAGGCGTGCAAGTTCTGGCGGGGCACCACCAGGCTGACGGCGAAGAAACAGGTCACGCAATCGAACACGATCGGCCACCGTGCGATCCTTGGCAGGAATTAGCAGGGCACGCGCGATCTCGACGGTCTCGCCACCGATGGTTTCATCCTCCATCTGAACAAGAATCGAAACCGGCGCGGTCGCGCTGTTAAAACGCAACAATAACCGATGTGTACCTTTCGCAAGTTCGAACGTGGCGACCCCGGACGGTCCGCCGTCAAATACCGATTTTCCGTCAACCCACACCTTTATTTTTTCGTCCGTCGCTAGCCGCAACCGCACGGTGCGGGGGGACGTCGCTGTCGCCTCGCGGGCCAAATAGAAGGCCACGTTCTGGCGATCGCCGATACGTTCGATTTCAATGCGGCCTTCCTTACCCGCCCAGGGCTTCCACGGGACACCTTGAACCGGTCGGCTTAGATCAAAGGACGCCCCTTCGATGGACAAAGGGGCCTCGGACATTGCAAACGGGCCCAGCGCCTGCCAGGACTCGAACTTGGTGCTGGCAGGGCCCTTTACGCCCAGGGCTTCCCGTTGCGGCTGTGCGTTCGCCAGAAGCCACCTGTCCTCCCAGGCCCTCTGCCCCCGGTGTAGCGGAGCGGCAACCCGATCAACCGCGGATTCGGCCGCGGCCACCCGTGCCTCAATTTCTTTTTTTCGGGGCCCTTGATCGACGGTCGGAAACGCCATCACGGGTTCATCACTAGAAAGGTCCGCGTCCGCGGTTTGGTTGAAGAACGCAAACAGCCGGTAGTACTCCTTCGCCGAAATCGGGTCGTATTTGTGGTCGTGACACTTCGCACATCCCGCGGTCAGGCCCATCCACACCTGCAACGTGGTATCGACCCTGTCCTTGACCGCTGCAACCCGGAATTCTTCATCGTCGGTGCCACCTTCGTCGTTGGTCAAGGTATTGCGGTGGAAAGCTGTCGCCAAAACCGACATCGGTCCCGCCTGCGGCAGCAAATCACCGGCCAGTTGCTGAATCGTAAAATCCGAAAATGGCATATCGCGGTTGTAGGCCTCGATCACCCAGTCGCGATATCGCCAGATGGTCCGTTTCAAATCTTTCTCGTAGCCCTTCGAATCTGCAAACCGTGCCAGATCTAGCCACACACGCGCCCAGCGTTCGCCATACGCCGGATTGGACAAGAATCGATTAACCAGGTCTTCGTAGGTTTGGTCACTGGGATCGCGCGCAAACCGGGCCGTGTCTTGGGGCCTGGGGGGTAGGCCGGTCAGATCGAACGCCAACCGACGAACCAGTTCATGCGGTGCCGCTTCAGGTGACGGCCGCAGCCCTTGCCTTGCCAGCCGCGCATGGACCAGGTCGTCCAGGGGCCCCCGCGACAAACCTGCAAACGGTGATGTCCCGACAGGGGGCCGTGATACGGGTTCGAACGACCAATGTTCCGTCCACGTCGCTCCCTCCTCGATCCAGCGGCGAATCAAGACACGGTCGGTGGCAGACAAGGTCTTGCCACTGTCAGGTGGCGGCATGACGTCATCAGGATCCGTGGCATTGATCCGTTGCCACACCTCGCTGCGTTTCAGATCGCCGGGCACCAGCGCATGGCTGCCATCTTTTTCTCGAAACGCCCCTTCGCGCGTGTCCAGGCGCAGGCCACCCTTGCGCTGCTGATCGTCGGGCCCATGGCA
>JAYUUT010000067.1:0-5724 GCA_043754455.1 Myxococcales bacterium
GCCCTGTCGCGGCAAGGGCTCGGGCGACATAGGGGGTCGAGAGAAGACGCTTCGCCGAGGGTAAAGCACGGTCGACAGCCGACCGACATTGTCAAACGAATAGTCCGTTTGAATGGGAGTTCCCTTGGGATATTTTGAAATATCTTGAACGACTCGCCCTTCACCGTCGTATTTGTATTCCGTGACTTGACCAGAATAGGTCGTTGTGAAAGCCAAGGTACCAGGCACATCCTGATCGTAACGGTAGAGAGACGCCCCTTTCTTCCCCGAACCTGCGACGACGCGCCCAAGGTCGTCGCGCTGAAAACTCGTCACCCCGTCGGATCCGCGCACATAGGTCAGTTCGCCCAGGCCGTTGTAGGCCGCTTCCGTGCTGCCAGTGTTTGCCTCCCACTGGTAGACCAACCTCCCCCAATCGTCGTATTTCATGGTTAACCAGCGATCTCCAGGGTCCTTGACGCCTGTCAGCGTGCCGAACGCACCGTACTCATAGGATGTAGTTTTCCCGCCTTCTGTCGCTTCCACAATTCTTTCGGATTCGTCATATTTCACGACGCGCGCCTGCGCCTTAGCGTCCGTTGCAGTAACCGTACGCTTGTCGTATTCCATTTTCAGAGACTGGGGACCGGAAGTCATTTTAGTTTGTCGCCCCAGATCGTCGTAATCAAAAGTTGTCCAGAGAGGATCAGCCACAGAAGTCGCCAATGCCTCAAGTGTCGCGGGGGATTGCTTCAGCAGGCGCCCCCTGACGTCGAACTTTCGGAACAGGCGAGTGATTTTTCCACCAAACCCGCCCGTCGACTCTGACACCGGTCGACCGTACCGATCAAGGGTCGACGTGGCACGGCGATTCTCGCCAGTCGTCGTCTCGATTGTGGTCTCTCCAGACAGATTCGATGCAGCGGACACCTGCGACCACGTTGATCTCGAATCATCCTTCCTACGGACATTGCCGAATCCGTCAATCTTAACCAGCTCGACTGAGCCATTTGCCGACTGTGAACCAACAGCAACACCGAATCCTGGGTGAACGACCACTTCGGACGTATGGCCAAGAGTGTTCGTCACTGCTGACGAATAAGGACCAACATAGTCAAACGTGGTCTTTCTGGAAATGCTTCGGGAGGGGACTTTCGCTGAAGCCGCGAGTGGCTTTGTTTTCTCGTCGTACAGGACCGCATCCGACCCTCCGACTCCGGTCATCTCAATCACTTGGCCAAGGTCGTTGCGCTTGAAAGTGACCTCAGTGCTTTGCGACAATGCCGCATCGCCGATGCGAAGGATCTTTCCAACATCCCATTTGTCGTCCGGAGTGTAGGCTGTCGCGCGTTTTTCCTGGAAAGCAGGATGACCAATGCCAAGCCCGCTATGGTGGTGCTCCTCCTTCTCCAGAAACCCAAGTATTCGCGGATCTGAATCATTCGTTAGATAGGTAAAGCTGGATCGCAGGGTCTCGCCATTTTCAGAATTCGTCAACGCTTCTTTCAAATTTCCATTCGAATCGAAAGCTTGACTCCTACATGAATCTGAGACCCTTGCCGCCGCAGTAGTCAGGGTTTCCCAGGAGTCCGTTTCAAATGTTTTCGAACATCCAAAAGTGGGTGCCATTGCGCCGGCCACAAGCTGATAGTTTTGATAGCTTTCAATAACCCGTGCTTTAAGAGAGCCGCCACCAATCGCCACTTTGGTTGTCTGGCGGACCACCTTCATAGCAAGCGGAAAACGCAGATAAGGACTAGAGATCTTGCCGGATTCCTGCCCAAATTCGATGGTCGTTTCGGAGCGGGGAGAATCCGTCCGAACGGTCATTCGTTTGAACCCCAAAGACACGCCGGCGCCCGGGTCAAACTTTGCATCGGCATACGCATAGGTCGTGACCGGCCCAGGCGGAGACAGTTCAACCGCCTCCGAAACGGTCGTGACAGCCCATATGCCTCGCGTATTTGCGTGTCGCGTATCAGTTCCCGGTTCGTAAAATGCGTTCACATCGGGGGTGATCGGGACCAAAGGCGCGTACCGCACGTTGGTCGTGGCCCCGAGACCACGACGAACCGAGGTAAGCATATCGGCCTTCCGGGCTCGATTTTCATCCACGTTCAGAAAGGTGGCGGGCGAGGCATTCGCAGCCGAACCTACCAGCGTCACGATATCGTACATTCCATCGCCAGTAATGTCTCCGAACACGGATCCGGGACCAGCTTCAATCAGTTCGTCGATCCCATCCTGGTTGGTATCGACGACGACTGACCCGCGATCGAGCACGGAGGCCGGTCGCTGGGCGAAACTGGCTCCGTTACCCATGTTCAGATAGGCAAGCCTATTTTCCACTGTCTTATCTGAGTTTGGTACTTCTACAAAGTCCAGCAATCCATCCCCGTTCAGATCCAGTTTTCGATACGCGACGTTCGGTCGTTCTATTGGGAGCGAAGTGTATTTGAAGGTCACCTGGCCCAAAACAGCCGGAAGGGGCACACTTATCGCAACATAGGTACTAGCCAGTGGAGCGCGAACCGTATTCGGCACAAGGAATTCACTCACACCATCACCGTCGGTGTCCGCGACAAATACATTTCCCGAAAACGTTTCTGACAAAAATGGAACTTTCGTTTGCTGGCTCTTCCATGTCGACGTGTCGCCGCTGCCACCCCGATTGACAAGCACGTACCAAGATTTATCGGCAGGATTGGCCCACAACATTTCCGGGAGACCATCGCCGTTGATATCGGCGAAGTATTTGCCCATGGACGGAACCGGACTTCCTTCGAAATAGTACTTTTCTCTTTCCAGGAACTTGAGATTTCGATTTTTCAAGTCCACCGACGGCGACAGGTATCGATACCCTTTGGACTGCGTGAAGTACATTCCAATTTCAAGCAAGCCGTCGCCATCGATATCGGGAAAGGCGAGTCCTTGAAAAACCGAATCCTTCCAGCCGACAGGACGGTTTGGCAAATCGGTACTAAACCAGGGCGCTTCTGGCTTCTGGATGACCTCGGCAATAAAGTCGCGAATTACCCAGCCGCTGCTTGGTTGGGGCGAATTGTCACCTGGTTCAGCATAGACGATCGCCTCATCGGCGCCGTCTCCGTTGACATCCGCCAACGCCACGAAGGCGTCGACCTTTCCGGAAGTTCCAGGTCGGTGGTCCGCAACCTTTATGGACTCTCTACGGAGTGTTGTTCCAAGACCAAACTCATAACCGAACGACGTCAGAGGAAGACAGATGCCCCGGCTGTCGCATTCCTGTACGCTAGCAAGCAGGCTTCGATTGCTTATACTGCCCTGGCTAGGGGTGCCCGAACCGTTAGGTTTTTCATCTGCGTAGAGCATTTTGTACGCCTTTAACGTTCCCCTGACTCCAGAGTGCGTAGGTCCATTCACCTCAATGCGGGAAAGCCTGACATTCTGTTTGAATGGCGCTCCGAACCGGTATCCCCAGCGCCCATCGTAACGCGCTTTGTATATAAGAGTGACCTCTCCATCGGCAGTCCCACCCTTGGCGCCCCAAGATATTCCGGCTAGCTGCGGGAGCTCCTCGGTTGCGAGATCGTTGTAGGAATAACGAATCCAGTTTTTGTATTTGTCTAGAACCTCGTACAGGTACCAGGCCATGGGCCTCATTTCAGATTGACCGTCCTTGATGGTTCGCGCTGTCCCGAAGCCATAGCGGAAGAGGTTTCCGGAGCCATCTCGAACCTCAAAGCCACCAAAGTCGACAGAGGAGCCGGTGTTTCGGGGCGGGAAGATCACAATCTTCTGCCGCGTGTCCTCAGGGTTCATAAGGTTGGAGCCAATTTCTTCACGACTCTGAAGTTCGACTCCGTCTAGACAATAGATCTCCGAGTCGTTGAGCCGCGATGCTCTGCGCGTCACAGAGATACCATCAGATCGTTTGGAGCAAAGTTCCACCTTCGATATCCCACCGATCGACCACCCCATCCCCAAAAGGCCGTTCCCCGCAGAGCTGTCGTATCCAAGTGAAAGGCTGGGTGAATGTCCCGCATATCCCTCGGGCAACCAGATTGGGATCGACATTTGCGCTGTACCGGCGGGCGAAACAGACACGCGCCCGACTTGAGACTCGCCGGCCGCGAATCCGTTTGGACCCACGGCTGTGGCTACCACTGAATTTGCCAGGACCTTGGCCCTGTCGATGGGCATTCGATACTTGATGTCGTTGAAACTCAGGTAATCACCAGTGTCATCTGATGATGTGGGGGCAGCCGGCAGCGTTTCATCAGCGACAACAGTGATGTTCCCCAAAGTCCAACTCACGGGGCCACCCGTCGACCGAATCTTGAATGCCGTTGGGTGCAAACCCCGGAAGAATGTTTCGGGCTGCCCCTGACCAGCCACCCCTGGAGTAACGTTGTTCAGTGGACCAAATGGCTGATTGATCGCCTCCTGGGTCGTATTTTCATAACCAAAAACCGCCCAGAATCCTGGCCCCGCGCCAATGGGAAGGCGTGCGACCGTCGGGCGAAGCGAACAGACCTGAGGCCGCGTAGCCGTGGCCGTGCAAATTCCAACCTGGCAAGAGCTTTGGGCGCAGGCGTGCGCGGACGCTGAACACATAGTGCCATTGGGCTCTGGTTGGTCGAAGACACAACCTGTATCGGGCCGACAGACACCATCCTTTGAACAGGGGTTTTCGTCGGCACAGGTTATTCGAGGCCCGCCCATGCATTGACCGCTGCCATCGCAAACGTCGTTCTCTGTGCACATACTGCCATCGCTGCATTCGGTGCCAGCGTCCGCCAGGGTTACAGGCTCGCAGGTGCCCGTGGCCGCGCTGCATGCGTTCGTCACGCACGCGTTGTCTAACTCCATGCAACTGAGGGAAGTGCCCCCACATGTACCCGCCACACACTTATCGTCGTTTGTGCACAAGAGGCCATCGTCGCAAGCAATGGGCTCCATCGTCATCGCTATAGGGTTTTCGCAGAGCCCCGTATCGGAGCGGCAGATGTTTTCCGTACACGGATTGTTGTCATCACACCGGGTCGCCGCTCCCGCACACAGATCCGGGCACGCCCCCGGCATCACCTTCAAATCATCGAAATACGCATCATTCGCCCCAGCCTTCCCCGCCCCATTCCACAGCTCGGTCGTCAGCCGCACCTTTGCCCCGCCTGCGGGCACGGTGAAGCTGTGTCGGTACGGCTTCCAGCCAACGGCGTCTGCCGGGATGAGGGTGCCGTAGCTCGCCGCGCCCATTAGCCACTGGACGCCGGTCAGCGATGCTCCCGCGGAATCGAATGCCTCGTACCCCAGCGAAGGCGTCCCCCCACCCACCCATTTCACCTGCGCACTGGCACAGTAATCCCCCGCCGCGATCCCAAACTGCGGCGAAAAATAGTCACCACCGCCCGTTGTGCGCGTGATCCTATGGACCGTCGGCCCCGCAGGCGCCGTCGCGTCCTGCACTTCGGGCGCGCCTTCGCGCAGGGGCGACAACCAGCCGTTGATCCTGCTGTCCCAGTCTTCATTAAACACAGCCGCCACTGTGCCATCAGCGTTGTAGGTCCGAAAATCGCACGCCCCGGGCGTCAGCGCGGTGTCGTCCAGGTACGTCGCGCCGGGATCCGGCTGGAAATTTGTGACAAGGCCGTAGGCAAGACCAAAGGCAGATCCGTCTATGAGCTGCAGCGCCCATCTGATGGCGGTGGTCGTGCCGGTGATCTTCACGGTCTGGCGGAACGTCTTCCAGTCGTGCGTGCCCAT
>JAYUUT010000068.1:0-5810 GCA_043754455.1 Myxococcales bacterium
TAGCGCCCACAGTCGTCTTGGGACAGGAGGATGCCGTTTGGCCACGCGCCCTGGGCCTGCATCTTGACCTCTTCAGGATTTCGAACGACCCAACCGAATCGCGCGCACAGAATCGTCATGCCATGAAGGCGCGCATACATCTCCCCCATCACTTCTGCCGCAGCCTTTGTGAACGAATACATATCATGGGGCGCCAGCCCATCGGCCACCCGAACAACCTGCCTGTCCCAGTCGTGCAGTTTGCCGACCCGGATGGTGCTGGCCAAAACCACCCGCGCAACCCCTTCGTCCCGCGCCGCCTCCAAGATGTTGTAGGGGCCAACCAGGTTGTTCGGCACTAAGTCACTCACATAGTCGGCCTGATCCGGCGTCGCCGCAAGATGGATGACCACGCTGCAACCCGACATAGCTTTCCGAATCGCCTCGGGATCTGCCAAGGTGCCCGTGACCTGATCTTCGAGGCCAGGGCTGGCACTACGATCAAAACCACGGACGCGGTGCCCGCGCGCAAGCAGCGCGGTTGTGGCAACGCGGCCCACTGTCCCCGCGGAACCCGTAACCAACACATTCTGTTTGACCATGATGTCTGTTCTAAGTTCTTGCGGCCCGATTGTCACGCTCATCCTCAACTGTCGGTCGCCGCGTCCATGTTATACGGACCTCATGCGCGCCCACTGGTTCGTACCGATCGTGCTGCTGCTGGCCGGGACTGCGGGGGGTGCATCGACGGCGGCGCCGCCGGGGGCCATTACCTTGGCAGTGGACGCGACCGATGTTTCACGACGGATTCTCCACATGCGCCTTGCGATCCCCGTCACGGGAGGACCGTTGACGCTGGCGTATCCGAAATGGATACCAGGTGAACACGGACCCACGGGGCCCATCGTCGATCTCGTCGGCCTGAAGATCAGCGCCGCCGGCAGGCCGGTTCTGTGGCGCCGCGACGCCGAAGACATGTGGACGTTCCAAATGGATGTGCCCGCGGGGACGACAAAACTCGACGCCAGCTACGATTTCGTGATCAGCAGCGCTTTGCAAGGGTTCACGTCGGCCTCGGCCGCGTCGGCGCAGGTTCTGATCATCAACTGGAACCAGCTTGTGCTGTATCCTGCGCAGATGGCGGCGCGCGACGTGAACGTGGCGGCGAACGTCGTCCTGCCCGCGGGCTGGAACTTCGGTACCGCGCTGCCCGTTGCCACAAACACGGGATCGACGATAAGGTTCGCCCCGGCATCCCTTGAAACCCTGGTGGACTCGCCCGTTGTTGCGGGAGCTTTTTTCCGCACGCTGGACCTGTCGCCGGGCGCTACGCCATCGCACGTTCTGCACCTAGCGGGTGACAGCGCAGCCGCCATCGACATGTCCCAAGACATTCTTGGGTCGTACCGGCAGTTGGTGCGGGAGGCGAACGCGCTTTTCGGCGCACCCCATTATCGCGGGTACCACTTCCTGTTTACCCTGAGCGATCACGTCGCACATTTCGGCGTCGAACACCACGAATCCAGCGACAACCGGTTGCCCGAACGAACGCTGCTCGAAGAAGGCCCCCGGGTGACGCGGGCCGGGCTGCTGCCCCACGAGATGGTTCATTCCTGGAACGGCAAGTACCGCCGACCTGCCGGCATGGTCACACCTGACTTCGGCAAGGCCTTGCACACGGACCTGCTTTGGGTCTACGAGGGCCTGACCATGTACCTAGGGGAAGTGCTGACGGGACGCAGCGGCCTCCGGACGCCCGCGCACCAGCGCGAATCTCTGGCACTGACGGCCGCCACGCAGGACATGACTAAGGGGCGGATCTGGCGTCCCCTTGTGGATACGGCCATCGCGGCCCAGATCCAGTATGGCGCCCCGGCCCAGTGGCGCGCGTGGCGGCGCGGTGTCGATTTCTATCGAGAATCGCAGCTTATCTGGCTGGAGGCCGACGTGCTGATTCGAAACAAAACCGGCGGGCAAAAGTCGCTCGACGATTTCTGTCGTGCCTTCCACGGCGGCCAGGCGGGTCCACCTTCCATCAAGCCGTACACCTTCGAAGACATCGTCGCTGGGCTGCGGGCGGTGCTGGAATATGACTGGCGCACGTTCCTTAACAAGCGGGTGAACGAGACGAACACCGAGGCGCCTCTTTTGGGCATCGCGGCCAGTGGCTGGAACCTGGTCTACAAGGAAAATCCTTCGAGCTTCCAGAAGCTGAACGATCAGGTCAACAAGACCGTCGACCTGACATTCTCTGTCGGCCTGCTGCTGCGGGAGGACGGCACGGTGGTAGACGTTGTCCCCGGGTTGTCCGCAGCACAGTCGGGTATCGCGCCGTCGATGAAGGTGGTGGCAGTCAATGGCCGACGTTTTGGCCGCGAACGGGTCCAGGAAGCCGTGCGCGCAACGAAAACACGACCATTGGAATTGTTGGTCGAAAACGGAGATTTTTTCAAAAATCACAAACTGAAATACACAGGGGGCGCACGCAACCCGACCCTGGAGCGCAATCAAGCGCAGCCCGATCTGCTGACACCGATATTCGGTGCAAGGACCACAAATCGGTAGCCGAAAGACGACGCCCCAGGCGTGATCCCCAGTAGGCACCGGCATAGAGACTCCAAGGAGGGCCTCATGCACCTATGGTCCACAGCCTCACGCGACCGGTCAATTCCCCTGCTCGTCCTGCTCTTTGTATCTTGTACGGGAGCTATCGGTGACGGCACCGAACCGACGAGACGACCTGCTGTGCCGACAGGTGAAGGGGCATCGAGCCTGGGTGGGGGCGCCACTGGGATGACGCCTGGGATGACTGGCTTGGCGCCCAAAGGGGGGATCGGCCCCGGGGGTGGACCTTCGGGGGTCGCCCTCGCGCCCACGGTGGACATGACACCACGTGGTGGCATCCGTCGCCTGGGCGCTGTCGAATACGACGCCACGGTGCGTGATTTACTCGGCGATCCTACGGGGGGCAGTCATCTAATTCTTCCGGACGACTCCCGGACGCCATTTGACAACGACTACACCAACCAGACCAGCTCGAAAACTCTGGTCGAGGGGGTCGAATTGCTGGCCGCCGATGCGGCGGGGCGATTGCTGAAGGACACCAAGCGCCGCGCACAGGTGGTCGGGTGCGTACCCGCAGCGGCCAAGGACGACATATGCCTGAAGTCCTTTGTCACGGCCTTTGGCCGCCGCGCCCTCAGGCGCCCTATGGGGGACGACGAGGTGACGCGATTCATGGCCCTCGGCTCTCTTGGGCAGATGGCGAATGATTTCTACGTCAGTGTCAATGCTGTAGTTCGGGCCTTTCTGCAACACCCGTCGTTCCTCCATCGCATCGAGATAGGCACCCCGGTGCCGGGACAGGCTGGCGTGTACAAGCTGTCCGAGGATGAAATTGCCGCCCGCCTGTCGTACCTACTGTGGGGCACCATGCCCAGCGCGGCCCTGTTCGACCTGGCGGATCGCAAGCGTCTAGGTACGTCCGAAGGCGTTCGCGCGGCAGCCACCGACATGATGGCGGATCCCCGCACGCGTGAGCGCATCAAACGATTCCACGCGATGTGGATCGGGTTTGAGGAACTTAAACAAGCACCCGAGTTGGCATCGGCCATGCGCGCGGAGACAAGCGCCTTGCTCGACCGGGTGATCTTCGAAGATCAGCGCCCGTGGCAAGACATCTTTCGTATGGACGAGACTTTCGTCAGCGATGCGCTGGCCAAACATTACGGCATCCCCGGGCCGGGAGGCACACAACCCAAATGGGTGAAGTGGGGCAACAGCGGCCGCCGGGGCCTGCTTTCGCAGGGCAGCTTCTTACAGGTAGGAACCAAGGCCAATGATTCGAGCCCGACGATGCGCGGGCTCTTCGTTCGGCGCAACCTGTTATGCCAGCCGATAGCGTCGCCCCCGCCAGGGGTCAGCGCGGACGACGTGCCGCCTGTGGTCGGTGGCGATGCGTGCAAGAAGACGCGATACGCCGTGCACGATCAGGGCGGCTGTGCCGCTTGCCACACCCAGATGGATCCGATTGGATTTGGGCTCGAGGCCTACGACAAGGAAGGGCGGTTTCGCACCTTCGAGGTTGATCACCCCGAATGCCCCATTTCGGGCGAAGGCGAAATGGTGGGCGTGGGCCGCTTCAAGGGTCCGGGAGAGCTAGCGACCCGGGCGCTCGAATCGGGATTGCTCAATTCATGCGTCGTTGAGCAATTGCACCGTTTCGCCAGCGGCCGCACGAATTTGGAGGATCTGGACCAGGCGCTGGTCGCCCGCCTGGCCGAGCGGGCGGGAAAGAAAGACTTTCGTTTCGACACTCTATTGTTGGATCTGGTGGCCTCCCCCACCTTCCTTCACCGCCGCGAGGATTAGGAGTTCAACATGCGACCTTTTCGTCTGACTCGTCGAAGCGTTCTACGGGGCATAGGTGGCGTAGGCGTGGGGATCCCCGTGCTTGAAATCATGACCCCGCGTAACGCGTACGCCGCGCCCCCGACACGGTTCGTGATGGCCTACGGAGGAAGCTCGCTGGGGCACGATGGGGCTGGCCCCATGTCCATACCTCCTAAGGAAGCGGGGCCCGTATGGGGAAGCACGAAGGGACTCGCCCCGATTGCCACTTTGGGCATGCAACGTCACGTCGGCCTTGTGTCCAAGCTGAAGGTTCCGTGGATCGAGAACGGCACGATGCCCCCCGGCGGACGCACCATCGCCTTTCATGGTGGCACCCTGGTGCCGCAGGCCACCGGGCGCAAGCACCCAAATCGCGATGCGGCCGCCACCGGTCCCAGTGCGGATCAAATTGTGGCAGACACCATCGGCACAACGACAATACAAAAATCCCTGGTGTACCGGGTGCAGCCCGTCAGCTACGCGGGTGGCACAGGTGGGAACCGCGGCCGGCTGTCATCGGGTTTGCAGGGAAAGGCCATGGATCCGATCGTCAGCCCACGCCTGGCCTACCAATCACTATTCGCCAGCTTCACGCCGGGGGCGCCCGGGGCTCCGATGTCCGCAGACGGGATCGACCAGATGTTGCGCAGGAGCGTCCTGTCCCTGGTCAAGGGCGAGACCGAACGCCTGCTGCCGCGGCTGTCCGCGACGGACAAGCTTCGCCTGCAGCGACACTTCGACGAAGTTCGCGACCTCGAGGGGCGCGTGCTTTCGGCGTCGATGGGAACGACGAAGGGCGCCCCCCCAAGCGCGTCGTGTTCCAGCCGACCTGCCGATCCCGGCGCGGATCCCGCCGTCGGAGCCAACCACTCCGTTGCGAACGGGAATCTGGTCTTCTCGGGCATGGCCGGGTATAGCAACGAGGAGCAGCGGGCAGCGATGCTAAACGAATTCGTGGCCATGGCCTTTGCTTGTAACCTAAGCCGCGCGGCTTCGATCATGTACACGCTGACCCAGTGTTTCATGAGCATGGTACCGGTGATTGGCGTGCAGAGCGATCTGCACGAAATGGGGCACAGCCGCGGCAACAATGACAACATGGCCGACGGGGTCGGCTGGCACGTCAAACACTTCGCGACACTGGCCAAGCGTCTGGCCAGCTTTCCCGAGACTGACGGCAAGACCGTGCTTGACCACAGCGCCATGGTGATGTTTTTCGAGGGTGGGCAGGGCTTCGATCCCGAAACCGGCCGCGCCGTAGACGCCCATTCGACCGAAAACATGATCGTCATCACAGCAGGGCACGCCGGGGGCTTCGCGGGTGGCCACCACGTCGTCGCAAGCGGACGCCACCCCGCCGAGGTCGTCTTCAGTGCGATGAAGGCTGTCGGGGTGACCACACCGCTTGGTGACATATCCACCCCCATTGCGGGGCTTTT
>JAYUUT010000069.1:0-12158 GCA_043754455.1 Myxococcales bacterium
TTTCCGACGAGCCCGGCGACCGTCCTGGCGTGGCCGCTATGCTGGCAGCCTTGCTACGGGCGGGGACCGAACGTCGGTCCCGAGATGAACTAGCCCGGGCGATTGATCAGATTGGCGGCCGCCTGAGCACTGAGGCCGATAACGATGGAATCAGCATTGGATGCTCGGGGCTCCTGCCCGATGCGCCGGTTTGCCTAGATCTAGTCTCGGATATGGCCCTGCGGCCCCTGTTGGCCCCCACTGACCTGAAGGAAGGAAAAGCCGATCTGGTGTCGTATTTGCGCCGCCGACATGGCCAGGCTGATGAGCTGTCGGTGGCCCATCTGGACAATCTGATTCTGGGTGACAAACACCCGGTAGGAAGGGTGCTCAGCGGGCCCGACCTGGATCGGATTGGCGGCGACGACGTACGCGCTTTTTATGCTTCGTATTTCCGACCAAATAACGCTCGCCTGCTGATTGTGGGTCCGGGTGATCTGGATACCTGGATTAAACGTGTGAAGGGTCAGTTTGGAACTTGGTCGCCGGGTCAGGTTCCGCCGCGAACGTCATCGGCGGATTCGGGACCCTCGCGGCGTGGTGGCCCCCACCGCCTAATAGTCGACCGATATGATCTGGAGGCCGCTGTGTTGGTGACCGGTGTTCGTCTGCCGGGGCGGGCGTCGCCCCATTGGGCTGCCGCCTTGGTCATCAATCAAATGTTCGGCGGCGGACTTGGTCGGCTTTTGACCTGGCCCGGATGGCCAGAAGGCGTGCCAGCGGCGGTGGTGTCATCGTCCGTGACGGCAGGACGGAACGTCGGCTTGCTGCGGGTGCAACTGACATCGGCACCTGCCACAGTGGTCGCGGTCGAGGCGGCGATTCAGGCGCAATGGCGCCGCGTGGCCGACCTGGAACCAAACGATCCGCAAATTGAACGGGCGCGGCTGGGGGTGATCGCCGCCATCGGGCCGCGGTCGGTTGCCGGGCATGCCCTAGCCGATGCGATGGCTGAAAGTGAATTGCAGGGCGCCGGGGCAGACGCGGCACTGCGTTTGCCTTGGGAGGTCGAACGGGTCGACGCAGCAGCCGTGACCAAGGTGGCGCTTGCCGCTGTTGAGACCGGCGAACGCAGCAGCGTCTTTTTAGGCCCGGGAGAAGCTCTGGTGGCGGCCTTCACCAAGGCGGGGGCGGGGTTTGAACGAACCGGCCCCCATGAACCTGTTAGCGCCGCGCAGCGGAAGGCCAATCTGAAGGTGCTGCAAGCTGCGGCCCAGGCGGGCGAACCGGCCCGTGCCCGGGACTTGTTGCGGAGGGCCTTGAACGCGCAAGGTGGGCTTGAGAAAATGCGCGCGATAAAGGACCTTAAAGTAACCAAGGCTGGCCGACGCATGGATGGTGACCAGGTGGCCGACCTGTTCTCGTCGACCTATCACCGACGCCCTGATCGGGTCCGGATTGAACAGGAAATTGTGCTGCCCTCTGGTCGGTCACGACAGGCAATCGTTGTAGAGCCAAAAGACGTGCGGGCTGGATCTCTCGGTGGGCTGCTTCAGCCCCTGCGCACCCGGTTCGCCCAGCGATTTCGTGCGGCGGTTTTCGAGGACATGATGTTCATCTTGCTGAACGTGATCGATTCGCGACCACCCTTGCTGGCCCGGTTGTTGCCCCCGAAGGAACACGAAGGAAGGCATTTTGACGGCGTTTTGGTTCGCCTACCCGGAGGTGATTGGACGGCTTTTTATTTCGATGCGGGGACTCACCGCTTGGATCATCTGGAATCGACTGACGAGATTGGCTACCCCCGCGTCGAGACTGTCTCGGATTATCGCGCGATTCCAGGTGGGCTGATGTTCCCATTCCGGGTGCTGTCATCAGGGGCGGCCGCGGGCGAGTTGACGATCAAGGAAATCACCCTGTCGCCGGTCATTCCTCCTGGTTTTTTCAACTAAAGGGGTTTGTCGGGCGGCCGGTCGCCGATGGGTGCGTGGTCCACGTTGACGGGGCGGCTGAGCGTCGATTCGGCCTTGGCACATGCCAACGTCCGGGCACCGCTTGGAAACACGACCTCGACCTTTCCAGGCCCAGGAATGGACGCCACCACTCCGGTTCCGAAGGTGGGGTGAATCAGGCGTTCCCCCGGCGCATATCCGTCGCGGGGGGCATAGGTGCGCGGTGGTTTGTTCGGATCGAAGGTAGGCGTCGGTGTCTCCGATTCTTGGGGCCGTTTGGCCTTTCGACGCGGGATCGTGCGCCGCCCAAACGTGGACGGGGTACCTGCTGCGGCGGTTTCCGCGGCCGTCGGGCCTCCCGGGCCGCGGTAGTTGTGCTGGCTGCCACAGCGTTTGCAGACCACCTTGGCGATGCGTTCGCCAAGTTTGGCCATCACGACATGCCAGGTGTCCCCGCAGCGCGAACAGGTGTCTTCGATGTCTTGGCCGACGCTGGGTGATGGCATGGGGGGGATTGTTCTCCTTGGCTCTCTTATCAGATGTAGGCGGGATCGCGGTGTTCGCCGAAAACCTCGCGGAAGACATGACACACTTCGCCAATCGTTGCGTCAACGCGGACCGCGGCGATCACGGCTTCCATGATGTTGCCGTCGCTTTCGCATGCGCGGCGCACGCCGTCCAGTCCTGATACGACCTTGGCAGCATTTCGCCGGGTGCGAAGGGCATGTAAACGTTCTATTTGACCACGTTCGACGGTGTGATCCACCCGGAAGGTTGGAATTGGTTCCTGCGCTGCGCGAAGGTACTTATTAACGCCCACCACCTTGCGGGTCCCGTCTTGGACGAGCCGTTCGTGGGCATAGGCCGCTGCACCGATTTCGCGCTGCGGAAAACCCTGCTCGACGGCGCGCGTGATCCCGCCCAAGGCCTCGATCTGGTCCAGATACCGCGTGGCAGCGGCCTCCATGTCGTCCGTCAGTCGTTCGACGAAATAACTGCCTCCCAATGGATCTGCCACCACGGGGACGCCCGATTCATCGGCCAAGATCTGCTGGGTTCGCAGCGCCAGTTCGGCCGCCTGTTCGGTGGGCAGCCCGTAGGTTTCATCGAAACTGTTGGTGTGAAGGGATTGAACGCCGCCCAGGATACCCGCCAACGCCTGAACCGTCGTTCGCACGACGTTGTTTAGGGGCTGCGGCGCGACCAGGGACGCCCCCGATGTCTGGGCGTGCGCCCGAAGCAGCCACGATTTCGGATTTTTGGCGCCGAAACGATCCCGCATGATTCGGGCCCACATCCGCCGCGCCGCCCGGAGTTTTGCGACCTCTTCAAATAGTTCGTTTCCCAAATCCCAAAAAAATGAAAGTCGGGGTGCAAATTCGTCAACATCGAGGCCCGCGTCGCGCCCCAATTCGACGTACCCAATTCCATCCGCCAAGGTGAACGCCAGTTCCTGAACGGCCGTTGCCCCGGCCTCGCGGATGTGATACCCGCTGATGCTGATGGTGTTCCATCGCGGCAGGTGCCGGGAACAATGAACCAGCATGTCACGCACGATGCGCAGGTGGGGGCGCAGGCCGCAGATCCATTCCTTTTGGGCGATAAATTCCTTGAACATGTCGTTCTGGATCGTTCCCTGCAAAACTGCGGGATCGATGCCTCGGCGTTCTGCTAGCACCTGATAAAACGCCAGAATGACCACGGCGGATGCGTTGACGGTGAACGACGTGCTGACCTTCTGAAGGGGAATACCTTCGAACAGGGTGGCCATGTCGTCAAGGCACGCAACTGACACGCCCTCGCGCCCGACCTCTCCCAGACACAACGGGTGATCCGGGTCGTACCCCATCAACGTCGGCATATCGAACGCTGTGGACAAACCGGTTTGGCCTTGATCCAGGAGGAATCTAAATCGGGCGTTGGTGTCCGTCGGCGTGCCGAATCCCGAGAACATGCGCATGGTCCACGGGCGACCACGGTACATGGTCGCGTGGGGACCCCGTGTGAAGGGGAACATGCCCGGAAGACCCAACTGCGATTCTGGGGTCCATCCGCCGCAAAGATCCTCTTCGGTATAGACGGCTCGCAGGGGAAGGCCGCTTTGGGTCTCGGGGTCTTGCGGCATCGGACCTATTGATTCTAGCACTCTGGATATGACTTTGACCCTTCCACCTGCACGCGCTACGAGATTGCGGTGGCCTACGACCTATTTGTTTTCGACCTGGACGGAACCTTGGTGGATTCGCTTGTGGACATTGCGGGAGCGCTGAACCGCGCTGTCACGATAAATGGTGGGCAAACCGTCCCTGTTGAGGTGGTCCGAACCCTGGTTGGCTACGGTGTTGTCAGTTTGTGCCAACGGGCCCTGTCACTGCAACCAAGGCCGCTTGCCACCACGGCGGTGGAACTGGCCGATGACGTTCGTCGGTTCTACGAGGCCCATCCCTGCATTGCCGCACAACTGTTCCCCGGCGTTGCACAGGTCCTGACCCACCTGGCCGGGCGCCCGGGCACGACGGTTTGCGTTCTGACGAACAAGCCGGGGGATGTGGCCCGCGGGTTGTTGGCCGCGGCAGCCGCTCCGTTTGTATTTGCGGCAGTTATTGGTGATGGTGACGGCTATCCCAGGAAGCCCGACCCTAAATCCCTGCTATCGCTGTGCACGCGGTTCGGGGTCGCACCCGCTCGCACCCTGATGGTAGGCGACGGCCTACCCGACGTGGCGGTGGGACGCGCAGCGGGGGTTGCCACTGCCGCCGCCCTGTGGGGATATTCAGACGCCGCTGCCCTGCAGGCCGAGCGGCCGACCTACATGGTCAATGTGCCTCTGGACCTGGTGGCCTTGTGCTGACCTGCGCAGGTCAGCAGGCTTGATGTCAGGCCTGGGCGGCGCTTTCGGGCTTCGGCCCATCATCCGGCCCCGCGACCACCACTTGGACGGCTTCCAGGTTTAGGTCGAGGGCCTCACGGATTTTGGACACGAACATGAGTTCGACATCTTTTTTCGTGCTGTCTGGGATATCGACCAGATCCTTCTTGTTGCGTTCAGGAAGGATGATGCGCTTGATCCCGGCGCGGTGGGCCGCCAGGACCTTTTCCTTGATGCCGCCCACGGGCAACACGCTGCCCCGCAAAGTGATCTCGCCCGTCATGGCGACGTCACCGCGGACCCGTCGCCCGGTCAAAAGCGATACCAAGGCTGACGTGATCGCGACCCCGGCTGAAGGACCGTCCTTCGAAACCCCGCCCGCCGGCACGTGCAAATGAATATCGATTTTCTCGAAATCCGCTGTGATGTTCAGTTCGTCGACATGTGTTCGCACCCAGGAAAGGGCTGCCCGGGCCGATTCTTTCATGACATCGCCCAGATGGCCGCTGAGGATCAGCATGCCTTTGCCCGGCATAAACGACGCCTCGATGAACAGAATGTCCCCGCCTGATGGTGTCCAGGCCATCCCGGTCGAAACACCTGGAACTTCGGTTCGTTCGGCCACTTCCGAGAAATATTTCTGGGGACCAATGATCTCCGCCACCCGAGCCGGGGTGATCTTCGGATCGTAAGGTTCGCTTTCGGCCACCTTCACCGCAACCCCACGAATGACGTTCGCCATTTCGCGTTCCAGATTTCGAACCCCGGCCTCGCGGGTATATTGCTCGATGACCGCCTGAATCGCCTCATCATTGAACGACACCTGTTCGGTGGTCAGGCCATGCTCAGAAACCTGTTTGGGCACCAGGTGCCGTCGGGAGATTTCCAGCTTCTCCTCCATCGTGTACCCGGGGATCTCTAGGACCTCCATTCGATCCAACAAGGCCGGGGGGATGGTGTCCAGATTGTTCGCGGTCGCGATAAAAATGACCTGCGACAGGTCGAAAGACACTTCTAGATAATGATCGCTAAACGAATGATTTTGTTCCGGATCAAGGACCTCCAGCAAGGCTGCTGCCGGGTCACCCCGGAAGTCTGATCCCAACTTGTCGATTTCATCCAGAACGAAGACCGGGTTACGTGTTGCCACCCGCCTCATGCCCTGCACAATCCGACCGGGTAGGGCACCAATATACGTGCGCCGATGCCCACGAATCTCAGCCTCGTCCCGAACGCCCCCCAACGAAATGCGAATAAATTCACGGGACAGGGATTTCGCAATCGACCGTCCCAATGAAGTTTTTCCCACGCCGGGCGGGCCTGCCAAACACAGAATGGGGCCCTTTTTACCGGGCGCCAGTTTGCGCACCGCCAGGTATTCCAGGATCCGCTTCTTCACCTTTTGCAGGTCGTAGTGGTCGTGATCCAGGATCTTTCGAGCTGAATCCAGGTCCAAAGTATCGACCGTGTGTTTGGCCCAGGGCAATTCACACAGCCATTCAAGATACGTCCGCTGGACTGTGTATTCGGCCGAGGACTGTGGCATTTGGCGCAGCCTGTCAAGCTGCTTCTTCGCCACCTTAACCACCTCCTCCGGCATTTCCGCCGACTTCAGTTTTTCCTCGAACTGATCCAGATCGCTGGAGTCGTCGCCTTCTCCCAGTTCGTCCTGAATCGCCTTTAGCTTCTGGCGCAAGACGGCCTCGCGCTGGTGCTTAGAGAATTCCTCCCGCACCTGCGTGTCGATCTTCTGTTTGACCTTGATAAGTTCGACCTTCCGCTGCAGCAGCACCAGCAGGCGGCGAAGACGTTCGGCCACGTCAATTTCAACCAGCAGCGAGGCCCTTTCTTCGGACGACAGGTCAACCGTTGCGGCCACGATGTCGCCTAGGCGCGCCGGATCCTTGTTCTGATCCAGGATCTGTGCCGCTTCGTCTGGGATGTCAGGCGAGATCGATATGAGCTGTTTGGCCACGTCGTAAACCGCCATGCCCAATCCATCGATTTCGATAGGATCCTTTCGGATTTCCTGAAGCGGTTCGTAGGTGGCTGTGATGAAGGGCTTTTCATCGACGATCGCTGTGATCCGTCGACGTTCGATGCCCCGGAGGACAGCGGTCATGCGGCTTTCGGCCGCCTTGACGACGCGTATGACCTCGCCTTCGACGGCAATTCCATACAAATCACTGCCCGCAGGCTCCTCGATGTCGGCATCCTTTTGGGTGCCGACCAACAAATGGGCGCCTTTTCCCCCTAGGCTTTCAATGAGGCGCAACGAGCTGGCCCTGCCAATCTCGACGGGCATCACGGCGCCGGGGAACAGCACCAGGTTACGAAGCGACAAAAGTGGCAACGTCTTCGGGTGTTCGATCGTCATGCTGGTCCTTCCGGGATCAAGTTAAATGCGCGTTTCGTAAAGGGCAAGGCCCAATGCCTTCGCGGCAGTGGAAAGGAGACATTAGGGTCAAAATGTGCGCACTTTCGCGGCGTTTACGCCGCCATGTAGGTTCCGCACACGCTTATCCAAATCTTCCACTAGTTTTCGGGTTTCTTCGTCGTCGGAATCGATTTTTGGCACCACAATAGCGATTAGGCATATCTGGTCGCCGCGGACCCCGTCGGCCTGTTTGATGCCGCGGCCCCGTAGGCGTAACCGGGCGCCGCTGGAGGTGCCAGCGGGAACGCTGACTTTAACCGGGCCATCAATCGTGGGAACGTCGACCTTGGTGCCTAGGATGGCTTCTGCAACGGTGAGCGGAAGCTCCAATTCGACATCCTGGCCATTGCGCCGAAGTACCGGATCCGGCCTGATCTGAAGGTCCAGTATAAGGTCACCTGGCGCGCCGCCCCTTGGCCCGGCCCCTCCATGCCCCGCCACGCGCAGCCTGGCCCCGGTTTCAACCCCAGCGGGAATCTGGACGTCCACGGTTTCGCCGCGACTGGTGCGAATGGTTTTTCGGGTTCCTAGGGCCGCGTCGCGAAAATCTAGGTCCAGGGAGGCCGACGTGTCCTGTCCGCGCGCAGTCCCCCCCCTGGCGAATCCGGCATTGCCCCCCGCGCCGCCAAAAAGGCTGGCGAAAAGATCGCTGAGGTCAGCCCCCTGATTCGGCATTCTGACCCGTGACCCGGGGGGAAACCCGCCGCCGCCAAAAACCTGTGCGAACATGTCGGGGTCGAACCCTTGGGGCATTCCGTCGGCGCCCATCGGGGTTCTGCGCAGCCGGTCGTACTCCGAACGTTTTTTGGGATCGCCCAATACGGCGTTGGCGTCGTTTACCTCTTTGAACCGTTCGGTTTTCTTTTTATCGCCGCCGGTGGCGTCGGGGTGATTTTCCTTCGCCAACCGCCGGTACGCCTTCTTGATGGCGTCTTCGTCAGCAGTTTCGGGAATACCCAGGATTGTGTAGAGGTCTTTCATGGAACGAATCGTTGTCTAGTTGAAGGCCGCGACCGCCTCCGTGCGGCGGTGGCCGAATCCAAGGGAGTCGCCATCTTTGGTCACGACAATGGTATCGCCAGGACTGAATGTGCCCTTGATAATTTGGCGGGCCAGGGGATCTTGCAGGTAGCGCATGATGGCGCGTTTTAGGGGTCTGGCCCCGTAAACCGGGTCGTAGCCCCGGTCACCCAGCAGCGTCCGGGCTTCGGGCGTCAGTTCAATAGATAGATCTTTGTCCTTTAACAGCCCCCGGAACCGGTCAAGTTGTATGTCGACAATGCGGTCGATTTCATTGCGTCCCAAACGGTGAAAACTAACGATTTCGTCCACGCGGTTTAGGAATTCTGGCCGGAAGGATCGTCGCAGTTCTTCCAAAATCCGATCTTCGTCGGCCCCTTCGGCTATCAGGTGGCTGCCGATGTTGGACGTCATGATGATCACGGTGTTGCGAAAATCCACCGTACGTCCGTGCCCGTCCGTCAGGCGGCCATCGTCCAGCACTTGCAGCAATATGTTGAACACGTCTGGGTGGGCTTTCTCAATTTCGTCGAACAGGACTACGGCGTAAGGGCGCCGCCGTACGGCCTCGGTCAACTGGCCACCTTCATCGTAGCCCACGTACCCCGGAGGGGCACCAACCAGGCGAGACACGGCATGTTTTTCCATATATTCGGACATGTCGATGCGAACCATGTGGGTTTCATCATCGAAGAGAAAGTCAGCCAGCGCCCGCCCTAGTTCGGTCTTTCCGACGCCCGTTGGGCCCAAGAAAATGAACGATCCAATCGGCCGGTTGGGATCCTGCAGCCCTGCCCGTGATCGGCGCACAGCGTTCGATATGGCTTCGACGGCTTTATCCTGGCCGATGACCCGTTGGTGCAGACGATCCTCCATATTGGATAGCCGCGACTGTTCGCCCTCCAACATCTTGTCGACGGGGATCCCTGTCCATTTCGAAATCACGGCGGCGATGTCTTCCTCGGTTACCTCTTCGCGCAGAAACTGGCTGGTCTTCTGGGCAACCTTCAGCTCTTCGTTGCGTGACGCCAACTGTTTTTCTAGGTCGGGCAGGCGGCCGAAACGCAGTTCGCCGGCTTTGTTGAAATCGCCTGTCCGCTGGGCGATTTCGGCATCGGTTTTGGTCGATTCAATATCTTCCTTGAGTTTGCGCAGGTCACCGATGACCTGTTTTTCTTTTTGCCAACGCGCCTTCATGGTAGCGGAACGTTCGCGCAATTCGCCCACTTCGGCCTCGACTTCGGCCAGTCGTTTGACGGACGTGGGGTCGGTTTCCTTGCCCAGCGCTGATTGTTCGATAGCCAGAGAAATCAGTTTCCGTTCCAGTTGATCGATGGGTTCGGGCAACGAATCGATCTGAATCTTCAACCGGCTGGCAGCTTCATCAACCAGATCGATGGCCTTGTCGGGCAACTGGCGCCCACTAATATACCGACTGGACAACCTCACGGCGGCGACCAAGGCCCCGTCCCGGATGCGAATGCCGTGGTGAACTTCGTAGCGTTCTTTCAGCCCGCGGAGAATACCAACGGCATCTTCCTGGGAAGGTTCCTCGACGAAAACTGGCTGGAACCGTCGTTCTAGGGCCTTGTCCTTTTCGATGTGTTTCCGGAACTCATCCAGCGTTGTGGCGCCAACGCAACGAAGTTCACCCCGCGCCAATGCGGGTTTCAGCATATTTGCGGCGTCCACGGCCCCTTCTGCGGCCCCGGCCCCGACCAAGGTATGTAGTTCATCAATGAACAGAATGACGTCGCCCTGGGCGGCAGCGATTTCTTTCAACACGGCCTTGAGCCGATCCTCGAATTCCCCTCGGAATTTCGTACCGGCAATCAAGGCCCCAAGGTCCAGGGACAAAATTCGTTTTTCCTTTAGCGATTCAGGTACGTCGCCGGCGACGATTCGCTGGGCGATGCCTTCGACGATGGCGGTCTTCCCGACGCCGGGTTCGCCGATAAGAACCGGATTGTTTTTGGTCCTCCGCGACAGCACCTGAATGCAGCGGCGGACTTCTTCGTCACGTCCAATGACGGGATCCAGCTTGCCTTGGCGGGCGACCGCGGTTAGGTCGCGGGTATATTTGTTTAAGGACTGGTACCGCCCTTCGGCCTCGGGATCGGTCACGCGCTGGGTGCCCCGCACATCGGCTAGGGCCTTAAAAAGCGCATCGCGTTTCACCCCCGCATCCTTAAGGACCCTTGAGGCCGGACCTAGATCTTTTGCGCCAAGGGCCAGCAGCAGGTGTTCGCTGGACACATAGTCATCTTTGAATTCCTGGGCTTGCCGGGTGGCCTCGTCAAGCAGATCCTTCAGTCGGCGTCCAATATAAATTTCGGCAGTGGCACCTTTGACCTGGGGCTGTTCGTCCAGCGCGGCCGTAACCTGGGTCTTAATGGCTTCTGGATCCAACCCAAGTTTCCGCAGCAGTGCCGGGGTCACCCCGTCTTCCTGCGAAACCAGCGCAAACAAAACGTGTTCCGGGGCCAGTTCCTGATGGTTGCGCCGATCCGCTTCGTTTCGGGCCGCCTGCAGGGCTTCCTGGGCTTTGGTGGTGAATTTTTCGAGTCGCATGTGCTCCCTCGCCTTGATTGGGAGGTAAGCACCTGGAACAGGGAGACAAGAATTATCGGCCCCCCAGACGTTTGACCCGGGTTCGCTGCAGCAGGGGCTCGGGATTCTCTAGGTTCAGATCATCGGGCGCGACAGTAGGATTGGGCGCAGCAACGGGAGGCTTCTGGGGCGCGGGAGGGGCGGGGGACACGGGCTTTGGGGCTTCGGTGCTTTCCTCAACCCTGGGGATTTTTGTGCCCCTTCGGGCTTCTTGGGAGGGGACCGCGCGCTGTCCAGGCGATTTGCGGGTCAGCGACACCAGCAGGTGGTGTTCACCCGCCGCGCCGAAAGAAAAGGACGACCGGGCGTCCGCGTGCCCCTTAAGCCTAAAGGTGAATTCTTCGCGTGAGCCATCCACGGCATGGGTGTAGCGAAACGGGGTGACGCCGATTCGATGTTGGTCGACCGTGCGGACGATGTCGGCACCGGCCGGACTGGAGTCAAAGTTCAGTGTTACCGACTGGCCCGCGTCGGGTCGACGGACAACCTGTCCCAGGCCCGCATGCATCCGCGGCTGATAGACCGCGAAGAACCAGAAGGCGCCGCCCAACGCCGCAACCACGAGGCAAAAGGTCACGATGATCTGCAGCGCAGTGGAACGACGATGCATAAGGGGATACGCCGCCAGCGTGGCCCGCCTGGCTTTTTGCGGCATCACAGTTGGCCCGGCAGGCACCTTGCGGCTTTCAGTGCTGACAGGGCGCGAGGGCTTCTTTGTAATCTCTGGCGCAGTCGGTGAGCTGGTGGTGGCCCTTGGGGGTTTTAAGGGCGCGAGCACAAGGGTCGGCATCGGACCGGATGTGCCGGGCAGGGGGGCCGGCCGCGGCGATATGGTGACCGCGATGCTCCCCGTCGTTCGGGGTCCTGGGGACACCATCGAGGCGAAATCGACGCCCGTCGGGACGCCTCCCCCCGGGCGGACTTCGCCCATCGAGGGCAGGCCCGTCGAGCTGTTGGGCCCTGATAGTGTCTGCGCGCCCACGGTCAACGCTTCGACCACCTCGATCATCTGTTGGGGTCTGAATTCAGGCACTTTTTCAAGGCATCGCAGCACCAATGTTTCTAACCATTCGGGGACATCGGGGCGCACTTGGCGCGCTGGGCGCGGCGGATCCTTGACCACCATGGTCATGAAATCCAGCAACTCAGCCTGTGGGAACAGGCGTTCGGCGGTCAGCATTTCGAATAGGAGCACGCCGAATGAATAGATGTCGGCGCGGGCGTCCACCGGACGCGCCAGCAGTTGTTCTGGTGCCATATAACGTGGCGTTCCAACCAGGGATCCGGCGCG
>JAYUUT010000070.1:0-3109 GCA_043754455.1 Myxococcales bacterium
GCCTCCGCTTTGACGCTATTTCGAAGACAGTGCACTAGGCGTTAAGGTTCGACGCTGCCGTCGCTGCAAACACGGGCTTCTTCAGACAGGCCCCGGGAACCTATGTGCGCGGCCATGAAGGTCGCAAGTGATGTGCGGGCGGCGGCGTCTAGGGTGGCCGATCGCCAGGTGAAGCCCCAGGCGGCCGCCGCAACCTTGGTGTCCAGATCCGCATCAGGGGTCAGGATGAAACGTTTTTTTGCACAGCCGTCAGGATCGGTAGCCGCGGCGATCAGCGCGCGCAGATCAGACACGACGTCGGGGCAGCCGCCAGGGCAGTTGTACAGAAGCACCACAGCACCATGTTCCAGATTGTGAATGTAGTTGCAGCGGGGCAGCGGCCGCGGCGGTCCAAAAACGGCGTATTGCCCCCAAGATCCGCAATGGTTTCCCGACGATGGCGGGTTCGAATTGTGAACCACACCCTTGAGATTGGCCACGTGGTCAGCCGGCAGCAAATCGTGACGGCATTCACCTTCGGACGGGCAGGCCGACAAGGCCCCCAGGTCCGTGGATGCGTCCAAATCAAAAGCGGCGGGTGGATCCTTCGCCGAGGTCCCGCAACCCAGGACAACGCAGGCCGCCGTCAGGGCCGTCGAAATTTTCCACATCATGGGCATAAGGGTACAAAAAGATTGATCGTCGGGACACCGGTGCGGGCGATATCCCTAGGTCATCGCACCTTTCGAAATCGGCGTCATCACCACAAGGTGGGATGCAGAGCAACATGTCTTTGAATCCTGTGCTGGGCACGTTGAGTGCACGACGCAATGTCACAACGCTCCTCCTCGGTCAAGCAGTCATACTGCGACATGTCATCAGCGATAGCATTTATGGGCCCAGACGAAGGCCTGTTCCCGACAATGCGCCGCGCTGGATTAGAATCTCCTGATGTGGTTTTCCATACCCTCGGGATTTCGGTCATGGGGTTTGCTGCTGATGGGTGGCCTTGGGGCCTGTGGCTCATCGCCGTCCTCGTCCACCCCCATGCCCCCGGCGACAACACCGGCTTCGACCATGATGGTCGATGCGGCGACAACACCTGCTTCGAACGTCATGGTCGATGCGGCGGCAAAAAACGCTGATGTTGCCGCGCCTCCCGCCCCCGTCGTCATGGCGGGTGGGCCCAGCCACGCGTGTGGCATGTCCCCGGCGAAAGAGGACGGACCCCAAACCATCGTCGTCAACGGGAAAATGCGTAACTTCATTGTTCGCATTCCCGCAACCACAGATACGCTGCACCCCCATCCACTGGTGTATTTGTGGCACGGCGCGGGCGGCAGTTCTGCGGCGTTTGACAGCAAAAATTACGGCAACATCCGCAAATCCTGGGGCGACAAGGCCGTTTTGATGATGCCCGATGCCCTGATTTTCGACAAAACCGGCGCGACGACGTGGATGCGGGATGCGCCCGACGATCTGGCCTTCTTCGACGCCATGATGGCCTGGATCGAAACCCGGGCTTGTTTCGACAAGGGCCATATTTTTTCCACCGGCCATTCGTCGGGGGCCTTTTGGTCACACACCCTGGGATGCCAGCGCGGCAACATCATCCGGGGCATCGCGCCGATTTCTGGGGGCCCGCGGGAAATGAACAACTGCGTTGGCAATGTCGCCGCCTGGATCGCCCACGGGGAACAGGACGACAACATCGCCATCAAAACCGGGATTGCGGGACGGGATTTCTGGCGTGGCCGCAACGACTGCCCCTCCACGCCTGCTGTGGCCACCACCCCCACACCCTGTGTGGCCTATGACGGCTGTAAACCGGGGTTTCCTGTGCAGTGGTGTGCTTTTACGGGGGGACATATCTGGCCGGCTTTCGCCACCGACGCCATCTGGGCCTTTTTCTCAAGGCTTTGAACCCGAGGGCCCGTGATATGAGAAGCCGTGACCGTTTCGCGGCGCGAGCTGCTGGCCTTTGCGGGGACGTCGCCTTTGGCGGCGAAGTCGGGGCGTCATGTGGCACGCCCGCGCGTCGCTGTGTTGTGTTCAGCGTATTACAAATACGGCCACGCCCAGCAAATCGTTGATCGTCTGCTGGACGGTTATGGGTGGCAAGGGACCCATCACCACCCGTCGATTGATGTCGTAGCGCTGTATGTGGATCAGCCGACCACCGGGGGGCTGGCCAGCGAACGGATCCGGCGCCATCCCCACATGCGCATGGTCCCCACCATCGCCGAAGCCCTGCTGGAAGGGCGAAACACCTTGGCGGTTGATGGCGTGCTGATCATCGCGGAAGGGGGGCGTTATCCCAAAAACGATCGCAATCAGATCCTGTACCCCCGCTACGAATTTTTTAACGAAGTGGTGAAGATTTTTCGCTTATGTGAACGTACGGTGCCCGTGTTCATCGACAAACACCTGTCGTGGAGCTGGGAGCGGGCGCGCGATATGTACGACGACGCGCAAGCGATGGGCATCCCGTTGATGGCCGGATCGTTTGTCCCCGTGGCCGCCCGCCTGCCGTCCATCGATATTCCCTACGGGGCTGAACTGCGCGAGGCCGTCTGCGTGGCGCACAACCCATTTGATGGAAGTGATTTTCATGCCTTCGAGGCGATGGCGGCGATGGTGGAACGGCGGCGCGGCGGGGAACAGGGCGTGCGGCGCATTCAGGCGTTTTCGGGCGAGGCGTTTTTTCGGGCCCATGAAGATGGGCTGTGGTCCCGCGATCTGATGCGGGCGGCGTTGACCCGCAGCCTGACCCTCAGCGCCCCACCACCCGCCGTCAATAACGACGACGACGACGAACACGCCCCGTGGCGCGAACAACTTCGCGATCCCATCGCCTACCATTGCGAATACACCGACGGCCTTCGCGGCACCATCTTGTTGTGTTCTGGCCTTGTATCGGATCTTAGTTTCGCGGCCGCGCTACAGGGCCGGCGGGATCCCCTATCGACCCTATTTCATACACCCACGGCCCCGAACAGCGGATCGCTGGGGAACCAATTTAATCCCCTAGTCAACCATCTAGAAACCTTCTTGCAGACGGGACGTCCCCCTTATCCGGTTGAACGGACCCTATTGACCACGGGTCTTGCCGCCGAAGGATTGGAAAGCC
>JAYUUT010000071.1:0-36407 GCA_043754455.1 Myxococcales bacterium
GGACCGCGGTTGACTCCAGTGTCATCCTCGACATCCTGACCGCTGACCCCCAACACGCCGATAGGGCAGAGGCGGTTTTGCGCAAGGCCGTCAACGAAGGGGCCTTGATGGTTTGCGAGATCGTCCTTTTAGAAATTGCGCCCGCGTTCCCAGGCGGCGGGGATGACGTGGTGGAATTTATGGACGATTGGGGGCTTTCGTTTGTGCCGTCAACCCGTCAAAGCGCGCTGCTGGCGGGCGCAATGTTTCGGACTTACCTTTCGCGCAGGGCCGAGGATCGGTCCCGTCGGGTTGTCGCGGATTTCTTGATTGGGGCTCACGCCAAATGCACCTGCGATCGCTTGTTGGCGCGAGATCGCGGATATTTTCGCGACTACTTCAAGGGCTTGCGACTGCTTGAGCCCTAAATTACCGGCGAACCCAAGGCGGCCGCGAACGCTGCGGCCTTGGCGTTGGTTTCAGCCAGTTCGGCGTCCGGATCTGAATCAGCGACAACGCCGCCACCAACCCACAGGGTTAGTTCGTTGTTGGCAATCATGCCGGTGCGGATCGCAACCGCCAGATCCAGATCGCCCGCAGCCCCTAACCACCCTGTGGCCCCGCAATACGGACCACGCGGCGCTGTTTCCAGTTCGTCGATGATCTGCATGGCGCGGCGTTTGGGGGCCCCCGTGACCGACCCCCCCGGAAACGTCGCACGCAACAGTTCATCAAGTCCCACACCACAACGCAGCCGCCCCTGCACCGTCGATACCAGGTGATGGACCGTTGGCAGCGACAAGACCTGCATCAGGTCGACCACGTGAACGGTTCCGGTTTGGCATACCCGGCCCAGATCGTTGCGTTCCAGGTCCACGATCATGGTGTGTTCGGCCCGATCTTTGGTGGACGCTACCAGATCGTCGATGGCCGGATCAGGATTCGCCAAACCGCGCGGACGTGTGCCCTTGATGGGACAGGTCTGCAGCACGCCCGCGGCATCGACCCGCAAAAAACGTTCGGGTGAATTGCCCACCAAGGCCGTGCCACGGGATGGATCGGCGAACCACAACCCATGCGATGCGGGGGTGCGAACCCGCAGCCGCGTGAACAAAGCCAAACCTGTCGCTTCGGCATGGGGCACGCGCGCGACCAACCGCCGCGCCAGATTCACCTGGTACACGTCGCCCGCCGTGATGTACGAAAGCACGCGCCGAATTCCGTCCACATGTTGGGCCGGAGATTCCAGCGCGTCCAGCGCCACGGCAGGCCCCGACATCAGTGCTACGGGATCGGCCGCAAGACGCACCGCCAATGCGTCAGCCGCTTCGTGTGTCGCCGCCCAGATTTGTCCCGTCCCAGACGTCGACGTGCCGACCCACAGGGCATCGAAGAAGCGAAATTCCAGCCCTGACCACACATGATCAAGGGCTCGGCCTTCCTGTCGCCCCAAATCATAGGACAAATATCCGATGCCAACCGGCACGTTTTCAGGCGCGCCCGTCCAGCGATCACGCGCCGCTTGCCACACCTGTTCCAGCGCCCCGACATCGTCGCCCCTTACCACCGCAACCGGATCGCAAGCCACAATATCATGGGCTATCGAGACACCATCCCGGCCCGCTTGGCACAACCACAGCGGCAACCGCCCCCGCACGACCCGGGCTGCCTGGTCCGCAGCCATCCCTGTCGCGTCCCGAATGATCACGCGGTCACGAAAGGGCGGAAGGCCGATCGGTCCCGTCCAGCAATACCCCGAAAAATTTGCGACCGTAGTCGAGGCCCGAAATCACGGTCATCGCCAGGGACACGTACAGCACCCCCATGCCGGCTGTGTGATAATCAACGCTACGATCAATCCCCAAAACGGGATAACGAAAATGAATCAGCAGCATGGTCACGGCGACCAGTTGCAAGGCCGTCTTCACCTTGCCGCCTTCGCTGGCGGCTATCACCAGGCCTTCGGCCGATGCAAGGCTGCGCAACCCGTTCACAGCCAGATCGCGCGCGATCATGACGACCACGATCCAGGCAGGCACGCGCCCTAGACCCACCATGAATACCAACACCGCGGTGACCATCAATTTGTCAGCCAAGGGATCCAGGAATTTTCCCAGCACACTGACCTGGCCCCGGCTACGCGCCAGATACCCGTCCAGACCATCCCCCGCCGCCGCCACCAAATACAGCAGCCCGGCCAAGAAAGACCGCAGCGGGCTGAAGTTATCGATGAGGATCAACACCCCCGGAATCAACAGGACCCGCCCCATCGTCACCAGATTGGGGGCGTTCGTCCACTGGGCGGCCAGTTTTCCCATGCTGCTGGATCAATAGCACCCCTTCGCCCTCACATGCGACATGGGTCAGCGACGCGTCAGCGCCCGCGTCGCGCAACCCCCTGACCACGAGGCGCCCAATCCACCCCACGACCCGGCTGCGGTCCACCCTAAAAAACCGGGGACAAGCCACGCGAATGGCCAGAATGTCATTGCCATCGTCCAGTTCAACGACCACCCGGCCGGTGCCCCGAAACTGCAAAAGGTCAATATCGGCACGCGGGGTGCGGCCCGCCTCCCAGACCAGATCACCCGAAAAGGCGGCCACCAGATCTTTGCGCAGGTACAAAACATCGTCACCCAGCAGCAGTTCCATCAACTGACGACCAGGCGCGGTCGGACATAACCAGGCCTCGCCCTGCCCCTGACACCGGACAAATGTCCCCAGCCCCCCACCCATCGTCAGCGCGGTCGATCGCCCACGTTCACGGCGAAACGCGGGCAGGATACGCACTTCCCCTTCAACCACCGTCAACACATCCGCCCGCGCATGCACCTCGCCCGACACATCGATCGTCATCGCCCCCGGCGCGCGAAACGCAGCAAGTGGCGCCGAAACATCGGTGGCCACCAAACGTTCCAGCGCGAACGTGTCCAGGTTGAAGGACAGAACGGGATCGGCCTGTGTTTCAAACGGGTTTTCGGGCCGCCGTTCCCGGCGCATCGCCCCTGACAGGGTTTCGACGTGGGTGACAGCCGTCCGCGGGCCAGAATATTCGTCGCTGACTTCTTCAGCCGGGCGCGCCCCCAGGGCCGAGGCTGACACCGGCAGCGCCGCCGGCGAGGCCGCCGCCCCTGATGTGTCCGTCAACGCCGCTGCCGCTGCCACATCCGCCCCCAATTCAACCGCCAGTTGGTCCTGCCCCGCCCGGGCAAACGCATCGGCCGCGCGGGCGCGGTCGCCCAATTTGGCCCATGCATACCCCAGGTACCCCAGCGCCCTCCGATCGTCGGGCCGCAACCCCGTGGCGGTTTGCAGTGCCGTGGCCGCGTCCGCAAATCGATCCAGTTTTAGCGCCACCAGACCCAGATTCAGATGCACCGCTGGATCGTCGGGTGCTTCGATCAAAAGATCCCGCAACACGACTTCCGCCTCGTCGAAACGGCCCAACCGAAACCGAATCAACGCCAGCAGTTTGCGGGCGCGCAAATCACCCGCAGCCAGTTCCAGGCCCTGCAATACCGCAGTTTCGGCTTCGGGCAGGCGGCGCGCGGACACCAGATCGGCAGCCCGTCGCAGGTGTGCAGCAAACGCTTCATCGACAGTGGGGAAAAAACTCACGGGGTTATCCTGGTTGTCCTGGTCACCAGTGTGGCCCCATCACGGCAGCTTCGCCACAGCGGCGGTCTGGGTTTCCCGCAACCGATACTGGTCAAAACGTCCCAACACCGTCGTCACGTAGGCGCGGGTGGTTTCATAGGGGGGCATCCCGCCGTATTTTTCCACCGCACCCGGTCCCGCGTGATACCCGGCAATCACCTTCACGGTTTCGTCCCGCGAACACACAAAACCCGCCCCCGTGTCCCGGCCCACCTGGGTGCGACAGAACCGGCGCACCAGGGTTTGCAGATACCGCGCGCCCCCCATGATGTTTTGGCGCGCATCCCAAATGTCCGTCACGCCCATCGACCGGGCGGTGCCCGGCATCAGCTGCATCAGCCCGACGGCACCCGCTGACGACACCACATGGGGATCGAAATCCGATTCGGTCTTGATAACCGCCTTCAAAAACGTCGGCGGAATCCCGTAAAACGCCTGCTGGTCGTGGACATGCTGGTCGAACCGTTCGAACCGCGCCGACGATGTATCCCGGGGCGGCACAATGTCGGACACCCCGCGCAAGGCCGACGCCTTACCGGGACCAATGCGATACAGCACCTTCCACCTGGCCCCAACCGGCGGAAGGTTGGTGAATTCAACCGTCCCATCGGCATTCTCTCGGCTCCAAATGACGCTGTCGCGCAGGCCGGTGGCCGCCGGTCGGGCCGGGGGCGCCGCCATCGCCGCCCGGGGCGTTTCGGTCCCGTGCCCCAGGCCCTTGACATGACGCCAGGTCTGGCCCGTTCGCGGCATATTGGTGAATTCGACCGTCCCGTCTGACCGGGTCCGCTGCCACACCTCCGCCCGGGTCGACGCTGGAAAGGCGACAACCAACAGCAGTAGGAAAACCCGCCGGTTTGCCATGGGGCGTTGATCGTAACACTGATTGGGGATTCGTGTCGCCGTGGTTTTCGGTGGGGGCTGGACTAGATTTGGCCGGTGATCGAAACGGACTACCTGGTGTTGGGTTCGGGGCTTGCGGGCCTTTATTTTGCGCTGCGGGCTTCGGCCCACGGGCGGGTCACGGTCGTGACCAAACGCAGCCCCACCGAGGCCAATACCCAATACGCACAAGGGGGCGTCGCCGGGGTCCTGGGGGCCGATGATTCGGCTGCCAAACACATTGATGACACCCTGAAGGTCGGCGATGGGCTGTGCCACCGGGACATTGTTGAATTGTGTGTGAACGAAGGGCCTGATCACATAAAGCGGCTGGCGGAATTGGGCGTGGGATTCGACCGAGAGCCCGATGGGCAATTTGTGCTGGGGCGCGAAGGGGGACACACCGCCCGGCGCATCGTGCACGCCCGTGACATGACCGGGGCCGCGATCCAAAATGCGCTACTGGAACGGTGTCGCGAACGCGCCGATCGCATCACCATCGTGCAGGATCATATGGCGATCGACCTTTTGACGGCGGCCAAATACGGCGGCCCCAACGCAGTTTTTGGGGCCTATTTGTACGATCAACGCACGCACGAAGTGAAAACGGCCACCGCACGCGCGGTTGTCTTGGCCACGGGAGGCGCGGGCAAGGTCTACCTTTATACGTCGAACCCCGACGTGGCGACCGGTGATGGGGTTGCGATGGCCTACCGGGTGGGGGCACGGGTTGGCAACATGGAATTTTTCCAGTTTCATCCCACCTGCCTGTACCACCCCGACGCCAAATCTTTTCTGGTGTCAGAAGCCCTGCGCGGCGAAGGGGGCATCCTGCGCCTGCGCGACGGCAGCGCGTTCATGGGGCGTTACCACGAGATGAAAGATCTGGCCCCACGGGACGTCGTCGCCCGTGCGATCGACAGCGAATTGAAACGCACAGGCGACGATCATGTGTGCCTGGACATGACCCACCTGTCGCCTGATTTCGTGGTCGAACGGTTTCCCAACATTCACGCGCGCTGCCTGCAATTGGGCATCGACATGCGCAAACAGCCCATCCCGGTTGTGCCGGCGGCGCACTACAGTTGTGGCGGTGTGGTGGTTGATGAATTTGGGCGCAGCAACGTGCGCAATCTGTACGCCATTGGCGAGGCGGCCATGACGGGCCTGCACGGCGCGTGTCGACTGGCCTCCAATTCGCTGCTGGAAGCCTTGGTGTTTGCCGCGCGCGCCGCCGATGACGTCGCCAAACTGCCACCCGATCGCCCCGCGCACGTCACCCCCTGGTATGCGGGGGAAGCCACCCCGCAGGACGAAGCCGTCGTCGTCAGCCACACCTGGGACGAAATCCGCCGCCTGATGTGGAACTACGTCGGCATCGTGCGCTCAGACATGCGCCTGGAACGCGCCAAACGCCGCATCGAAGTCGTGCGCGAAGAAATTCGCGACTACTACTGGAATTTTCTGGTCAACGGCGATCTATTGGAACTGCGCAACCTGGCCTTGGTCGCCAACCTGATCATCGAAAGCGCGCGCCGCCGATCCGAAAGCCGTGGCCTGCATTTCAACCTGGACCATCCGGACCATGAACCCAGGCTGTGCCACGACACCATCTTGGCCCGGGGCGACGGCCCGCCAATTTAAGACAGCTAGAATAACAAGGCGAATCCTAGTCGGAAAAATGGGAAGGTACGGGATAGGGTACCTAGGGCAACGCCTGCCACGGGCAGCTTGTCCTCGCGGATCTTTGCATCTGAAGCGGACGGGGGATCAGCCCGCAGGGCCAAGGCCGATCCGGCCTGAAATCCGTATTCGACCAAGAATGCAAAGCCGAAGGGGGGCAAACTGCCGCGGGCCTGGCGGATGGTTGGTGTGGCCAGCCGCAGGCCTAAGGACGCACGCCCAAAAACCGACCAGTGCGAAGATCGGTGGTCGTCTAAGGTCGTTTCATCATTCAAGCGCAAAGTCATGGCGGCATGCGTGCCACCACCCGCCACCGACACGTATGGCTGCAACCACGGACGCACAGCGAACCTATAGCTGGCCGTCGCGTAGTAGTTGTCCAGATCCAAGGACGCACGATGGGCGGCGGCGAAGATGGACGTTGAATCATCGTCAAGAATTCCCAGCCCGACGGCAAGGGTGCCACGCTGGCCGATGCGTTTGACGTCAAAAGCGGCCGAAATGCCCTGGGCATCGTTCGTATCTTTCTCGCTGAACAAACGTGCGCCGCCGTCAGAGACCGGCATCCATTCGGCATCAAGAGACACCGTGATTCCGATGCGTTCGGAGGCCGGCCTATCAGACAGCGCCGCGTCGGGGGAGGCGGCCCAGGCGGCGTTCGTCGCAAACAAAGAAAAACCAAGAGCCGTCAGAAGCGGGCGGTTCATTTGACACCTCGTTCAAGCAGATCGTCCAGCAAGAAACCTTGTAAAGACCGTGCGGTCGTTCGATCAGGACTTTCGCCGTCAAGTACGGTCAGATAGCCAACCGGCGACGGGTGGGTGAGGATCACCCGGGATCGCATGTCCCGGCTGCGCCCAAGCGGCAGGATCTGCTGCACGGGGGCGTCAACCCGCACCTCTTTCCCTGATAAATCGCCCAAGGACAAAAACGCAACCCGGTAACCAATGGTCTGACCGGTTGAATCCTGTATGCCACCAGCGCCCGGATTTGCGGCGATCCACAGTTTGTCCGAAGGCGCGGGGGCCTCGACCACGCCGGGCAGGGACTGGCTGCCCAAGGGCGAGATACTCCGGCGGCGCAAGTCAATCACGCTGAGGCCAATCCCTATTCCCTTTCCTTGGTGCGACAACACGGCCGCTCCACGCAACGGAAACAAACGCAGATCCGTGGCGGGGGCCGCCAGGGGCCGGGAAGTCTCCAGGTTGCGCTGCTTGAGATCCTCTATCTGATCAAGATCGAGGAACGACACCACCCGCGCTTCGGTGCCAATCCCGGTCAAAAGGGCGCGGGGCAAAGATTTGGTGGGCTGCGCAGGGCTTGTGTCTTCGAAAAGATAAATCCGATTCGCAGGGGCTTCTAGCTGGATGCGTGTGCTGCGGCTGGAACGTGCATCGATGACATACGCGTCCTGAGATCCCGCAGACACGACCAACAACCGGGGCTGGCCCTCGGCGCCAAAGATGGCCATATCAGCCGGGCCGCGACCGGCCCCCAGTTGGCTAAGCACAGGGCGAAAATCGTTGCCATCCGCGCTGCGTTCCGCCGCAGGCACCGCCACCAGCCGCAAGGCATAGATGTCATCAGCACCGCTTGCCAGGACGAAAATCGTCGGCTCTTTGTCTTTGGATTCGAAGATCACCTTTGTCGGCGTCACCACCCGCCGATCGTCGGGTAGCAACAGAGGAACCGTGATTTCGGTTCGCGTTGGGTTTGTTAGATCTATGATGGTCACGTACCCCTGCGAACGCACGACCGCCAAACGCCGGGGGCCCTCGGGCAGGTTCAGTTCACCCGAGAAGGTCACCCCTAGGGGCACGCTGCCAAAACTGCGCACGGTGCGGGACACCGCCTTGGGCGTCGGCGCGTCCATATCGACAATGGCAATTTCGTTGGGATTCAGCAGCAGGTCGGCCGTGAGATCGCCCTGGGTTGGGCCTGAATGTGCCAGCACGAACCGGCCATCATCAGATTGCGATAGGGTATTGAACCGCGTGCCGAGCGGTACAACCCGAACGGGTTTGGTTTCGTCAGCGGGGACAAGCCGCAGCGAAGGTGATTCCTGGGGAACACCAGGCTGCCCACGTTCACCCCGGCACAACACCATCATTTCATCGTGTTGCGCGCGGCGCACCGGCAGCAAGGGATCCTGACCCACCAGCACCCGGCGGGCACGCAGGGTGGCCGCTGCTGGATCGATCATGAACAAGGTCGCCGATGATGATTCGACATAGGCGACACTGGATTCCAGCGCCACCGGGCCCGACAGACGAAACGGCTGTGCATATCTTTGATCCGCAGGGCTGCAGGCCAGCAGAAAGATCCCCGAAACCAACCCTGTTGTCGCCAAAAGCTTCATTGAACGATCCTTCCATTCAGTTCAAATCCTGTGACCGAATCGATGGCGCCGCTTTCCCAATCGATGAAACTAAGGCGACCCTCGGGATGGGTTTGGCTGACGAAAACTTTGCGGCTGTCTTTGCCCAGGGCCGATATCGAAACCGGCTTGCTGCCCATCACGAAATCGTCCACCAACAAACTGGCCAGGTGAATCCGCTGCGCAATGCGGATGCCCTTGGATTCATCCGACAGCAGCACAAAGGCGCGGGTTCCGTCCGGGGTGACCGCCAACGGACCCACTTCGGTGTCAGTCAGTTGCAGTTTGGCGAAGCCGTCGTTCAGGTTCACAACGGTATAGCCAAAAGATCTATCGATCATTTGTTCAACGTCCGCCGTCGCCTTCGGGTCGCCCATGACTTTGGTGTGAACGACGACCGCTGTGTTGCCATCAGGGGCCAGCGCCACGGCCCGGACGGCCTTGCGCAGCCGCACGGGAACTTCGGTCCCCGCTTCAAGGTCAGCCACCAACATACGTTCGATGGGATCCGCGGTCGTGTACAGCACCGCCCGCTTGCCGTCCCTGCTCAGGGTTGCCGAACCAAAGGTCTCGCCGGGAATTTTGCGCCGTTTGCGCATCATTTCATCGGTGAATCCTTCAGGGATTGGAAGTTTGACGTAGGTTCCGTCACGCCGGATCACCGCCATGGCAAACTGTCCATCCGTAGACACGTCCAGATCGGTGACGAAGCCACCTAGATCAACCGCCTTGGTCGTGCCCGCCACCAGATCCACCAGCAGGATTTCGGATGTGGTCTGTTTTTCGTTCTCACGTCGGGCCACGGCATACCGGCCATCCGGGGTCACCGACACATCCTTCGGTTCACCCACCAGGGCTGCACCCGAACCGACCCGCACGACACGCGCCCGGGTGGGGCCCGTAACATCTGCGAACTTGACGATCGAGATGCCGTCCTCGGTGACAATAAACGCAGCGGTCCCGTCGCTTGCAAAGACGATCCCGGTCGGTTTGAAGCCGACGGTCAGGGGGAACGACGTATCCTTGCCTCCGTCGAGTTTGATAAGCGACACATCCTGAAAGCTGCCAACCCCGGGGGTCTTGGCGCCCACGTCGTACCAGGCGATGGCGTGCCGACCGTCGGGAGCAACCGCGATGGCATTGGCCCCGACGACCACGGGGACGTTGGTCACGACGGTCGCACCCGTTTTGTCGGTTCGCAGGATGCTGATGTCCCGGGTTCCGGTATTGATGACAAGCGCGACATCCTTGCCCGCAACCGTGCGCAAATACGTTGGGGAATCACCGACGGGTGCTGTGCGAATGGTCAGGGTCCGCGAATCGATGACGGCCACGCTGTCGCGTTTGGCATTGGCGACGTAAACAAAGTGCTCGCCCGCGTGGGGGGCCTCAAAAATTCGCGTCTCTTCCTTTTCGGGCGGCGGCGGCGGCAAAGCCGCCGGCGAGGGCCCTAAGCCGGCGGCTCCGGTAGAGCCTCCCGACCCCGCCTGCAAACCCCCAGCCGGTCTTCCGGCCGAAAGCGATGGGTCGCTTTGTGACCCGGGCATGGTCTTAGCCGCGCCCCTGTCGCCCGCCGCGCTGGTCCCGCTGGGCCCAGGGGCCGACGACTCATTCGCATTCGTGGCTGAGCCCCCACAGCCCCATAGCCCCATAGCGGCACTCATCACAAGGCGCATCGTTCTGGTCATGGCGCATCATACAGCAAGTGCCGTGCCTGCTCTAAACGCTGGTTTTTGAGGCTCAAAGGTCCCTATCCGCCACAAATCCCCACCGACCACGACATTTTTGTCTGGGTCAGGTCGTCCAGGTTTTGCGATTGGCGCTTGACGACACCCGCCCTGCCTGCGGTAGTCCTGACCTGGGACCCATGACGGAGACAGAACGGCTGGTTGCTGAGAACCTGGACCTGGTGCGCGCCATCGCCGGGAAGCTGAAGCTTACCCTGGGCAAAACCGCCGACTTCGATGACCTCGTGGGTTACGGCAACCAAGGGTTGATGGAGGCCGCCCAGCGTTTTGACCCAAACCAAGGGGTCACGTTCGTCACTTTTGCCTATTACCGGATTCGGGGCGGCATGCTGGACGGGATGCGAACAATGGGTTGGTATTCCCGCACGGAATACGCCCGTTTCCGCGCCGAAGAACGGGCCAACGAATACCTACAATCGGAAAATGATCGCACCGCCGCCATCATCGCAGCGGGCGCTGATCCCACCCCGGCCCGGGTCACCGAAGCCGCAAAGGACGCAACCCAAACCCTGGCCTCGATTGCCGAAACCCTGGGCGGCATCGCCACCATTCATTTCACGTCGATCGAGGCCGCAAGCCAGGTAGCTGACGACCGGTTCGCCAACGCCGAAACCAGCCTGACCAACCTGGAATCCCAACATCGTATCCGGGCGGCCGTTGCGAAGCTGCCGGAACGGGAACGCCGTCTGATGGAACTGTATTACTTCGAGGACAAGAGCCTGGAAGATGTTGGAACCGAGCTGGGTCTGTCAAGATCTTGGGCGTGTCGGCTGCATGCAAGAGCTGTCGGTCTGCTGCGGCGCACCCTGGCCAAGAGCGAATAGCCCTAAAAGAAGGCGCAACTTCGCAGGGGCAACGACCGATGCCCGTTCATGAATGTGCCCAAAATGCCCTCAGCCAGAGCCGCACAGGCCCCGCCCCGATCCCCACCCAACCCAGAACGAAAATTCGTTGAGGTGATGGGGGAAACCCGCGCGCCCCCTGCCTTGCGGCCCCCGCCCCCGGTTGCCCCCCCTCCGACCGGGCCCCCGGCCGTGACAGCCCCAAAACCGGGGGAGCAACCCCTATGGCAACGCGGCGCCACGCAAGCCCTACAGGCAGAAAAACGCCTGGACGCGCTGATTGACGCCGCCCAAAAGGGAAAAACCTTCACCGCGGCCGAACTGATCGCGCTACAGGCGCAGGTCTTCCGTTATTCGCAGACCGTCGAGGTCATCTCGCGAACCACCGACAAGGTCGTAGGTGGCATCAAGCAGATCCTGGGGACCCAGGTGTGAATCCCCCGCGGGCCCTGTGATACGTTTGCCGGCACCATGAACCGATCCCTCGCCACGTATGCCCTTATCACAGCGACGTTGATGGCGGTCGGCTGTATGGTGCCGGTTCAGCATGGCCTGGACGAAAGACAGGCCAACGAAGTGGTGTCGGCCTTAGAACGTTCGGCCATCGGCGCGGAAAAAAAGAAAGAAGAAGGCAACGGAGCTGGGTTCGTGGTCGCCGTCTCATCGTCAGATGGACCCCGGGCCCTCGATCTGCTGCGTTCGTTGGGATTGCCCCGGGGTGAACGCCGGGGCATGGCGGAAATGTATGGACAGCCCAGCCTGGTCCCATCAGCCACTGAAGAGCGCGCCCGGTTTGTCGAGGCTTTGGGCAACGACCTTGAGCGGACGCTGGAAACCATTGAGGGCGTGGCCAGCGCGCGGGTTCATATTGTCCTGAGCGAGGCCGATCCGTTATCACTGGATCCCAAGCCCCGGGTGGCTGCGCAGGCAGCCGTGTTGTTGAAAATTCGCAATGGGGCGGCGGCCCCCATCAAGGAAAGCGACGTGCAGAAGTTGGTGGCAGGGGGCGTTCCCGGCCTTGATCCGGTGCGCGTCGCGGTCGTCACAACAGCGGCACCCGAATGGACCCAGGCAGGAGGCGCCACCCTGGCATCTATCGGACCCTTGCGGGTGTCGCCAGGCAGTCGGGGCCTGCTGATCGGGGCCTTGCTAGGGGGGCTTGCTCTGGTGGCAGGATTGGCAACGCTGCTGATTGCCAGCGCCCGGCGGCTGTCGGCCGCCCAACGCGCGGACTGACCAGAAGCGACGTCTGGGATCTACGACCGCAGCACGCGGGGCGGCGCGAACCCCAAACTAGGGGTAAAACAGCCGCGTGGAATCCGAAGCCAAGCGCGTTCTGATTGCGGACGACGAGCTGAATATCCGGCGGGTGCTGGAGGCGATCCTGCGCCGAGACGGCTACGAAGTTGTCACCGCGGCAAGCGGCCTAGAGGCCCTGGCGCTGATGGGCAGGGGAATTCACACGGTCATCACTGATCTGAAAATGCCCGGATTGGATGGCATGGGGCTACTAAAACGGCTGGCCGCTGAACATCCCGATGTCCCGGTCGTCATGATCACGGCACACGGGTCGGTCGAAAACGCGGTCGAGGCCGTGAAACTGGGGGCGTTTGATTACATAGAAAAACCATTCGATCAGGAACAGTTGCGCCAAACCGTCGCCAAGGCGATGCGCACCCACGCCCTGGCTCGCGGTGACGCCCGGCCCCAGGACGCGCCGTCCATCGGACGGTTCCGCCTGGTCGGGGATTCGGCCCCCATTCGGCAAATCTACGCGATCATCGAAAAAGTTGCCGACACACCATCGACGGTGCTGATCACCGGCGAATCGGGTACGGGGAAGGAATTGATCGCGCGGGCCTTGCACGAAAATTCGCTGCGCCATTCCGGGCCGTTCATCAAGATCAACTGCGCCGCCATACCCGAAACGTTGATGGAATCCGAACTGTTCGGATATGAAAAAGGCGCGTTTACTGGGGCGGTGGGGGCCAAACCCGGTCGGTTTGAATTGGCCCACGGCGGGACCTTGTTTTTGGACGAAATCGGTGAAATTCCGGTCGAAATGCAGGTGAAGCTGTTGCGGGTCTTGCAGGAATCCGAATTCGAACGGGTGGGAGGTATTAAGACCATCAAGGTTGACGTGCGCCTGGTCGCGGCCACCAACCGTGACCTGCAAAACGAGGTCGCACGGGGCAATTTTCGCGAAGATTTGTACTACCGGCTGAACGTGGTGCCCATTCACTTGCCGCCGCTGCGCGATCGCCGCGAAGACATCCCCAGCCTGGTGGATCACTTCATCGCCAAGTTCAATGACCGGTTAAAAAAACAAATCACCGGCAGCGAGCCGGAAACGGTGGCGCGCCTGGTGGGGTACAACTGGCCGGGCAACATCCGCGAACTTGAAAACGTCATCGAAAGAACGATGCTGTTTTGTGAGGGCCCGATGATAAGGCCGGGCGACCTACCCGGGGAACTGATGGGCCCACTGGCCGTCATCGAAGAACGAACGTCGGCCATGTCCCCGACGCCTTCAGGGTCGTTCCCCGTCATCGGTGGCGAATCCCTGGGGTCACTCAAGGAAGCGGTGAAGGCCGAAACCGAACGGGTGGAAAGGGAACTTATCCAGCGCGCCCTTGACGAAACGGGGGGCAACGTCACCCAAGCGGCCAAGATCTTGAAAATTTCCCGCAAGGGACTGCAAACCAAGATGAAGGAACTGGGCCTTCGCGACCGAGGTGAATCGCATGAACGCGAGGTGTGATAGGGTTCCGTTCGTGCAGAAAAAGAGCCGATCGCCGTGGGGGGCGCGGGCCTTTATGGTGGTGCTGCTGGGCGCCGGGGCGGACGCGCAGGCGGCCGAGGTGTCCCGGGTGGTGTCCGGGGCCGCCGGTGAGGGCAAGAAGCTCGACGTCAATCTGTCGGCCGCCTTCTTTCGTGACGCCCGGACGGCCGAAGTGGCGCGAGAACAGCAAGACAGCGGCACAGCACGGACCACCCTAACGCGCGACCTTATCTACCGACAGACCCGCAATGTGCTGGGGTTGAGGGCCGACATGGGCCTGATTCACGATCTGGGGATTTTTATTGCCGCGCCCCTGGTGCTGTCAGACGACCGATCCCTGTCGTTTGATCGCAACGCGTCCGAATGTGGCACGTTGATGCCAGGTGCTGGCAGCCCCGGGTGTGTGAACGAATCCACGTCCAGCACGCTGCGCGACGGCGTCCTACCAGGGGCCGGGGCCGCAGCTTACGGATGGGACAGCGAACACGCGCGGCGGTTTGAACGCCCGTCAGGCCAGCTGTTTTCGGGCCCCACGCGCAAAGGTCTTGAATACTTGGGGCTAGGGCTGCAATGGGCGCTGATGAATCAGGATCGCGACGAAACCAAACCGACCTGGTTGGTTCGGTTCGAATCCAGGCTGTCGGTGGCCCAGGACATGCGGTTTGATATCGAAAGCCCCAAGGCCAACACCGGCGTGGGACTGGGATATCATCAGTTTGTTTTTTCATCGGTATTTTCCCGACGATTTACTAATTTTGATCCCTATGTCGGCGTCACATACAACGTGCCGTCTACCACCAGCGGCAGCATCTACGACAAATACAAGCTGGGCCAAAACGGGTTCGGCGGTCCGCAACAACGGGCCAGCCTTGAAGCCGGAACCGAATTGGCTATTTACGAAAACCTACCGGCCCGCCAGCGCGTGACCCTAGAATTACGCGGGCGCGTGGAACTTCGATTTTTCGGGCTTGCCCAAAGCGAGCTGTGGGAGCCCCTGTCAGGATCATCAAAATGCCCGGCCGACAAAGGGGCCTGTCGGGCTGGCATCGATCGGGATCTGACCGGAGACCGGGCCCTAGATCCCAACCCCGGGATCACCCGCAGCCCGAGTTATGGGGTATTTGGCGGGGATTTTGGTCTGAATGTACAGGCGGGGCGGTACGTTCGTTTTCGCGGCCTCGTTGGGGTGGAACGCGAACAGGATCGATTTTTAACCGATGGCCGTTCGGGCGGCACCACGGTCGACGGCCCCGGGCGCCGGTTTCGCATCGAAAACGCCCAGACCTACCGCGTATTTTTCGAAGGCGGGCTGAACTTCTAGGTCGCTGGGTCTGCACCAACCCTATTCTTCGGTAGGTTCGCGCAGTCCATGTTTGCGCAAAAGTTCGCGCAGATGTTTCCTGTCGACCTCTGCTGACCGGGACGCGGCTGACAGGTTGCCTTTGTGCTGCGTCAGCAGTGCTTCTAGATAGACGCGTTCGAAATCGTCGACCACGCGGGCCTTGGCTTCCTTAAACGGAAGATCAACCGCAATGCGTGCCGCAGGGCCGGGCGTTCCTCCCACAGCGGCGAAGTCTTCAAGTTCCAAGGTGTCCCCGTGGGACAATGTGCAGGCACGTTCGATCACATTGCGCAGCTCGCGCACGTTGCCCGGCCAGGGGTGGCGCTGCAGCCGTTCCAGATCGGCGGCTTCAACCTGTAGCGGGCGGTGGCGGCCGAATTCCCGTACAAAATTGGTCACGAGGGGCGGCAGATCATCGGGGCGATCGCGCAGGGGCGGAACCTGAATACGAAATACGGCCAGCCGATAATACAGATCCTCGCGAAACCGTCGGGCGCCCACTTCTTCACGCAGGTCACGGTTGGTTGCGGCGACGATGCGCACCGATAGGCTTTGGGTTCGCGCACCGCCGACAGGGCGAACCGCGCGTTTGTCCAGCACACGCAGCAACGTGGGCTGCATGTCGATGTCCAGTTCTCCGATTTCATCCAGAAACAACGTCCCCCCATCGGCCTCGGCAAACGCACCTTCTCGGTCGGCTATGGCGCCGGTAAAGGCGCCCCGCACGTGCCCAAAAAGGGCAGATTCGATCAGATCCCGAGGAACAGCGCCACAATCAAACACGACAAAGGGTCGATCACGCCGGGGGCTGTGTCGGTGGATTTCTTCCGCCAGCAGTTCTTTTCCGGTGCCGGTTTCACCTTCGATCAGCACCGTCGCATCAGTCGCCGCCACTTCATCCAGCAAACGAAACAACTGCCGCATCTTGGGTTCACGGCCCAATACGGCGCCAAACCTGTCCCCTTCGGCAGGTTCAACGTCGATGGCTTCTTCTTCGGGAACATATTTAAGATGGGTTTGACCGATCTGGATCTCGCTGCCGAAACTCAGAAGTAATTCTTGAAATCGAGCCCCCCGGATGAACGATCCGTTCGTCGATCCCAGGTCACGAACGGTGACGCCCGCTTCACCCGGCACGATAAGCAAATGCCGACGTGAAATGGTGGCGTCTGCCAGCCTGACATCAGCCCCCGGGCCCGACCCTACGGTCATCGGATCGGGGCCCAACACCAAGGTTTCGCCTTTTTCAGGTCCCCGAACGATAAGAAACCGACCGCGGCCCGATTGCCGGACCAGCGGCGCGTCGGGGTTGATGATGCGGGTGGGGGATTTGATCATCGGGTTTGCGACCAAAAGACGGCCACAGCGACCCCCACGATGAATCCCAGCACCACCACCCACCCAAGACCGCGACGCCGGGAAATGGCTGCAGGTGGCACACGAAACTGACCTGATGGGGGCGCCGTACGGCTGCTGGCCAGGGTTCGCGGCGTCGGGCGGGCGACACTGACAACCACAGGGGATGAGATCTGCGGGGTGGCGCGGGGGGGGGTTGGCGATGCCGGCGATGGCATCGCATCGGCCATCGGCAGAACGGCCGCTGGGAGATCGGGATCGTCGATTGAAACCGGGAACATCGGGCCTGCGGGCAGGGGCGGGGATGCGGCAAGGCCAGCCGCCAAGGGCAACGTGCTGGCCCCACCGGCGAAAGGCGCCCCTGGCACGGCCCCAGCGCCGACCGGTGCGGGAGATCCTGTGTGCCCTTGCCTTCCGCCTAGCAACGGCAATTTTTCGGTGGTCTGGGTCATCACCTGATCGTCGCGGGTCCACGATTCCGGATCGGGTCCTAAGAGCGCGTGCAGTTCAGCGGCCAGTGCAGGTGCCGAAAACAAAAGACCGTGGTGTCGCGCAACCGTGCGAATCGCTTCGGCCAGGCTGGCAGCATCCTGATATCGTTCTTCGGGACGTCGGTGCAGGGCCCGTTCCATCACGGGTTCCAGTTCAAACGGTATATCGGGACGTTTGGCCGACAACCGCGGCAGCCGGGCGGCGTACACAACTTCGGGGGGGGTGTGAAGGTCACCCGTAAACAATCGTTCGCCGGTCAAGGTTTCAAACACGCAAACCGCCAGCGAAAACAGATCGCTGCGCGAATCCAGGGGTTCGTTGTGCGCCTGTTCGGGCGACATGTACCCCACCTTGCCGCGCACGCGATAAAAAACCGACGAAAATGTCGCGGCCTTGGCGATGCCGAAGTCCGACAGTTTCACGTCGCCGTGACCTGAACACAGAATGTTCGACGGAGACACATCGCGATGGATGATGCCCAACGCCTGGCCATCATCACCCCGGCGGGCGTGGGCGTAGGACAGCCCGGCTAAGATTTCCAGGGCGACGTGCAGGACAGCCGAAACCGAAAGAGGTTTCCGGGCCAGTTTGGCCCGCCAGGAAATCGTGCGCAGATCGGCCCCTGGGACATATTCCATGACGATGAAAAGAGCATCGTCGGACGCGACAAGGTCGTACGTTCGGACGATGTTCATATGGTCGAGCGAGGCGGAAATCTTGGCCTCGCGAAAGAACAGGTCGCGAAATTCTGGTCGCGCCGTGAATTCCGGCAAAAGCTGTTTGAGGACAATCTCCTTTTCAAACCCGCCCGCGCCGAGTTTTTTCCCAAGGTAGATGGCACCCATGCCACCTTCGGCCAGGTACCGTTCGATACGGTACTTGCGCTCTGGCAAAGCAGCGATCATGCGTGCGTCATCCTAGCATCTCGTTATCCTCATGGGGGAACCATGGCATTTCGGCTGCAAACCCTCCTGGACCTCCGCATGGCGGCGGAAAAAGACGCCGAAGAAACCGTCGCTCAAGCGGTCGGGGTGCGGGCCCACGTTGCGCTGCGGCAGGAGGCCCATGATCGTGCGGCGCAGGAAGCCGTTTTGGTTGCGACGGCGGAGAAGGCCAGACTGGCCCAATCCCCCCCCGGCCAAGGCGAAGAGGGCGTCGCACACGGCATGTACCTGGAACGGCTGCGGTCCCTGAGCAGGGCGCGGCAGGACGACGCCCGGGTCCACCGCGAGGGCCCCCTGCGCGAGGCCACCCTGGCCGAAACCGCCGCCCAAAAGCTGCATCAGGATGCCCGACAGGAGCGGGAGGCCCTGGACAAACACAAGGCACGCGAGGAGGCCACGGCACGGAAGATTGCCGATCGACGGGCAGAGGACGCGGCCGGGGATCTGGCGCTGGCCCTGCGTCAACGCAAGAAATTGTGATCATCAAATCGTTTTCAGACAAAATCCCCTGCCCAAGACGGGGCCTACGCGACATAAACTGACGGCCATGCAAGTTGTCCTGCGGTCGTGCGTCTTTTTTTTGTTGCTGTCGCTGGGGGTTGGCCAAACGGCCTTCGCAGCCGAAGCCGGCTTCCGTTCATTGTTTGATGGAAAAACCACCGCGGGGTGGCGCGGGTTCAAAAAAGAAAGTTTTCCCGCTACGGGATGGGCCGTGCAGGAAGGGGCTCTTGGGAAAAAGAAAGGTGAAAAAGGTGGGGGCGATGTCGTCACCGTCGATGAATTCGACAATTTCGATTTTCGCTTCGAATTCAAACTGACCCCGGGGGCCAATTCAGGGGTGAAGTACTTGGTCGATGAAGCCATGGTGAAAAATGGATCGTCGGGGCTGGGGTTTGAATATCAGGTGCTGGATGACGTTGGCCACCCCGACGCGAAAGCAGGCCTGAACGGGAATCGCACCTGCGCGGGGCTTTATGATCTGATAGCGCCCGAAACTACAAAAACAACCCGTCCCGTCGGGGCGTGGAATGAAGGCCGCATTGTTGTTCAGGGCGGCCACATAGAACACTGGCTGAACGGCAAAAAAACCGTTGCGTTCGAACGAAGCAGTCCGGCAATGAAGGCCCTGATTGCCGGTAGCAAGTACAAGGACAAGGTCGGATTTGGCGACGTCGTCAAGGGGCACATCCTGCTGCAGGATCACGGCGACGAAGTGGCATTCCGAAACATGCGCATCCGGATCATCGGCGCCGGGGCGCAGAAGCCGGCGCCGAAAACGAAGTGACAGGCGGCTTGGTGCCAACACGTCCGCGCGCAGAGATCCGACGGGCCTTTATGGGGCGGACGGATGGGATAGGCATGGATTCCCACGCGGGATCAGGAACCAGAGGCAAGTGGGGCGGGCCTACCGACGGGGCGTAGGGACGCACGTCCACGGGCGTAATGTCTTCAGGATCGGCCAGGGTCCTAGGGCCCACGACCAATCCGCCAGTTAGGCCCACCAACAACAAGACGGCCGCAGCGCCAGCTAGCCGAAGATGAGATGGGCGGGGGGTGGCCAGGGTGGCCGTTTTCGTGGTGGGAACTGAAGCGGTGGCAACGTATTCACCCTCGGCGCCCACCCGGGAAAGGGAAGCCTCGGGCGAATAAAGTTCACCCGTCATCGACGCGGGCGGCCCGCCACCTTCCCAAAGGGTTTCATCGAGGAAAGATTCCGGTGCCACAGGGTGATCGCTGGTGATGGGTACATATTCCTCGGCAAAGCCCACGCCGACAGCGGCCATGTCCTGAATCTGGCGCCACCTTCGCAGCCGTTCGGGAAACAACGACGACACCAAGGCCGATAAATGCTCGGCGCCCACGGCGTCTGATTCATTGGTTGCGCGCACCAACGCTTGGGCAAATGCGGCAGCCGTCGCAAATCGTTTCGCAGGATCTTTTTCCAGGGCCCGCAAAAGCGCCCGATTCATGGCTGGGTTCAATTGGGGCAAGGGCGGCGTGGCGCTGTCGCGCACGGCCTCTAATGTGGCGGTGGTGGTGCCACGATAGAACAGCCGACTGCCATCAAGCAGTTCATAAAGCACGGCGCCAAGCGAAAACTCATCAGATCGCCCGTCCAAACGACGCCCGCCCGCCTGTTCAGGCGACACGTACTGCATTTTTCCACGGATGCCGCTGGTCCGCGATTCTTCTAAGGGCGCCTCCCAGCGCGCAATGCCGAAATCGATAACCTTCACGGATCCATCAAACCCCAACATGATGTTTTGGGGGCTGATGTCCCGGTGAACGATGTCCAGGGGGCGACCCGCCGAATCCTTCTGCGTGTGCGCGTGATGGAGAGCTTGGGACACTTCAGCGCCAATGTGCGCAACCAGGTCAGGATCCCAGGCTTGACCCCGAACCTGCAAGGCCCGGTTGACCTGCGCCAAGGTTTCGCCCTGCACCAGTTCCATTGCCAAGAACCAGTGGTCGTCAACCCGCCCCACCTCGAACACGCGGGCTATGTTGGCATGTTGTAGCGACAGCAGGATGCGCGCCTCGCGCTGGAAAAGACGAACAAAAGTCTCGTCCATGGCGTAGACAGGCAAAATGCGTTTGACAGCCTGCAAGGTCTGTAGACCCTCTACCTCCCCACATCGCGCTACATAGATTTCCGCCATCCCACCAGAGGCAATTCGACCCAGCAATTGATACCGCCCGAACGATTCTGGATTTCGTTCACACAGCGCCCGGTTAAGGATCTTCGTAGACGGCATCGTTGGAGATAGACTCCCGCGTTAGATCATCGACCGGATCTGAGCTCGCCTGAAGTTAGGGGGGCCAAGGATCGAGGGTCAGAGCCCGCGCGCGTCTAGGCTGTCGAGCGTCCGTTCCCACAGCACAAACGCACGCGCTTCCCGTTCCGAATCGGCGCCCAGCAACCGCACCGCCAACAAATGAAGATGAACCGGCAGGGCGTTGCGGTTTGCCCTTCGTCCGGGCCCTGACAGGGACCCTGTGATTTGTTTGACGGCGTCCTGAAAAGCAGCCCAGGAATCAGCACCACCCGCACGAACAGCGGCCTGAAGATCACGGCCCTGTTTTCGGTAGGCATCAGCGACCATGTTTCGCCATTCATCATCGAAGGGCTGTTCGTAAGCCGCACGCAACCGGCGGGCCAGCGCAAACCGTTCCTTTTTCCCAAGCCCGGCACCACGGACAAGAGATTCAAACGCCTGTATCACGCCCCCTAGATCGTCAGCGTCTGATTCGTCGGACAGACGTGTGCGCGCAATCTGGACCGCCAGATCACTTCCCGCTTCGAACAAACGTTCGGCACCGTCCATGATCGCGGCGCCCCCAAACCGCGCGTCTTCAGGCACGTAATCCATGGTTTCCACGCCGACAATCACCCCAGCGTTTCGCCCGATCGCAATCTGGGCCAGCAACCGGCGCACGAACCCCGCCTGTTTGCGAGGCGACACGCCGCGGGCGCGAACCCGCAGGTGTGGCCTGGTTCCTGGACCATCAACGTAACGCTGAAAAAACCAACGATCAATCTGTCCCCCGGCCCGCGCTGCGTAGATGATCGGAGCCAACAACCCCGCTAAAACTTCGTCCTGCCGTGCGGGAGGTCCGAACAGTTTGTAGCTGACCCACGGATCCGGTTTTTGATGACGTTCGATGGGCGTTGGCACCCTATCCAAAGTCCCGGCGGGAGGTCGATCCACCAGGTCTTCGTCCGGTTCGCTGACCACCATCGCCACAATTTCGATGCGGCGGCCATCGGCATCCAGGACGTCGTCAACCGGGGGCCAAATTTCAAAAACCCGTCCCGGAGCATGGCGGCGCAGGTCGCGCACCCCATCAGCACTGTCCAGATCCACAGGAAGCAGTTCATCGCCCTGCCCCACCTGAACCCATCGGGGAATGCCCTGATCCTGGCGCCACTGGGCGAAGGCCGCCGGATCGTCATCCCCAAACGGCAGCCGCCACGATTGCGGCGCCACCACGAAACCGTCCGCAACAACCCGGGGCAGCCACGGCAGATCTGCCAGCGGCCCCCAGGTGAAGGCCCACGGCGCATGTTGCCGCGTGAACGACCAACCGGCCAGCAGCCGAAACATACCGGCGGGCACCATCGTTGATCGAACCCTGTGCAGCGGTCGGGGATCAATCGGACCGCTGGATCCCCGCAGGCTGATGCCCCCCGAATCGATCACAACCTGGACCTGCGACGCCGCGATGGCAGGGCCTTCGGGCCAGCCCAAAAGTGCCAGCGTCAGGCCGCGCACAGGCGGGTGTTGCCCCAGGTCAGCCAGATCCGGCGACGCAGCAAACGCGACATCGACGGCCTGAATCATGGGATCGGACCGAGTTTCTTCGCGATGAAGCGCCACAAGGGCTCGATGGGCCTTATCACCCAGCCCCTGCACATAACGCCCCCAGGTCGCCCCAGCGGGACCATGCAGCCCCAACAACCAGCCATGGCTGTCCTTGGTTGGTGTCAAAAACAGTTCGAACGACGGCAGGGGATCGATCGCAGGTAAGAACGCATCCAGATCCAGATCTGCCACATCGATCTGCATCTGTCCTGTGCGAGCGGCGGAAACCAGGGCCTGGGTCAGAGCTGCCACCACCGGAAGTTCGGGCCGCAGCCTTTCATCCCGCACGTCATCGATCTGTGCCAAAGGCAGACCGTATGCGCCGGTGGCTAGATCCGGCACCGCGTAGGATCCCACACCATACAGATCGGCTATCGCGTCGAGCTGCGCGCGCAAACCGCCATCGTCGCGTCGTTCTGCGACCGGTGGCATCAGCGCCGCCTGCAAACGAAACAAAAGCGGGGCCACCTGGGCCGCACGTTCGACGACGCTTCTATCCACCTGGACCTGCGCCTGCGGAAAGGCCAAGTGGCCCAAAACCGCCGTTTTGCATGATCCCGGGGCGTCCTTCGCCGCCTTTTGTGCGCCCTTCAGATCCGCCGCCTTGCACGCCTTGGCGAAAACCGACACCTGCTGAAGGTGGAGATCCGAAAGGGTTGACGCCCTTGCCTTGCACCAGGCAAGCGGCGATCGGCCCACCAACGGCGGCCGCAGATCGGTGTGCAATACGTCCTCATCAACCATCCACAGCAGAAACTGATCAAGTTCATCAGGGCCGTCGATCGGATCATCGGTCAGCGCAAATCCGGCCCGCGCCGCTGCCCGCAACCGCGACCACGGCGTCCCGGTATCGCCCCCCTTGTGCGCGGCCTGCAACACGGCGTCAGTCGGCGCATCCAGAAAAGCCTCGGCCACGGTCAGGGCATCGCCCCGCATTGACAGCCAGCGGACAGATCCATCCCGCCCGTGCAGCAGCGACGGGGCGGGACGCGCGCGCACGTTCTTCCGCACCCCCGGGTCGTCCAGCAAGGCCCGTCCCCACGCCGCCGCGCGTGCCCACGACAGGGACAGTGTCCCGACCGCGGGCCCTGTGGCCACACGCGTGCCATCGCCGATCTGCCCCAACGTCACCCCCGCCAACCACCCCGAAGGTGTGGGACGAAACGCTGCACGCCGCCCATACCGGGACCAGGCCGCCTGTCCCGCATCGCCCGCCGCCGCCAAATCCGCGCTGCCCAGTTCAACGGCGGTGGGCCCCAGCACATCGTTTCGCAAGGCCTCATCCGCCTTCAACAGGGCTGTCAGAGGAAGTAAGGGCGCACGGACAAGAACGGTTGGCAACACACGGAAGGACATCCGCGGTTCATAACATTCACGGGATCTGGTTCGAAGCGAATTCCCCTACTTGCGAAATCCCGCCGGGAACGCGATGCCGAAGGCGCCTAGACACATTTCATCTAGGGTTTCTTCGCCCAGTTTCACGTCGTGGGGTTCTTTCAAACCCTGTTCCGCCAGGGCGTTTCGCACATGCGCGTTGTCCATCGAATTGTTGTATTCGCAATGAAACTTCAAAACGTCACCCATTTTCAACGTGGGGACATTGTCTAGGGCTGTGTCGTAGGCATAGCCGCGTTGCCAGTTGAAATCCCAGTTCGGGGTTTGAATCAGGCATTCTTTGGCCGGCTCTGTACCGGGACCACCCGCCCGCGCGCTGCGGTCAACGTCGATGCGCATGTTGGTGCCGACATAGTGCATATGAGTTCCAATCCCGAACACCTTGACCGGATACGCCAGGGCATCGGTCGCCTTCCAGTGCATGATTTCCGTGTGTTCGTTGGCATTGGCGGGAATGCGGAATTCTGGTTTTCCATTGCGATCGCCCGGTCCCAGCAACAGCCCTTCTTCGGCCTTGTCGAAATTCCCAATCAGCGCCGTCAACCCTTCTAGGGGGGTCATCGTGGTCGTCCATTTTAGATCGACGCTGGTCGCGTCCATCTGTTCCTCTGTGCTGGGGTGATAGTGAATGTTGATGACGATCTTCGATCCTTTCTTCGCCCGCATCCCCACCCCTTGGGGCATGACAACTGGATTGGCCCCTGGGGCCCAAGGCGCCAGGTGTACCGCCGGCGTAACCCCCGGATGCGCCTGACAGGGATACCCGCTGCCGTCTGGATCTTTAGCGCGGCTTTTTCCGTCTTCGTCCAACCAAACCAGCACATGGTGAACCACCCGGCTGTTGCCCGGCACCACCTGAATGCCAGTCAGCCACACATCTTTGTCGAACTCCTGGGGCATGACGAAACAGCGGAACGTGTCCTTGCGACCTGCCACCTTGTACGGTTTGGGCATGACTGTGCGTGCGTTTCGATCTTGCAAATCAGTCCCCAGCACCTTCGGCAAGGGCATCGCTTTTGCGGGATCACCTTCAGGGGCACCCTGATCCGCCCATCGCTGCAGCAGGTTTTTTTGCACGTCCGACAACCGGATGTCGTCTTTCCACGAAAACCTAGGTTTGCAATCCGCGGTGTCGGTCGCGCCCCACGGTGGCATGATCCCCTTCATAGCGCGATCGGCCATCAGGCCCGCCATCACCTTGGCCGTTGCGTAACTCTCTAAAGCAAAGGGGGCAATCCCCCCCGTCCGGTGACAGCCCGCACAATGTTTGTTCACAAGCGGCGCCACGTGTTCGTGCCAAGTGGGTTTGTCCATAGCGGCCGACGGGGTCGGCATCACGCCCCCGGATGACGGCGTTATAGCGGCGTCATTGCCAGACAAAGGGACACCCGTCTTCCCATCCACACACGAAGCGACCACCAACAGAGCCGCCAGAAACCAACTATGTGCACACGTCATCACAGCCATTATGCCCGGATATTTCGCAGTGCGCACGTCCGGTCATTCCAATTCGCTGCACCGCTGTGGGGTCCTGTAAGATGCGGCCCCATGACGACCCTCACACACAACAATTATTTCGACGGACAGGTTCAAAGCGTGGGATTTGAACGCAACGGACGGCGCGCCACGGTTGGCGTGATCGCCCCGGGCGAATTCCATTTCAACACCGATGCCGCCGAACGCATGACCGTTACCAGCGGCGATCTGCAGGTTCGTTTCGCAGGCGCTACGGCCTTCCGTGCCTTTGCCGCCGGAACCAGCTTCGAGGTGGCCGCCAAAAGCGGTTTCGATGTGAAGGCTGAAACCCCGGCGGCGTACTTATGTGAGTTTCTCTAGCCCGGTTCGAACCGCGCGGCCCCGGAGGTGCGGGGGGCATTCAGATCCAGAACCAGCCGTCCCGATCCCGCCGTTCCCCCTGGCGCGGCAGCGAAAGGGGCGACTTGGGTTTCCCCACGGCTTAGAAGTTCGCGCAGCAAGGCTGTGGTGATAAGCTTGCCGGCGACCTCGAACCAGATCACCAGATCACATCCTTCGCGCCAGCGGCTACATCCCCACCCCTGCTTCCCGGCGACGATGCGGCCCTGCTGACAGCGGGGGCAGGAATCGCCGGGCTGGGTTTGCGCCCGAGACTGTGTTTGCACCCGGGGCGGTGTTTGCGCCACCGGCCGACCCCCCCCTGTTGATTCACCACGAACCGCATCGACCACCTGGTGTACATAGGCCACGATGGCCTTCATGAATTCCACGCGCGTGTCCTGACCACGCGCCACCCGTTGCAGCCGCGCCTCCCATTGGCCCGTCAATTCCGGCGATGCCAAACTTTTCACGGGAACCGCATCAATCAACGCCATCCCCGCGTCGGTCGGTACAAGGGCCTTACCATCACGAATCACAAAGGTCCGTTTGAATAACGTTTCGATGATCGCCGCGCGGGTTGCGGGTGTCCCCAGCCCCGTGTCTTTCATGGCGGCGCGCAGTTCATCGTCGTCCACAAAACGTCCTGCGGTTTCCATCGCCCCCAACAACGTCGCCTCGGTGTGACGGGGCGGCGGTTTGGTCTGTTTGGCAAGGGTGGAAAACACTCCGGTCAGACGTTCGCCGGTATTGACGGCGGGCAAGGTCGCCTCGGGTTCCGGGGCATCATCTGTGTCCTTCGTTTTTGATTTCTTCGTGCGGGCCGCAGGCGCGGGTTCATCACCGAAACCAGCCACGTCCTGCCACCCCGGCACAAGCCGCACCCGACCGCGCGCCATAAATCGATCAGGCGGCGGCGGGGCGGTATTCAACATCTGATCCGCCGTGGCCTTGGGCTTGGCGTCGCTTTCCGCCCCAACCCGCACCACCACTTCGGTCGCAGCAAATTCCGCATCAGGATAGAACGCGCCGATAAAACGCCGAACGACCAGATCGTAGATGCGTTCTTCGTCCCGGGTCAGGCCCTGTGCCGGTGCGGGTTTTCCCGTGGGAATGATCGCGTGGTGGTCACTGACCTTGCTGTCGTCGAATACACGTTTGCCGACCGCCGGGGGCGTGGGCAACAAGGGATCCACAAAACCGCGGTACAGCGGGTGCTGACCAACGCCGCGCAGAATTCGCGGCATTTCTGCCCTCAGATCCAGCGACAGGTGCCGCGCGTCGGTACGGGGATAGGTCAGGATCTTGTGCCGTTCATACAATGCCTGGGCCACATCCAGCGTGGCGGCGGCGGACAATCCGAACCGACGATTGGCGGTCCTTTGCAGCGTTGTCAGATCAAACAACGCGGGGGGGGGCTCTTTGGCGCGTTTCTGTTCAACCTTTTCAACCAGGGGTCCCTGGGCATCCTGTTTCGCACGCAACACGATGCTGTCAGCGGCCGCCTGGTTTCCTAGGCGCGTCGACTTACCGAAGGCCCACCCCCCGGTGAACGATTTTCCATCCGGGGTCGTGAACGCGCCTTTGACCTCGAAATAATCACGCGGAACAAAATCGCGAATTTCCCGTTCGCGGCCCACGATCAACCCCAGCGTGGGCGTCTGCACGCGCCCTATGGAATAAAGCGGCGAATCGGCCCCCTTGCGGTGTCGTACCGTGACCGCGCGGGTCGCGTTCAACCCGACTAGCCAGTCCGCTTCGGATCGGCACCGGGCCGCGTCCGCTAAATTGTCGTATTTCGCGCCGGGATAAAGCCGCGCGAACCCATCACGAATCGCCTCGTCGGTCATCGACGAGATCCACAGGCGCCGGACCGGCAACCGGCTGCCCGCCAGATCATAGGCGTAGCGGAAAATAAGTTCGCCTTCGCGCCCGGCGTCGCAGGCGTTGACCACCTCGTCAAACCGTTTGTCGCACAGCAACGTCCGAACCACGTCGAACTGTTCGCGGGACTGCGTCACAGGTCGCAGGCGAAACCGGGGCGGCACCATGGGCAAGGTGTCCAGGCGCCAGGCCTTCCACCGGGGGTCGTAGTTGGCTGGCTCGTCCAGCTCGACAAGATGCCCCACACAAAACGTGATGACCTTGCCATCCCCCTCAAACTGGCTGCGCCCGCCCCCCCGCACACCAAGCACGCGGGCCAGGTCGCGCGCAACTGAGGGTTTTTCCGCGATCACAAGCTGCATGGCCACCATGCAGTCTATATCGGGCAACGCTGGCGGTTGTTGCTAACTGTTTTTCGGGAGCCCCCGATCGGCGTCAAGCGTTTTCGTCGTTTCCACCATAGGGGGATGCAGACGAGTGCCAAACACGCCGTTGCGTACGCCGGCAGGTAGTACATAGATGTATAGAGCATGCCGTCCTTCGAGTACACGGCGATCGGAGGGATCGACAAGGGCAGAAAGAAGAGCAAGAGCTTCACGAACAGGCGATTTCTGGCGACCGCCATGAGGAGCAGCGTCAACGGATAGAAGAACCACTGGAAGCGGAAGCCGACGTGGTGGTTCGTTACGGCAAAGCGGACGGGGGGCATGTCGGCGAAAACGTCTCGGGCGCGCTTGCATAGAATCCCGAGGTACCAGAGCGGATCAGCTTTGATGTCGCCCTTGATCTTGTCCTCGATGATCTCGGCATAGTGGGGTGCCACATAGGGCACTTGTGCATAGCGTTTCTTCGCGTCCAGAAACTTTCCAGCAACCAAATAGCCGGACCCATCAAGCGTGGGAAAGTCTTGGTTATATTTTTCTTTCAACACCCGCTTCACGTATAAATGACTTGCCACGTCAAGCCATTGGTATCCGTGATCTGCCCCGTAGTCTCCAAGGCCCGTCCAAATCGGAAACCACACCAAGTGGTTCATATTGGGGTCTTTGGCCTCAGGGTGTGGAAATCCACCCTTGGCAACTACCAGGTCATAGGACTCCAAAATCTTGTATCGAAAAAAACTCTTCCAAAGGAAGTTCGTGACTGCGAATGATCCCAACAGAACGACGACGAGCGCCATTCGGTTCTTCTTGCTCAGGTGTCCGAGGAAAAACACGGCCGCCATCGCCGAAAGAAGAATCAAGGCATTCTCGGTCCGAATGTGGCGAAGGGTTCCAAGAAGAATTCCCGTGGCCATCAGCAGTTGAACGCGTCGGGCACCGGGGCTGCAAAGACCCTTGCCCCCGGCGTCCGGGCGGCCGTAGTCGAGAAGGGGTAGGACCAACGCGAGCGTGGCGACGGCTCCAATGACGGTCCATCCAAAAACATTGGATCGGATGAAGATCTCGTAAAGCGGGTATGGATGACTGCCCAAAAGCATGACGAGTAGGATCCCCAAGAAGGCCCGCCCTACCCACCAGAACGAAAAGAATAGCCCCATCAACGCCAACACCCACCCCATGATATTAGCCGGGCGGGGCGTCAGCCCGATTCCATTGTTTTTCCAAAGGGCGTCGACCAAGAGCAGGTAAATCCGCAGGTGGTCCCCGTTCCTAAGAATGGAAGATGTTGTCAGACCAACTTCTTGAACAAGAGTTGCCCCTCGCTTTTCTATGAGACCTAAGGCTTCAGCGCGGGAATTGGGGACGGCGGCATCTGAAGCCAAGGGGTAGTACCCCGTGAAGTAAAGGAACGCCCCCAGGGGCTCTTGCTGCACAAGACCCGTGGCTGCCGTGAGTCGATACTTGCCATATTCGGCGCGCAAATGGTCCGTGTGGACGGCGAATCCGGTCTGCCAAATCACGATCAGCACCAAACCAAGCCCGAGGACCCAGCCGCGCCGAGGCCTCCGCTGCGTCAGCGGACGGCGCAAACTAATTTTCGCCATGCGCCATATGCGGCCCAACGGAAATGCCATAGGCCGTGACCGTAGCCGTAACGTGCCCTGGTATAAAGGGCTTTCTCGAAGCGGGACGGCGTCCTTGGGTTTAAAGCGGACGTGAACCAGACGGCCCATCGTTCGGCGACTTCGGATTGCCCGCACAAGCTGCTTTTCGTCGTGCCTTGCGTATGACGACGTGCGCGGTTTTTGATGTCACAGCGGCCATTTTGGGCTACGTTCCTGGGGATGGACGATCTCGTTGGATGTCGTGTTTTTGTGACGGGAGCCGACGGTCTGGTCGGAAACGCGGTTGCACGTGTACTTTCTGAAAAAGGCGCGATCGTAACCTCGGTGGGTAAGGGAACGGGCCTTCCGGGGGCGGCGACGGCTATCGACCTCGCACGGACCGAATGGCCGGTCGCTGGCCACGACGCCATCGTTCACTGTGCGGCGCGTGTGCCGACCCGGTTCCAGGGGGCCGAGGCAGACCAGGCGGATGAGGAAAATCGGTCGATGGACGCACGCGCCGTAGAAGCCGCCTCGGTCCACAAACTTCATCTCGTTTACTTTTCCAGTGGCAGCGTCTATGGCGATACCGTCGGCCTTATCGACGATGAAACACCGGCCCGTCCTTGCTTAAGTTACGCCGCCCAGAAGCTGGCGACGGAGGCGAACATTGAGGCGCAGGGGCTTAGCGCCACCGTGTTTCGCTTGATTGCCCCCTACGGACCCCGGCAGCGGCGGCGGACCGTCATCAAGACCTTTCTGGACGCGGCTTTCGATGGAAAGCCGCTTCGTTATTACGGATCTGGCGACCGAACCCAGGACTTTATTCACGTCGATGATATCGCCGGCGCTGTTGAATCGGCTATCGTCCGCCGCGCGTGCGGCAGGTTCGTCCTGGCCTCCGGGGTTCCCGTCACTATGCGGGACCTAGCCGCATTGGTGGTCAACGTCACCGGCAGCGCCAGCGTTGTACAAGCCGCTGGAATTCCCGATCCTGAAGAAGGCCGAAAGGTACGGTACGATGTCGCTCGGGTCAGGGATGAATTGGCCCTGCCTGTTTCGCGCGACCTTAAAGATGGTCTCTCTGCGTGGGCCTGCCTGCGTCGGCAGCTTTCCGGCCCTGCGGAGGCCGCGTGATGGCTATCGAAAAACGTTCGGAACGCACCGTGCTTGTCACCGCCGTCGGTGGAGCCGGCATTGGGGAGCAACTCATAAAGTCATTGCGCATCGCCGATCGGCCTTACCGGATCGTGGGTGCGGACGCGCAGGCGCGTTCCCTTGGTCTTCAAGACGTCGACGTGCCCGTGATTCTTCCCCTGGCCGCCGCCCCGGACTATGTCGACACCATTTTGGATGTCTGTCAGCGCCTAGGTGTGCAGGCTGTCTATCCTGGATCTGAGGCCGAACTGGGGGTCCTGTCCAAGGCGCGAAGCCGCTTGGTTGACGCCGGCATCGTTCTTTTTGCCAACACCGAAGCCGTGGTAGCTACGGGACTCGACAAGGCGGCCACCGTTCGGTTCCTCGCTGACCACGGGTTTAGGTGGCTACGCTCAGTGCTGGTGGCCAGTCCCGCCGACTTGTCGACGGTTGACTTTCTGCCCGCAATCTTGAAGCCGAATAGCGGTGGGGGTGGGTCGGTCAATACCTTTGTCGCCCAGACCGAGGACGAGTTCCGGCTCTTCGGCACGTTTCTGCTTGCGACCTACCCGAGCTTCCTGGCCCAGGAATATGTGGGAACGGCATTCCACGAATATACGGTGGGTGTACTTTCGGACCTTGATGGTGTTTTCATCAATTCGATCGCCGTGAGGCGGAATATCATGTCCGTCTTCAGCAACCGATCTCGGGTAAAAAATCGTACCGGCAACCCGATGTTCGGCGACGAACTGGTGGTCAGCAACGGCGTCTCACAGGGGGAGATAGGCCCATTCCCGGAGGTGACCGCCGTCTGCGAACGGATGGCCCTCGAATTGGGCTCCCGGGGGCCCCTGAACATTCAGTGCCGTTTGGTCGGCAGCGATGTATTCGTATTCGAGATCAACCCCCGCTTCTCCGGCACGGCGCCCCTTCGTGCGCTGGTTGGGTTCAATGAACCTGATCTTCTTTTCCGAAGGCATGTGGAGGGTGAAGTACTGAGCCCGCGGTTTTCCTACCGGACCGGTCACATTGCCCGGGGCTTGCGCGAAGTTCTCCTCGATTCGGCTCTGGAGGGCGCAACCATCGGGGCAGGCGACTTTGTTTGGGAGATCCCGTCGCTGCCCTTCATCTATCGACCGCTTGAAACGCCGCACAACGACGCGGCTTTGCCTGACAGTCTTCCGTTCACCGTGGTCGTGACGAGCGACACAGGCCTCGTGCAACAGAGGCCCAATCCGGTGGTCGCGGACGCTCTTGAAAAAGCCTACGCGATCGGCTCTGAGATACCAGGCCGGATGGAGGACAAGGGGATAGGTCGGGAATACGCCGACGACTTTCTCGACATGCTGGCCCAGGAACGGGGAACCACTTCATTCGACGGGAAGTCGGTCTTGGAAATTGGGTGCGGCAACGGCTATTTATTGTCGCGCATTCAAGCATGCGGGGCCCGTGTTCAAGGGATCGAGCCCGGCGCTCACGGCCTTGTCGGTGGGTCAACCTACAGCGTCCCGATTACGCAGGGGTTCTTCCCCACCCCGGATGTAACGGGATCCTACGACCTCGTGATCCTTTATTTGGTCCTCGAACATTTGCCCGACCCAACGAAGTTGCTCACGCAAATTAAGGCGCAACTTAATAAAGGCGGCCAGGTGGCAGTCGTAGTCCCCGATGCCGAGTCCTTTCTTAACGAAGGCGACGTGTCCACGCTGTTCCACGAACACTACTCTTATTTTACCGCCGCAACGCTGGCCTCAAGTCTACGCCGTTCCGGTGCGAACGGCATCCGGGTCCGGCGCTCAAAGCTCAGCAAGCTGCTCTTCGCCCTTTTTTCGTTCGACAGCTCGCAACCGGATGATGTTGCGTTCGACGCGTCCTTAGTTGCATCGTTGGCGCTGGCGCACCGGTTTCGGACCAGCGTGAACCGCACGGCCACGCAACTGGCGGGATACCTGGCCCAGGCCCGGGCGATGGGAGAAACCGTGGCAGTTTATGTTCCGGGCCGTTTCGTGAACTACGTTCGTTTGGGTGGCTTATCCTTGGATGGCGTACGTTTTTTCGACGACAGTCCTGCCATGCAAAACCGTTACTACCCTGGGATTGCAATCCCCGTCGAGGGTGAAGCGCAACTGCGAGCCCGTCCGTGCGCGCGGGTGCTGATCATGAGCACATCGTTCGGCGCTAAGATCAAGGCCCGCCTAGCCTCGACAATGCCTGCGTCAACGGATCTTTGTACTCTTGATGAGCTTTTGCACGAAAGAGAGCGCACGGCTCGGTGAGGGTGGGCTTCGTTTCCGACGCCCACGGCAATCCACGGGGACTCGGTGCCTGTCTTGGGGCCTTACGGGATGAGGGGGTCGAGCGCGTCTTCTTCCTGGGCGACGCCGTTGGATACATGCCGGGGGAACAGGAGGTTTTTGCACAACTGCGGGAAGCGGAAGCTGTCTGTTTACGCGGCAACCACGAAGCCATGCTGCTCGGTGAATGGCCAGTGTCGGATGCGCGTGAGCGCGTTTACCGACTTGAGCCGGCGCGAACACGTTTGCTTTCCGAAGACCGCGTCTGGCTCTCCTCCTGGCCCTTGCGACGGGAGGTTCAGATTGAGAACCGCCGGTTCCTCCTCGTCCATGGGAGCCCCCAGGATCCTCTGGGTGGATATATATATCCCGACACTGACCTCGCAGCCTTCGCGGGGTTGCCCGTCGATTTCGTTCTATTGGGCCAGACCCACCGGCCTTTTGTCCGGACCAGCGGCACGGTCACGGTCGCAAACATCGGATCAAGTGGCATGCCCCGCGACACGGGCTGCCTCGCCAGCTGTGCCACTTACGACAGTCAAACCCAGGAGATTCGGATCTTGCGGTGCCCGTTCGACGCGGAGGCGGTATTAACAGCTTATGCAGGCCAGATCGACGACTCGGTGCAGGCGTGTCTTCGTCGCACTTGACCCCAGGCGCTACCCATGCGCATATGAGAAGCTGAGTCTTGGAAAGTCTGCCCACAACACAAGTTGCGCCTCGGATCACTTGCTGTGTTTTTGCGTGGAACGAAGTAGCGACTTTTCGCACGGTGGCCGATTCGCTACTGAACCAGCTGGCGGACATGGGTGTTTCCTATGAGCTCTTGGTGGTCGACGATGGAAGCACAGACGGTACGGGCCAAGAGGCGGACGCTCTTGCACGCCAGAACGATCACGTGCGGGTGGCCCATCATGGGACGAACCAGGGACTCGGCGCCGTCTACCGAACCTGTTTTGCTGAGGCCCGGGGCACATTCGTGACCTTTTTTCCCGCCGACGGACAATTTCCTCCTCGCAACCTGTCTGTCCTTTACCCACGGGCAGAATCATGGGACTTCGTGCTTGGTACCCTTCCCGGAAGGAACGACTCTCCCGTCGGCGCCGTGCTGAGCCAGGTCGAACGTCTACTGTACCGCGTGGCTGTGGGGTCAATGCCTCGTTTGGAGGGCGTGTTCATGGTGCGGAGGAGCGTTCTTCAACAAACGCCCCTTCGGAGCCAGGGGCGCGCATGGACCGTGGTCTGGGAGCTTTTGTTGCGGGCGCAACGGAAGGGGTGTCGCATGACCAACGTTCCCATCGAATTGCTGCCGCGTATGCACGGCACATCGAAGGTCAACAATTTGCGCACGATGGTCGTTAACCTGCGGGCACTTTTGACCCTAAAACGACTGCTTGAGGATCGAGACCCTTAATCTCGGCGGCTTCCGGGGCTACTTGTCGCGCTTGAGCGCGCGCCCGACGAACTCGTGGGCCTGTTTTGTATCCCCGAGCGGCTTTGCCTCTCGAATTTTATGCGCGAGTACGATTGACGCACGGGCGTCCTCAATCCCGTAGCCGCGGCCGGCCAGAATTTCTTTATAAACGGCCGTGTGCAGATCGGTGAATCCTTCGGAGAACTCAACCTCTTTGTTATCAACGGTGATGGACCGGAACGTTGTCGTCCCGCCGGGGGTCGATTCAAACGGAAGGTCATTTCGGTCAATCGACAGGTACCAACGAACGTTGGCCCGCTCAAGCTCCATGTATCCAGCGACCCTACGTGGTTCGGACAAATGCACTTCGGAGCCGACCATGTCGCCGAAGAGCCAAACCAAAAGGTCGAAAAAGTGGATGCCAATGTTTGTCGCAAGGCCGCCCGAACGTTCGTTGTCAGCCTTCCACGAGTTCAGGTACCAAGCCCCCCGGGTCGTGATGTAGGTCAAGACAACCTCATGTTTGCTTGCAGAATTTTCGGCACGTACCCGTTCACGCAGGGCCATCAGAGCCGGGTGAACCCGCAGCTGCAACACCGTAAAGATCCGACGCTGGTGCTCCTGTTCAAGTTCGATTAGGGGGTCGAGGTTCCACGGGTTGATTACGAGGGGCTTTTCACAAATCGCGTGAGCTCCGGTGCGCAGGGCCAACCGCATATGCGCGTCGTGCAGGTAGTTGGGAGAGCAAATCGATACGTAATGCACACGGTCGCTGTCAGGGCCACGCCGGAGCTTTTCAATGTGCCGGTCGAACCGTTCGAACTCGCGAAAAAAGCGGGCGTCAAAAAAATAGCGGTCCAGTATCCCGACCGAATCATTGGGATCACACGCCGCCACAAGGTTGTTGCCCGTGTCCTTAATGGCCTTCAGATGCCGGGGGGCGATGTAACCTGCGGTGCCGGTCAAGGCGAAATTGAGGGGAAGGCTCACGGGACCCGCAAGGTTAGGGGGCACGGCGGGGGCGTCAAGTCCATTGCGTCGAGATTCACCGTAACGTAGAGTCCCCAGGTTTCACAGGCCAACATCAATGAACAGCCAGAACATTTTCATCACCGGCGGTGCCGGTTTCATAGCGAACACGATCATTGGTCGCGTTATCGAAAATAACTCGATTGTCGTCTACGACAATTTCCATCGGGACACGCTGACCGGCAGCGCGTACGCCAAACACCCCAATCTACGGATTGTCAAAGGCGACGTCCGGGATTACGCGGCGCTGCGGGACGCCATGAAGGGTTCCACTGTTGTCGTCCACGCCGCTGGCATTGCCGGCATCGACACGGTCATCAAAGATCCCGTTCGAACGATGCAGGTCAATATGATTGGTACTGCCAATGCCCTCGAGGCTGCGCGGGAAAATGGCATAACGGGCCGATTTATCGATTTTTCGACCTCCGAGGTCTTTGGACCCATGGCCTTTCGATCCCATGAGGAGACCCCGACGGTCGCAGGATCAGCGGGAGAAGGCCGCTGGACCTATGCTGTGAGCAAACTAGCGGGCGAACACCTAGCGAAGGCGTATCACACGCAATATGGCCTTCCTGTGGTGACGGTTCGCCCGTTCAACGTCTACGGACCTGGTCAGACGGGCGAAGGCGCCATTCAAATCTTCATCAAACTAGCTCTGCGTGGCCAGGAGATCCGGATTCACGGCGACGGCAACCAGATCCGAGCCTGGTGTTACGTGGACGATTTCGTCGACGGTATCATGAAATGCCTCGATAACCCCCGTGCCGTCGGCGAGAGTTTCAACATCGGTAACGCACGCGCGGTCATTACGATACTGGGCTTGGCCCAGACCGTTTGTAGGGTCCTCGAATCCAAGTCAAAAATATCGTTCGTAGCCCCGCTTTCGGCGGACATCGCGATCCGCATCCCCAGTGTGGACAAATCGTACGATATGCTCGGCTTTCGTTCGCAGGTCGATCTTGAGG
>JAYUUT010000072.1:0-3303 GCA_043754455.1 Myxococcales bacterium
GTGGCGCAGGTGTCTATCGATGCGCCGCTAGGCACTGTGGTGTCGGTAGCCCATATCAGCCGACGACCCGTGCCGACAGTCATCCACCTTCCCCCGGGCGACCACAGAATTGAAGCGGTGTTGCAAAATGGAGCCCGGGTCAGCGAGGGCGTCAAGGCCGTGGTTGGTCAGGCACAAAGCATAAAGTTCAAAGCTCCCGTGCCCCCGCCATCCTTCCTGCCCAGGCAGCCCGCCCCCTCGCCCATGGAAGACGCATCACAATGGCGCCGCCCGGTTGCGTGGTCGCTATGGGGCGGAGCGGTTCTTCTAGCGGGTGCGGCCGTATGGTTGGGCGTTGCTACATTGGACGCCCACGATGATTTTGCCAGCGGTGGATATTCCAGCCAAAGCCTCCATGATCGGGCCGCCAACTTGAAATTGTTCACCAATCTTGCTTGGGGGGCCGCCGCCGCTGCGGGCGTCGGAGGCGCAGTCGTGTGGTGGACGCCGGGCCCCAAAGCAGGTCCCAGTGGCGCCGCGCTGTCGTATTCAGCCCGTTTTCGCTGATTCAGTCGCACGACACCCGCCCAAGACAGGGCGGACAACCAAATTTCACAACCACGGAGGTCGCCTGGAAGGTCTCCAGTCGTTTGCAAGCCGACCCATGCAGAGTGATACGCCGAATATCTGCGGGGGATTCGTAATCCCAGCCGTCGGTTGCATTGCGCGGTACTTGGCGTCCCCCCACGTAGACCCGCACTGCCTGGCTGTTCGAAGGGGTCAGCTTCAGTTCGAAAGTACAAGACGGGCGAATCACCCCTCCGAAAATCTGCTGAAGCGCCCGTTCGAGTGCCACAGGGTCGCTGGCTGAGAACAAGGCGGGCTTGCCATCGCCACGAGACACGCCCCCCCGCCGGGCCAATTCTTCGAGGCAACTGGGGCGCCCCCCGGGGTCAAGCTCAAGGCCAGGGCCAACCCCAAGGACGATAACTTTGACGCCCCCCGCGGCCAGACGATCGACCTCCCGCAAGGCGTCCATGCAGGCCTGTCCCATGTCGTCGGGCAATTGCCCCTCGCCCGTGCAACTAGGGCGCCCATCAGTGGACAGCAGCACAAATCGTTCAGCCCCCGTTTCCGGCGAGGCCAGGAAGGATTCGCGCGCCAAGGCCAGAGCTTCGGCGGTAGGGGTGTTGCCATCAGGGGGGTAGGCTGCGGCGACCTGCCTCAGAATCGGGGCCGCATTTTTGGGACCGATGGCCACGGTAGGTTTTTCCGCACAACATTTTGACACGTAGCGGGCATTGCAGGTGCGGGACGCGGGGAATGGCGCAAACCCGAATTGGATCTTGTCTTCATACACGGGCAACAATTCGTCCAGCAGACCTGCTTCGACGCTGTAGCGGGTCCCTGAACCAAACGCGGCACTCATGGACCCCGAACGATCGAAAAGGATCAATACATCCACCGCCCGGGGGACCAGGCTGGGAATCACCGGGTTTTCACTGCAGGCCGGCGGGCCGCCATCCGGCGATACCACGGGGCCAAAACCAAATCCATCGACCCCCGGGGTCGGATCTTCGGGGGATGTGTGGCGAGGCCCCCCACAGCCCAAAAAGGCAAACCCCACCCCCAAGGCCAGCGCAAGACGGGGTGATTTAGGATGTTCCATGCGCCTACCTATTATGCGGGAATGAACCGACATGTCGGGTAGTTTCGACCTGCTAAAGCATGACCGAGCTTGTCCTACCCACCCTTACCGGTATATCAGTCGTGGCGCAATGATTGAGGTCCGCCAGTTAACGAAGTACTACGGGGAACATGCGGCTATCCGCGACATCGACTTCGACATCCAAAAAGGTGAGGTCGTCGGGTTCCTAGGTTTGAACGGTGCCGGAAAGACCACCACCTTAAAAGTGCTGGCCTGCCTGTTGCTGCCGACATCGGGCCGCGTGGTCATCGAGGGGGTCGACGTGACCCAAAATCCCCACGAAGTTCGGAAAAGAATCGGGTTTCTGCCCGACACGCCGCCTGTCTATGACGAAATGACGGTTGGATCCTACCTGACCTTCGCCGCAAGGCTGCGCGGGGTGCCCACCCGTGACGCGGCGGCTTTCGTGGCCGAGGCGGAAGAAAAATCGGGGCTGTCCCACGTCCACGGCGAAGTGATAGCCAGCCTGTCGCACGGTTACCGGCAACGCATTGGGCTGGCGCAGGCGTTGGTACACAAGCCGGCCCTGTTGATCCTGGACGAACCGACCAGCGGCCTCGATCCTGTTCAAATCGTCGAGATGCGCAACCTGATCAAACGGTTGCGTGGCGAACATACCTTGCTGGTATCAAGTCACTATCTGGCCGAAATCAGCCAGACCTGCGACCGCCTGTTGGTTATTCAAAAGGGGCTATTGGTGGCACAAGGGACCGAGGCCGAGCTTGCGCTAACCATGGGCAGTGCCCGTGCCGAGGCGGAGGTTACCGTGCGGGGATCCGCCAGTCGTGCCATTGAGGTTGCTCGGGCCGTGGCCGGTGTGACGGACGTTGTGTTGGTGCGCGAGGACACCGGAGAGGCCACGTTGACTGTGCAGTCGGCCACAGACCTGCGGCCGGAGCTGGCCCGCGCCTTGGTGTTGGGTAACGTCGATCTTTTGCGGATCGATCGCGGATCGTCGCGGCTTGAAAACATCTTCATCCAAATCGCGCGTTCGGAGGCGGAACCCGAGGCCGTCGACGCCGCCATCCCGTCGGGAGGCGGTCCCTCATGAGCGCCGTATCTTTGATCCTGAAGCGCGAATTGGGAGCCTACCTCCGATCGATGACGGGATACATTATCGCGGCGGCCGTGTTGATCGTGGATGGCATTCTGTTCAACACCTTCGCGCTTGGCGAGCCGGACAAACGATCAACGTGGGTGCTTTCGCAGTTCTTCTTCTTTTCTAGCGGCACCACCATGATTGCCGCGATTTTCATCTCGATGCGCCTGTTGGCAGAAGAACGCCAGACCGGCACCCTTGTGCTGCTGACATCGTCTCCTATTAAAGACTGGGAGATCGTCCTGGGAAAGTTCCTATCGGGGTTCGTCTTCCTTTCCATTCTAACGCTCCTGACGGTGTTTATGCCGCTGTTGGTGATGATCAACGGTAAGATTAGCTTTGGACATCTAGCTGCTGGATATCTTGGGCTTTTGCTGCTGGGGTCAACCGTGATGGCGATCGGGACCTTCGGGTCGGCCCTGGCCCGAAACCAGGTCCTGGCCGCCATCATTTCCGGAGCCGTGCTGGTGGGAATGTTGGTGGCCTGGATGTTGGCGCGGGTGACCGAACGCCCCCT
>JAYUUT010000073.1:0-7180 GCA_043754455.1 Myxococcales bacterium
GACGGAGAGACCGGCTGGTCAAACTAACCGCAACATTGGCACATCACATCGGCAAATCCGTGCCAAGTGGACAAATCCGTGCCAAGGGGGCGGGTTTCAGGCAGAAACGGTCGGCCTCGGGGCTGAAACCTGTGCTGAAAGCTGGCAGGTGTCAGAAAAAAGTAACGGGCCGGGCTACGCGGGCGGCTCTTCGACACGCGGCGACCGCGACAGATTCTTTCGGCCGTGCACGAACGGAATCGCCAGGCCCCAGATCATGATGAGGGCGCCCATGACTGATGGCAGGGCGCCCTTCACCGGCGACGTCATCACGACGTCCAGGACCCCGTGGAACAGGGCCACCGTCAGGACGCTGCCGCGGCTGGCATTGAAGAGCCAGGTCATCAGGATCGATCCAGTGGCCAGGGAGAACAGCCATCCAGCCACGCCGCCGGGGCCCATCGAGGTGAGGCCACCGGCGAATGCAAAGAGCGGCAGGTGCCACAGAGCCCAGGCGCCCCCCACGAAGAGGGACGAGGTCATCGCCGTTCGTCGCTTCTGCAAGCGGGGAAGCGCGAAGCCGCGCCACCCGACCTCTTCCCCGAAACCGTAGAAGGCGATGTTGGCAAGCCAGTACGCGCCGCGGGTCAACTCGGGATACTCGACGCTCCTGCCGACGTCTGGCCAGGCGACGCGACCCTGTCCAGCGACACCAAGGGCGACGACCGATACCACGAACAGAAGCACGGGTGCGGTGACGGCCAGGGCCACCCAGAAAAGCCGGCCGCGCACCGAAACGCATCGATCGAACAGCCGCGCGAGCCCAGCCCGGCCATCGCAAACCGTGGTCACAATGAGAGCGGCCAGGAGCGGCCCGAGTCCACCGACGAGGTGCCAGTACTGAGAGAAGCGGTTGGTGGTCCACCCGATCCCAGCGGCCACGAGGGGGGCCCACGCCATCCACGACAGAAGGTTCGCTAGCAGAAAGAAAGACAGCAGGGGACGACGTCGCACCTGCCGATGCTACTGCATGAAGGGCGAGTTCACCCTGGCCGGCGCCGCGCCAACCGTCGATGCCGCTAGCATTGACTAAACGTCACGCTGAGTTCTAGTCCAGTCACACCAGGTTCGAATTCAGAGCGGATTTGGGCCCGAGATCGCTCGGGCCCATGGGCCTTGCTCAGCCCTCAAGCATCACCTCGAAGCCGCCGAAAATGATCCGCTTGCCGTCGAAGGGCGTATCGGCGCTGGGCTGCATGAGGGGGTCAGCCATCACTTTTGCGTTGCCCGCATCGCGTACAAAAGCGTTTTACTGTGGTGGATCCGACGTCAATCCTATGCAAACCGGCGCGGTCCCTTTGTCGATAGATGTTTCGTCGGCCGCACTCGTGGCCCTGGGCTTCGTCGTGGTCATGCTCAGGACACCCCTTCAGTTGTTCGGCGGCTGCGGCACAAAGCCAGGTCGCCTGGCGAAACATTAGGCCGGTGGGCGGGGGGGGTCAACCCGTGGGGCGCAGGATTTGGGCGGAGCAAAACTTCCGGATCCCTCTGCGACGGCCCCGGTCGGCAACAAACCCATAGTCGTCGTCATCGACGCCCGTGTCCTCCCCCGGCGCTACGGCGACAGGAAAACTTTCGTTTGAGTCAGGGCCACGATCAAGGGACGAATGTGAAAGCCAGAGGTTGCAAAGGCTGCGTGGGCTTCGTCAATCGAGCTATCGTCAGCCAGCTTTTTCGGACCTATCGCAAACTGAAGCCACTTCTTGGCGAAACACCGGGTCGATGCGGGCGCTGTCGCCAACCACCGCGCCAAGGCCACAGCGTCTGCAAGGGGAATCCCCTCGACGCGACCCGAGGTGTCGATCGGCTTTCCGTTCTCAATGCTACGAAACCTTCCGACGGCGTCATAACCCTCAAAAAGCAGGCCCGTTGGATCGATAAGCATGTGGCACGCCGCGCAGGCGGGTGAGCTGATGGAGGCCAGGTGACGCTCCCGCAACGTCTCGGCCGCGGACCCAGGGGGCAGATTGATGGGATGTCCCGGCGGCGGGGGCGGGATTTCCTGACAAAGGAAGTGAGAACGAACGTAAAGGCCGCGGCGGCTGATCGAGTTGCGGTCAGCGAGCGAGCTGAGCCCCAAAACCCCCGGCATGGTTACAACACCCGCGCGTTGGTTCGGCAGAAGCATCGGGAAACGCACAAGAAGAGGGGGATTCGGCATGGTCAGCCCATAAAAACGGGCATGAGCGGCACTTAGAAAAACGGTTGCGGGCGCTGAGATGAGGTTCCTCCACGAGTCTTCGCCATCAAAAATCTCGTTGGCCGCGAAGGTTCTGGGTTCCACGGCGAAGGCCTCGACCAGATTCGCGAAATCCGGATCAGCCTTGTTCATACCTCGAAGGGTGGGAGCCTGTAGCCACCAGTCCATAAAGTCTTCAATGCGCTTTCGAGACCCCTGCTGCCCTTGCAACAATTCCTTGGTCAGCTCTCCCACGTCTTGAACACTGCGCGGCCGTCCATCGTTGAATGCCTTGAGCAAGCGGTCCTCGATGATTCCGTTCCCGAGAAAGGTCGCCAGCCGGTACAGTGCGTCTTTGGCGGGGATCTGTAGCGGCGTCAAAGGCATGGTCATGCCCCCTGAGCCTCCCTTTGCAGCCGCGCCGCCGCTGCCGAGCGGCCCCCCGGTGCCTGCGGGAGGACTGCCACCTTGCCCACCGAGAGATGGACCCGCGTCGGCCGTTCCGGACATGCCCCCGGGGCTGGTCATGGAAGCGCCGCCGATCCCGCCACCGACGATTCGGAAGCCGCCCGTCCCGCCCATGAGAGCGGCGCCCCCCGCCTCTCCGCTGCCACCAAGCGAGGCGGGCGCAGAGGCATCCTGCTCGGACATCGCGGGGGAAAGTCCCGCATTCAAGGTGTCGTGTTCACAGGACAATCCTAAGGCCAAGGCGACAAGACAGGGCAAAGATCTGAGTTTTAGGGCGGACATCATCGTGGTGTCTCCATGGGTCATCTGGGAAGCAGAATGAAGGCTAACATGCAGCCGTGCCGGATTTTGATCGGCTGCTCGACCAATCAAATCCTGCTAAACCCATACGGCTGTGTCAGCCTGTCGTTTTTTATGCAAAACCGGGATCTGCACGGTTGCTCTGGCCCTTTTTGCCGTGGCCTGTGGGGGGGAGGTCCGGGTCGGGTATGCACGCGATCCGTTTTCCACCGACAGGCCCGATCCGGGGCCTTTTGGCGGGATGTTGGTGGTCAGCAATTTTGCCGATGACACGCTGTCGTTCGTCGATCCCGTGACCCGGCTGGAACGGGCGCGGGTTCCCGTGGGGCTGATTCCGATTGAAGCAGAAGGGCCCCACCACGTGGCGGTCGATCCGCGCGGTGATTTTTTGTATGTGAATCTGTCCCTGTCGGTTCCCGGTGCCGGCAGCGGGCCGCACAATGTTCACGCAAGGGGGACGCCCCCGGGGTTCTTGTTGAAGTTATCGACGAAGAACGGTCGCCTGGTGGGACAGGCCCAGGTTGATCGAAATCCCGGCGACAACCTGATTTCGGCTGACGGCCGGACGGTTTACGTCAGTCATTTTGACCTGACAGCGTGGACGCGCAGCGCACAGACGGGCAATCCGCGCGATGGCGATTCGCAATTGGCGGTGATCGACGCTGCGACCATGACCGTGCGCCGTATGTTGCCCATCTGCCCTGCTGCGCATGGCATGGCGTTGTCCGCATCGGGGGACACGTTGTTCGTGGCGTGCGGAGCCGATGAAATCGCGACTCTTGCCACGCAGGATCCAACCGCGCAGCCCCGTCGCTACAGTTTGCCTGGCACAAGGGAAGGGCCTGATTGCGGGTTTTGTCCCTATGCCGTCGGGGTCGCACCTGATGCGCGCGTCTGGGTGGCCAGTCTAGGGCCGGGATTGGGTTCGCACGGCCGGGGACGGCTTCATGTATTCGATCCGGTGTCGGGACTGTTTGATCCCGATCCGCCCCCCGCGTTTTCAGGTCGCGCGATGATCCCAGGGTTTGTGCGGGGTGGATCGGGTGGTTACCGCGTGTTGGTGCCGGAACAGGGGGATCGCGGGGATTTTATTCGCGTGTACCGTGTGGACGTACCGGGGGCGCCTGCCGTGGCCGAACCCACCCTGGAACTGCTGGCTGAATGTATCAATGCCCACGCGGTGACCATGTTGCCCGATGGCCAGACCGCTGTCGTGGTGTGTGAGGGAGACTATTATCGGCGGAAACCTGGCACGCTGGTTTTTATCGACACCGCGATGATGCAGGTGACAGGGTTTGTTGAGGTGGGATTGTTTCCCGACGACGTCAAATGGATTCCTTCGGCGCCATCGCCATGAAACGCTGGCTGCTGCTGATCGCTGCTCTGGTTTTGTCGTCATGTGGACCCGACGATGTGGATGCCGCACGGCTGGGCAAGCCATTGATGTCGTCGCCGCGGCTATCGACAAGCCCTGTCAATGTGTATGCGTGTACGACCTGCCACGCGCTGGATACACCGACCGATCAGATCAACCCTGGGGCAGGGCTGGTCAATGTCCTGTTTCGGCCGCACTACTGGGGTGGTGACAAACGCCGCCTTCTGGACGCGATCAACACCTGCGTCGTGGATTTCATGGGCGGTGCTGAGCTAGGTGCCGCTGACCCACGTGCCCGTCAGATCTACGAATACCTGGCCGAACTAAGCCCGCAAAATCCGTCGCCAGGGGTCGCGGTCACCGTGGTGCGCGACATCAACGATTTGAAGGCCAAAACCGGTGATTCTGCACGAGGGGGCAGGGTTTATGATCGGGCCTGCGCGCGCTGCCACGGGGCGATTCACACGGGGGCGGGACGGTTAAGTCCCAGGGTCAGCCGGGTTCCCGATGCGACCACGGCGGCGTTTCCCGACCAGCCGCGGGCGGCCATCATCGAGAAGGTGCGGCACGGGCGGTACTTCGGCCTTGCAGGGACGATGCCGTTTTATTCGACAGAAGTTTTGGGGGAGCCTGCGCTGCTGGACCTGCTGGCCTATCTGGGCGTATGAAACCTGGCGTCTTTTTTGCTGAAACAGTTGTGAGCATGAACGCAGTTAAAAATCGCCCTCATATGCGCAAAATTTGCGTCCTCCCTGGGTTGACCCTGAAAGACCTGCGGATTCGCTCGGCATTGGCATTGTGCATGGGCATGGTTGCAGCGGCATGCGGCACCAAGGAGGCCGCCCCGGACCGCGATCAGGCTGACGCCGCTGCTGGGTCGATTCCGGTTTCGATGGATGAGCCCCCGCGGCGTCTCGTCATGGCGTCGCAGCCGCCGGATTGGGATCGGGAGCTGCAGCTTGTCGAACCGATGGATCTGAATCCAGATCCCAACATTCTGGAGGTGAATTTGGATGCCCGGGTGACACGCCGGGAACTGCGGCCTGGGATCATGACAGACGTGTGGACGTACGGCGGCGTTCTGCCGGGCCCACTGCTGCGGTTGAACGTGGGGGACAGGTTGATTGTGAATTTCACCAACAACCTGCCCGAGGCCACCACGGTTCATTGGCATGGCATGCGGCTGCCACTGGATATGGACGGCGTGCCCGATGTGTCGCAACCACCTATTAAAAAGGGCGGCACCTTTCGCTACGATTTCGTCGTGCGGGATCCCGGGCTGTTCTGGTACCACCCCCATTTCAATTCGGCCGGGCAGACCGGTGACGGGTTGTATGGCGCGATTCTGGTCAGCGATCCGGCGCAGCCGCGGTTTGGCGACGAATTGATCATGGTGCTGTCCGATGTGTCTGTGGATGAACAGGGAAAACTTCGTGCCCATGACGTCGGGGGGCCCGTGGGGACCCTGTTTGGCAGGGAAGGGGACGTGTTGCTGGTTAATGGCCAGGTGAAGCCGGTCCTAAAGGCCCGGGTGGGAGTTCGGCAGCGGTGGCGCGTGTTGAACGCCGCAAAAAGCCGATATTTTCAGCTTGCGGCAGCGGGTCAGGGTTTTTTTCGCATCGGCGGCGACACAGGATTGCTGCAAACGCCGATAGAGGTGGAACGTCCCCTTGTGGCCGCAGCCGAAAGGATGGATCTGGTTTGGACGCCGCAAGGGAGGCCGGGTACGGAAATTCCGTTGCGGTGGGTTCCAGCCGAACGTGGTTACGGCTCTGTGTTTGCGCGTACCGACGAGATCATCGCGACCATTAAGTTGGTTGACGAGGATCCGGTGACCCCGCCGCCGCTGCCCGCAACCGGGGCCGCAGCCTTTGTGCCGCACAATCTGGTAGGTGCGCGCGACACGGATATAAAATTGACCAGAAACGACGTCAACGGCGCATTTTTCCTAGGCATTAACAACAAGGCCTTCGGCGGCAAAGATCATATCCCGGCCCGCCTGGGCGAGGTGAACGTTTGGAACATCGAAAACCAACTTGACTGGGCGCATCCGTTTCACCTGCACGGGTTCTTCTTCCAGGTCATCGAACAAGACGGCAAGCCCGTCACTCCCATCGAATGGAAAGACACGATCGACGTGCCGGCAAGGGACAAAAACCGCCCCACCAAAAGTCAGGTCAAGATCGCCGTGATCTTCGACGAGCGCCCGGGAACCTGGATGTTTCACTGCCACATTCTGGACCACGCGGATGCTGGCATGATGGGCATGGTCTCGGTGACAAAGTAGGGTTATCCTGCCCGGCCAATGAAAATCGAGAACCAAAAAGTTGTGACACTGGAATACACGTTGACCGACGACGAGGGCGACGTGCTGGATACGTCCAAGGGTGATGAACCTTTGGTCTATATGCACGGATCCGGCAGCATCGTCCCCGGCCTGGAAAAGGCGCTGTTGGGCAAGGGGGTTGGTGATGCCGTGAAGGTTGTGGTGTCACCGTCAGACGGCTACGGGGATAGGGACGAAGATCTGATCCAGACCGTGCCCCGCGAACAACTGCCTGCGGGTGAAATCGAATTGGGCGACGAATTCCACGTCAACGGCCCGGGTGAAGAAGGCGACGACGGGCATCTGGTGGTCTCAGTTGTGGCGCTGGACGATACGTCAGCGACCTTGGATGGCAATCATCCGCTGGCTGGGGTGACCTTGCACTTCGACGTGAAGGTCATGGAAATCCGCGACGCCACCAGCGAAGAAATGGAACACGGCCACGCCCACAGCGGCGATGGCCACCATCATCATTAGGGTTCCATCCGTACCG
>JAYUUT010000074.1:0-14498 GCA_043754455.1 Myxococcales bacterium
GACCGAAATGTTCGTCATCATCAATTCCACCCCAACCCGCATTAACAAAAGCCACCTGATCGACCTGTACGAACGGGTGTCGTGGGCGGCACCGGATCGGAAATTCGCCGCACGGTTGGTGGACAAACTGTACACCGAAAGCGACAGCCCCCTTAGGTACCGGATCAACCGCCTAGGTGGGCGCAGCAAACAGGTTAAATGGATCCTGCAGGCAGAGCTGTTCAATGAACTGCACAAATGGGCCGCGGCCGACTGGAAGGCCATCTCCAAGCGTGACAACAGCACCCGGGAAGTCGAAAAATACTACGATCGCGTGCGCGACTTCCTCAAGGCTTCGGAAAAAGTATTCGGTGAGGCCTGGGGGGATCCAACCACGATGGTGACAAAACCCGTCACCCTCAAGGCGTTGCTGCGGGTGTGTTTTGATCTATGCCGCGAGGACGCCGATCCCGCCGATGGGCGGCAAAAACGCTGGGAAAAACGTTTGGCGCCCTGGGCCGAACAGATCCGAACCTTTCGGACGGAAGGCTTTTACGAACGGTTCCCCGCGCGGGGTCAGGTCGAACGGGTCGCGCGGATTCATCGGGAACTGTGCCGCATGGCGAATATCACCGTAAAACCCCGTAAGGGCGAAGAGGAATAGGGGCCCGGCCCCAGCGACATCTTGGCCGCCCCACGACCCCGTGGTATGCCCCGGCCATGAGCCGCATTCACCGATCCCTTCCCCCCAAAGGCACAAAAATTGGCGTGGCGTTTTCGGGGGGCCTCGACACCCGCTGCGCCGTCGCCTGGTTCAAAGAATACGGGCTGGACGTGTATTGCTACACGGCAGATCTGGCGCAGCCCGACGAAGAAAACGCCTCCGACATTCCTCCCATTGCCCTGTCCCACGGCGCGACGCAGGCCCGCCTAGTCGATTGCCGGGACGCCCTGGTGCGCGAAGGCATCATTGCCCTACAATGCGGGGCCTTTCACCTGGGGACCGCCGGGCGTAAGTATTACAACACCACGCCACTGGGCCGTGCCGTCACGACCACGGCCATCGTCAAGGCCATGCGCGAAGACGGCGTCAACGTGTTTTCCGACGGCAGCACTCACAAGGGCAACGACATCCAGCGGTTTTACCGCTACGGGATCCTGACCAACCCGGATCTGAAAATCTACAAACCGTGGCTGGATTCTGTGTTCGTAGACGCTTTTGGTGGCCGCAAGGAAATGAGCGAATATCTGCTTTCGCGTGGGTTGCCCTACAAGATGGGTGTGCAAAAGGCCTATTCCACCGACGCCAATTGTTTGGGCGCCACCCACGAAGCCAAAGATCTAGAATTTTTGGACAAAGGCATCCGCATTGTCAACCCCATCATGGGCGCCGCATTCTGGAAGCCCGACGTCAGAATCGACGCCGAAGAAGTTACGATCGGCTTCGAACAGGGTGTGCCGACATCATTGAACGGCAAACGATTCGAATCGTTGTTTGAATTGTTCATTGAATGCAACCGCATCGGTGGGCGCCACGGCCTTGGCATGAGCGATCAGATTGAAAACCGGGTTATCGACGCCAAAAGCCGCGGCATCTACGAAGCCCCTGCGATGGCCCTGCTTCACATCGCCTACGAACGCCTTTTATCGGCCATCCACAATGAAAACACAGAAGATCTGTATTTCACGCTGGGACGGCGCCTGGGGCGTTTGTGTTACGAGGGCAAGTGGTACGATCCCGAAGCGATGCTTCTTAAAGACGGATTGACCCGCTGGGTAGCACCGACCATGACGGGCAAGGTGTCCTTAGAACTGCGGCGTGGCGAGGACTATTCGATCCTGGACACCCGGGCGGACCACATGGCGTACGATCCGCATAAGCTCAGCATGGAAAAAGTCGCCAGCGCTTTTTCACCTGAAGACCGAATGGGCGCGCTGGAACTGCAAAATCTATCGGTGGTGGACAACCGTGACCACCTGCTGTTCCACTTGGAAACAGTGCGGCGGCTAGGGGGGATCGAAAAATCCCCCTTGGCCGAACTGCTGGCCCCGGACAAGGACAAATAGTCCCGCCGGGCCGCTTTATCGGTTTTTCCTTGGCACACAGACAAATTGGAGCCACGCTGAACCCATGAGGACCCTTCGCTTGCTTGTCTGGGTGGCGGCTGTGAACGCGTGCGCCACCAGCGGCGCGCAGCCCGACATCTTGGTCGATGCGGGCGGGACTGCCACTGAAGGAGCCGCTGGTGCTGGTCCTGGTCCTGGTCCTGGTACTGGTACTGGTACTGGTGCTGGCGGATCTGTGACACCCCGCGGATCCGGCGGTGCCGGATCCGGTGGATCTAACAGCCCCAGCACGGGGGGAACGGGGGGCACCACCCCAACCACGACAACCGACGCCCGGCCGATCGTCTCGTCAACTGCTGACGTCGGCACCCCCGACAGATCCGCCCCCACAGCGCCACTCCCCTCAGACGCAGGTGGCGTCGTCGTCCGATCCCAGGGGTGCGGCAAGCCAGCAACCGGCACCAGCACCTACGTGCGCCGGACCCTCATGATTCAGGGCGTAGAACGTGAGTACTACCTTTTCCTGCCCAAAACCTACGATCCAAACCGCGCCTACCCCTTGGTGTTTCGCTGGCATGGATCTACGGGCAACGGGATCAGCGGCGGACTTGAAATTGAAAGCGCCTCCAAAGAAAATGCCATCATCGCCTCGGGAAGTGGAAGAAATGGTGAATGGACCTATAGCGCCACCGGCCCCGACGTGGCCTTCTTCGACACGATGCTTTCGAACCTGTCGGATGAACTGTGCGTGGACCGACGGCGGATCTTCAGTTTTGGATTTAGCGCCGGGGCCTATATGTCTCACCTGCTGGCCTGCATTCGCGGCAACGTCGTGCGCGCCATCGCCCCCGTCGCCGGCGCCCTCCTAGGCAACAACACCTGCGTCGGGCGCGTCGCCGCCTGGATGGTCCACAGCATCGAGGACAAGGCGGTGCCCATCAGCACCGGCATGGCCGCCCGCGATCGGATAGCAAAGGCCAACGCCTGCGCCGCCACCACCATGCCCGTAGCCCCCTCGACCTGTGTTGCCTACGACGGCTGCGCGCCCGACCTGCCCGTGGTTTGGTGCCAGATCACAGGGCCCCACGGACTCACCGGTCTTGGTTTCATCCACGCCGGTGCCTGGAAGTTCTTTGAAGCCCTAAAATAGTACGGGTGATTTAGGGACCTGCCAATGCGAGGTCCGAATTGCGGGATGTCACGCTCCAGGTACGAGGGGCAATTTGCCGGCCGCAGGTCACGACCGCGCGCACGCGGTAAGGGTGCGTCGGGCGCGACTGGGTAGCCTTTCGCGCTTTTCTGGGCCATTCTGAGTGACGGAGGGCATCCCGACGTGATGAGCCAGCGCCAGATAGCTTCGATTCCCCTTTCATTCGCATTCGCGCTTTTCGCCTGCACTGGCCGCGACGCACCCACTACGGTGCCGGCCAGCGACGCGGCCACCACGCCCGATGCGCCCGCGACCCCCAGCCCCGGCCCGACGGCCGAGGTCGTCATCACCGAACTGATGTACCACCCGTTCTCGGAAAACGCAGCCGAGGATTTCCACGAGTTCGTCGAGATCCACAACCGCGGCAAGGCCGACGTGCGGCTGGCGGGATGGAAGCTGCAAGGCGGTGTCAGCTTCACGTTTCCGGATAGCGCCGTGCTCAAGCCGGGCGAGTACCGCGTCATCGCGAAGAGCCGCACCAAGCTAGCCCAGGTCAAGAACTACTCCCTCGACATCGCGACGCTGCTGGGCGACTACACCGGCGAGCTCGACAACGGCAAGCGTGGCCGCGTGGTCCTGCAAGACGCCACCGGCGCCGCCATAGACACCGTCGCGTATTCGACCGAGTTCCCGTGGCCGATGGGCGCCGACGCCCTCGGCCTGTCCGAACGCATGTTGCCGCCCGCGCTGCTACCCGCCATGTCCCACCAACACATGGGGCGATCGCTTGAACGCATCAGCGTCGATGCGCCGTCGGCCGCGGTCGAGAACTGGGAAGCTTCGCCCGTCGACGGCGCGACACCGGGCAGGCCGAACTCGGTCGCCGGTACACCGCGAGCGGTGGTGATCGAGATCGGCGCCGCGGCGCCCGGTGGTGCGGCCGGCGCGCTCATCAAGCCGACCGACAAGGTCCTGGTGCGGGGCAAGTTCTCCGATGGCGCGGCAACGGTAGAACCCGCGGTCGAGTACTTCGTCGACGATGTCGCACGCACAGGCGAGAAGACCGCTTCCGTCCCGCTCAAGCTGACCGCGGTCGGCTTCGAGGCCGAGCTGCCCTCTCAGGCCGCCAACGCTATCGTGCGCTACCGGATCATCGGCAAGGCCGGCACGCTCGTCTCACCGCGCCCCACCGATCCGAACCCGTGGCACGCCTACTTCGTCAACCCCGACATCCCGGGTAGCGGCCGCACCTACCACGTGTTCATCGCCCCCACCAACTGGGGCGCCCTGTACACCAACTGTCAGCCGGGGTGGGTCACCGGCTGCGGCATCGGCATGAACCCGACCTGCAAAGAGTGTGCGGTCAACGACAAATGGGACGCGTCGGTGCCCGCGGTGTTCGTGCACGATGGCAAGGTGTTCGACGTGCACGCCCGCTACCAGGGCGGCAAGTTCGCGCGCCTGTCGGGCCGCAAGCTTTTGCGTTGGCCCCACCCCGCTCCGGAGGGTGGGCCTTCGGTGACGCCCGCCCTCGGCTGGAAGATCTATTTCCCGCGCCACCAGAAACTCGATGGACTCAAGCAGATCCGTCTCAACAAGCGTCAGCAGGCCTGCACTGGCATCCCCGACACAGTCGTAAGCCGCCTGATGGAAGCCATCGGCATGCCGACGATGCGTATGCGCTACACGCGCCTGTTCATCAACGGCGGCTACTACCTGTACTCACTAGAACAGGAAGACGTCGACGAGGCGGCGCTGGAGCGTGCATTCCCCATGCAGCCCATCGGCGATCTGTTCAACGACAACGCCCTGCGATCCGACCAGGGCCCGTGGGGCTGGGGCGACTTCCGTCCGCTGGCCCCGTTCTGCGGTTACACCGAGCAGCAGCGTTACGAGTACACCTACGAGCGCCAGACGCTGACCTGGAAGGACAACAGCGACCAGATCGATCTGCTCACCAGCCTGCACGCGGCCCGCGCCGGCAGCGCCGCCGATCTGCGCAAGTTCCTCGATGACCGCTTCGACCGCCCGCTGTTCTTGAAGTACCTGGCGGTCATGAACTGGGCCGGTTCGTGGGACGACGACTACCACAACTACATGCTGTACCGGCGCGCCAACGGGAAGTGGATCGTGATCGGGACGGACTTCAACTTGCTGCTGACGGGCTTTCGCTGGATGTGGACAGACAAAGCAGCGCTGGTGGGCAAGGTGATCTATGGCGATGCGACGCGGTCATTCTATCTGGGCCAGCAGGGCGATCCAGATAACAACCAGGACCGCTGGAACTACATCAAGGATTCCTTCCTGCGCGTGTTCAAGACCGAGTACGACGAAACTCTGAAGGCGCTGGCACCCAAGGTCTTCGATCCCGCCGTCGTCGAAAAGTTGATCGACGAAGCTGCCGCTTCGTTCGACAACGCCGAGGCCATACGATCGCTCTCGTACGACGACGCCGCCGCTTGCGACGACAAGAACGCCGGCCTCACCAGCGTCCTGGCGGTCAAGAGCTTCGTGCGTGAGCGCTACAAGGTGCTCGTGCAGCGACTCGGCCTGTGACCCACCGGGGGCAGCCTAGGGCGCGCACGGGAACCAGGGGTGTGGGTCTTGCTACTCTCGGTCTTCCTGGCGCTCATCTTCGCGATCTTTGTCCGGGTTTTCTTCCAGCGGCTCTCCTTGGTTTGGATCCCATCTTTCCTCCGGACCATCCTGGTCCGGTCTTTTTTCGGTCACCGGGACGGATGTCATCGCCATGTCCGCGACCAGAATGAACGTTTGCCCGAAATGTGACTTAGCGCAGCTTTAAGATCTTCGCTGTGGTCGGCGCGGTTGGCAATATCCGAAATGGATACCATCCCCACAAGAAGGCCCCCATCATCGATGATCGGTAACTGACGCACATGTTGGTCCCCCATAAGGTCGAGGATCTCTTCAACGCTGCTGTTTATCTTGGCAGTCCTGACCTCTTTCGTTGCCAGATCCTGCGCGGATAGTTCGGCAAGGTCTCTGCTGCCGCAGATGCCGCGAACAACAAGGTCGCGATCCGTGATGACGCCTTCAAGGCGCCCTTCGGGGCCGACCACCGACACCATGCCAATATCCGATCGCCGCATGATCTCAGCCACATCCCTTGCGCTCGTTTCGGGTCTAACCGAGTAGACGGTCGAGACCATGATATCTCTAACCGTGAGCACCTCATGTTGCTCTGTGTTGTTCGTTTGGGGTTCTTCCTGCCAGGCAGGATCCGGGTACGGGTTTGAAGCGTTTAGTCCGGACGGGTTGTCGCGACTTTGGCCAGTGGTGCTGACAGTGTTGCTGCGCATTATGATGTGTCCTCCGGTGAATGCATTTGGATGAGTACCGAAAACCTTAGGGGCGCTGGGGATTGTTCGCGCGGCCGCCGCTTCCCGTTCCGCCGGTACCACCACCAGTCCCGCCGCGACTTCCCGTTCCGCCGTTTAGACCGGTTTTGGCCACGCCACTTTCAGGACTGCTGGCCTCCTTCGTGCCTGCTCCCGTGCCCCGTTGGTCGGATCCCGTGCCCCCCCCGCCGTTTAGACCCGTTTTGGCGACGCCACTTTCAGGACGGGCAACCTCCTTCGTGCCGTGGTCCGTGCCACGTTGATGGTCGGGTCCCGGTCCACCTCCTCCGTTTAGACCGGTCTTGGCCGCGCCACTTTGAGGACTGCCAGCCCCCTTCGCGCCGTGTCCCGCGCCGTTGGTGTGGATATTTCCCGGCCCGATGCCAGTCTCCGGGTTGCCGCCGGTGCCGCTGTTACCCATCAGATTGCGCGCCATTGCCTGGTGTCGCTCGAGGACAGGCTTGACCCGTTCGAGCAGTTGTTTCACATCAGGGTCGCGCGTCCGTTCAATCGCGGCGTTCACCTTGTCCAAGCTGCGTCCATGTTCCTCGGCCATGTGCGAGGCAAACGCCCTATCGAACTCAGCACCCGCAGCTGCGTGGATCTTCGCCACACCTTGCACTTCTTTGCCTTTAGATATGAGTGCGTTCACGCGCGAGTCCAAGTCACTCTTATCGACATGCCGTTTTGCAATAAGCGCCATAAGGCTCTTGTCAGCGGCGTCGTGGTCTATTTGCAAGGTCTTGCCGTAGGCTCGGATACCAGGCGTCGCTCCGGATTTCCGCGCGAGTTTTCCGTGCCCGGTCTCGGCCAAATTTGACTTGTGCAGTTCGGCTAATGTTTGCACATCACCGTCGTCCAAGGTCGACGTGGTTCTCTCCCTATGGGCCGGATTGTCCGCCCATGCCGCGCCCGCTGACATCACTGAAAGCCACCCCAACATCATTGAATTTGATAGTTTCATAATAATTTCTCCCGTTATGCTATTTGCTCGTATCGTCGAGGCTCTTCAGGAAGGAAACCATATCCATCCGAAGGGCAGCATCTGTCAGGTAAAATGGATGGGGGGCCGTAGCACCACGTGAAGGGTCGAGCAGTTTGTCTAATGTGGGGACACTGCTGTCGTGGAGAAAAACCGGCTTACGTGCCAGGTCCATCAAGAGTGGCATTGCGCCGCCCCGCTTGAGGCCCCGGAGGGTCGCATTGATCACAATTTGTTTGTCGTCAAACGTGTCCCCCGGCGTATTGGAGATGGGTCCAAGCGGCGCCTCCCGCGTGGCGAGCACGACGGGCGCATCGCCGGGAAATAGAGCTTTCATCTCAATGATATCTGGGTTTACGAAAACCGTCTGATCGACGTTATGACACTTGCTGCATTCAGCAACGAAGATAGTTTTCGCGCGCATCGCGACAATAGGATCGACGATGGCGCCCTTCGGGGACCGCAAGCTGTCGAGGTAAGCACTCATATCCAGAAGCTGCTGGTTGTCGACACGCAGTCCCGTCACGGCCTCAGGATCGCCGGGCATTCGTGTGCGGGTCCCCTTTACATAAGGAAAGCCTGTGACACCTGTGGCGGCCAGTACACCCGCGTAGTCGGTCAACATGGCAGTGCCCGCAGCGCCGCCCACCTTTGCGATAAAAGCCTTCCCGCCGTCAGTCAGCAGATTCGTTGGGTCAAGCAGCACGGTGTAGACCGTGTTCGAAAATTGGTCGAGCTTTGAAAATTCACCCGCGCTGCCCCAGGGCGCTGCCAGATCGGTCCGGAACATCGGCGTATTGTGCATGGGATTGCCATTGCCATCGACTGTGTCATCAAAGCTGCCCACCGGGTAAAACGTAGGATTGGAGAAGTAAGCATCAAATTCTTCTTCCGTTGAATCCTTGGTCAAGCCCTTCGGGGCTTTGCCTATCGTTTTTCCGTCCGCACCTTGTAGTTGGGCCATCGGAAAGAACGCCCTTGTGTTCGCGGCCAGTGCGAGAATCGCTCCGACGTTCAGGCTATGGGTCGCCGGCCCGTCAATACGTTTGCCGATCGAACCCCCATTTGGCAAATCGAAGACGGATTTGTCGGTGATCGCGTGACAGGCGGCGCATGTGACCCCAACCTTATCGCCCGCAAGCACGTCCCGTTTTCCATCATTGTTGGAATCGACCACGCTGACACCAATGACGGCATTCGCATTGATGAGCGCAATGGTGGTGGCGGGATTATTTAGAATAGGCGCCATGGCCGGGGACAAATCTGTCTTCAGTTCTAAGGCGATCATATCCACAGTTGTTTTGTCTAGTGCTTCAATGTCCACATGAAGACCTGCTTTCAACGCGCCGATCGGCGTCAGTTTTGCTTCCACAATTCCCTTCGGCAGTTTGGCTGCATCAGTCCAAAATCCTTCGGAGCCAAACGTGGCGAATCGGAAAACATCACGGCCTTTGGTCTTATCGCCAACGGCGTGCGCGTTTGGATTTGCAGATCCAGAATCGGGGGCCGTGGCATCAGTGACGGGGCGGCCCACATCCATTGGGGCCGACGCGGGGACGTCCGCTGCTACTCGTACATCTGGTGCGGGTCCCATCATGGGTGCGTCGGGAGAGGGGGCATCCACCGTCAAGGGCGCGCGTGTGTCAGGACTCGGGGACGCGTCTCTTGTCTCGTCTATTGCGCCCCGTGCATCAATCGATTTTGGGTTGTCATCATCACTGCAACTTACGATAAACATGGCGACGACCGCCTGAAGGCTCAACAGCGTCGTGAGTCCTGGTTTCTTAGTTATTCGAATCATTAGGTTTCCTTCTATTTTCTGTAGCGATTTGAACCGTAAATACACGCAATGGGGGTCTTTGCACGGCTTGTGCCAAATTGTGCGACTGACATTTCGCCCCAGAGGGCAAGCATCGGCGCCGTTTTTTCGAAAACCTGGAGTGCAACCATCAACGAAGCGTTACCAAAGAGTGACGCCTTAGGTCGTAAATACGCGACGTCGAAACGGGGGCCGACGACGCGGCCTCATTCACGACGCTGTTGCCGATCGTGCCGCCCGCGCAGGCGCCCACGCCTTTACCAACAAACCTGAATCGTTTTCGCCAGGCGCCTCAACGTACCCACACTACCTTGCAGTTACCTCCAGGGAATCGACGACCAGCGGCCCGCGGACGGCGCGAAGGACCACCGTGTGCGGACCGTAGGGCAATGGCCCGCTCTTCCACACCGGGGCGGAAGCGATCTCTTGTGGGGCGCGGCACTCAATCGTAGCGACATCTCTGCCATCGAGCTCGACTGTGTAGGAGACGCCGTCTGGGCCGCGCGGTGCCCACAGGTTCAAGGCCGAGGCGCGGACGCTCCATTTCGCCCGGCCACCATTGCCACGATGCACCAACGCTTTGCCGAAATGGAAAGCCGCATGAGGCGTGATTTGCCATTGGTCCTGGTTGCCACCAGCACCGAAGAAAGAGTCTTCGGGAACATACCAGACGGTGGCCGGGCGTCGCTCGCCACTGACCGCCAGGCGCCCGACCCCGAGGTGCGACCATTCCCCAGTGAACAGACCGAGGGCACCGCCACCAGCGGGGAGGCTTCCCCGCCAAATTGGCTGGCCGGCGAGCGTGATCGCGGTAACGCCGTCGGCGCTACGCTCAATGAGCAACTCTGTCGCGCCGACATTGCGCCGGCCTTGCGCCACGACCTGGCGCATGCCTTGGGCGTCGATGACCACGACTCTCCAAGCCGCATCGTCCAGTTCCAGCATCTGGCAACGGCGCAGGCTCTGTGCGTGCGGCTTCCAGTCAGCCGGGGCGTTGTAGCCGACGGCAGGACTCCACGCCCAGAGCAGTGCAACCGGGCCACGTGGGACCAGCTTGGCGTCCAGGCGGAAAGCGTCGTAGCTCCAGCGCAGCGGAGCCGGTGCCGACGCCTCGTGACCGGAAAGCACCAAGCCATCGCGGAAGGGCTCCGCCCACGGCCGCCGGGCGACGCCAAGGTGGCCCAGGCCGGCGCGGTCACGGGTGGGAAAGAGAGTTAGCAGGTCCCCCTTGAACACGGTGGCGCCAAGGGTCTGGCCCCACAGACCGCGTGCCTCGTTGGGCGTGTCAACGCTGTGCCAGATCGCGCCCTCCTGTTCGATGCGCCAAGCCTCAGGGCGATGCGCCTCTTCGAGTTTCGCTGCGAACAACACCTGATGGTTGCGATTGAGGGCTAGGCCGGTGGCCGGCGCATAGGCAATGCCGTCGTGGGCGAAGGATGGGAAGAACTCCAGGATAGCCGGCATGTAACGCGCATCCTCGGTGTGCAGCAGCGGCACCGCCTCGCCGTAGGGGCCTTCGGGCCGTTGCGCGGTCGCGCCGACCAGTGCCCAGGAGAAGGCCGGAGAGCTATCCATGGCGCTGAGCAGCAGCCAGTCATGCTCACGTCGCAGTAGAGTGCTGGCGTAGACACGATGGTATTTTCCAAGCAGGGGGGCTCGGAAGACCTGGCTGTTAAGGCGCAACGGTTTCAGCGCCCGCGTCCATGGTCCGCCCGGTGAGGCGGCCGATGCGTAGCCGACGCCGCTGTCCGCGCCGCTTCCGGTGGGCGGCGGCGCGTTCACCGTCGCCCAGGTTGCGTCGGCGCTGACCCAGTCGTAGATCAGATGCCAGCGTCCGTCGGCGAACGTAGCCGCCATATCCGGCGCATGCGTGACCTCTGCCCGCACGCCGTCAAGTTTGAATGCACTCTCGGGCCAGGGCGCTCCCAGTGCATCCCAGGTCTTGCCCTGATCGCGCGAGCGATGGATCGCACACTGCATGTGGTTGGGCGGCGGCAGCAGAGCGTAATCCTTTGGATAGAGCCCGGCGAAGAGGTACCACGCGCCGTCCGCAGGATCGACCGCCAGCGAGCCGTTGACCGGCCACTCCAGTCCTGGCTTGCCGTTGACCACCGAACCACCGATGCGTTCAAAGTTGTCGCAAGACGGATCGCCCAAAGCCGGATGGCGCAGCCACTCCTCACGCTGGGCCGCCAAAGCGTAGTCAATGATGGATGAGCTGCCGCCGGCGCCGCTGGTACCGCCCGCCGGGACGTCGCGGCCGGCATCGGGACTACTCATCATCGCGCCGCCCGCGCCAGCCGCAGCACCACCGCCCGCGCCGCCAGCGCCAGCCGCAGCACCACCGCCAGCGCCAGCCGCAGCACCACCGTCCGCGCTGCCGCCAGCACCGCCGGCGGGTGCAACGCCGATTGCGTTCTTGAGCCTACCCGCTTCGTTCAGCTCGGTCGGCTCGGCGCACACGTTGCCATCTGTCGTGCATTTCTGCGTGCGCGTCGGGCAGTCGCGATCTTCGCGGCACTGGTTGCGGCACTTCAGATCGCGACCGCACACCAGAGGGTTCTTGCACTCCGAGGTGAGTGTGCACTTGTCCTCGTCAGGCAGCAGGCACACGGCCCCCCCTTCCATACTCTTGATGCAGCGGCCGTCGTCCTTGCAGTCACGCGAGTCGACGCAGCCGACGTGGCAGCGCCCGTAGGTGCACGATAGCGGGTTGATGCACCCGCTGCTCAGCACGCACATGGCGCCGGGCTTCGGCGTAGCGCTGCCGCCGCAGCCATGTCCGAACGACAAACCGACCAGAAACGCGCCGCTCGCGAACCACGAAAGCCAGGATTTCATTTGCGATACCTTCCTTGAAAAACCGAGCCCGCATGGTTAGTTGGAATCGCCCGTGCGCACTGCGAGTAAGCCCCGGTCCGCGCCTACCCTCCGGGCCGCGGTTGTCCGAAACACCTGATCTGTCAACTACGCCAGAGAATTGGCAATTCAAACAGCTTCATCCACTTGCGTCAAGGCCGATAATGCCCAATGGACGAAGCCGCTGCGGCTCAGACGGCGCTTCGCCCCGAAGCCCCACTCCTGCGGGCCTCGACCCGCGAATCGGCTTGCGCTCGCAAACTGAGGAGGCAGCAGCCGTCGGGGACGAGGCGACGGGGCTTGAACGCCGACGCACCGACGACCTGCAGATTTCAAAGAATTCGGCATGTTTTCGTCCGACCCATGGCGTAGTTGCTTGACCCGTGTCGCACCATCCGCAGTGTTGAGGTCTGCTTGGTCAGGCAAGGCTCGAATCTCCACCGCACAATACCTGCATCTGAGCACCGCTGGGCTACGCCAAACCTAGACACGCGGGCATCCAGATAGTTCTGTCTGATTTGGGCCCGACGGTGCATCATTAAGTGACATGAAGTGCCGGACCCACTCCATTGGTGGCATGACCGTCCTGGGGCTGCTGCAAGCCATGGCCTGTACAGGCCAGATTGTGGATGGTTCCGACCGCCTGCCGGGGACCGACCCCGGGCAGGCGGACGAGCCCCACCGCGCCGGCGAATCTCCCCCGAACCCGGGCTCCTCTGGCCCCGGTGTCCCGCCCCCCGACGTATCCCTCCGGCCCGGAGTACGGCCGATCGATCTGACCGGTGCCCCCGGCCCGCGACCGCTGCGCCGGTTAACCCGTGTCGAGCTGGCCAACACTTTGACGGATTTGCTGGGCGTCCGTGCCTCAGTGCCCGCCGGGATGCCAGACGACGTGCTGGGGGGTTCGGGGTACCTCGAGGGGGGAAACATCTCGCGGCTCGAGGCCGAGGTGATGATGGAGTGGGCCGCCGGCCTCGCGATCGCCACCACCGAGGCGGCGCTGCGGGTGGCGACCTGTGCCGCCGCGCCGGCGGATCTGGCCGAGCAAAACCGATGCGCGCAGCTCTTCATCTCCCAGTTCGGCCGCCGGGCGTTTCGCCGGCCCCTGCTCCAAGCGGAGGGGGACGAGCTGTTCGCCTTTTACGGAGACAAGCTGCGCGCCACGCTGGGGCACGAACACCCGACGGCCATCCGGGCGCTGGTGCAGCTCATGCTGCAATCCCCGCGCTTTTTATACCACTGGGAGCGAGCCCCCGGCCCCGCGGTTCTGGAGGCCGGGCGCGTGCGGTTGGGATCGCACGAGGTCGCCTCGCGGCTTTCCTACCTGCTTTGGGGGTCCATGCCGGACGAGACGCTTTTCGCCGCCGCTGATCGCGGCGAGCTGGGGATGCCCGCGCAGGTCTCGGCGCAGGCTCGGCGAATGCTGGCCAACCCGAAGGCGTCTCACCTGGCCGAGAGCTTCACGCTGCAGTGGCTGGGCATCGGCGACATCTCCCGCAAGAACAAGGCGGCCCGGTACGCCTTCACCCCGGAGCTGGGGCGCGCGATGCTGGCCGAGACCCGGCGGTTCGCGACCCGGATCTTCGCGGAGGACGGCAGCCTGGAGACGCTGCTGACCTCATCGATAACCTCAGTGGACGACGCGCGCTTGGCGAAGCTGTACGGCCACGCCGGGGCGGTCAGTAGCAGCGCGCCCACCGCCGTCACGCTTGATCCCACCAGGCGCGCCGGTCTGCTCACGCACGCCAGCTTCTTGACCGCGCAATCGCTAGGGTCCGAACTCAACCCCATCAAACGCGGGCTCGCCATCGCCGAACAGCTCCTGTGCCTGCATATCCCCTCGCCCCCCCCCGACGTCCCCTCGCCGAGGGCGGTGGACCCCAACCTCTCAACCCGCCAGCGCCTGACCGAACATGCCAACAACGAGTGCGCGCGCGGCTGCCACGGCATCTTCGACCCGTTCGGGCTTGCGTTCGAGCATTACGACGGTATCGGGGCCTACCGGACGCTGGACGGTGCAAAGCCCGTCGACGCCAGTGTCGCCGTGCGATTCCCGTCGGGTGAGACCAGGATGTTCAAGGACGCCGTGGAGCTGACCTGGGCGCTGGCGCAATCTCCCGACGTTCGAAAGTGCGTGGCCCGCCAGTGGATGCGGTACGCCCTTCGGCGCCACGAGGTCCCAGCCGACGAGCCGTCCCTACGCGTGGCCGAGGAGACCCTTTTGTCCCCCCCGCATGACTTTCGCCAACTGGTCGTGGCCCTCACGACGACGCCCGCGTTTTT
>JAYUUT010000075.1:0-11034 GCA_043754455.1 Myxococcales bacterium
GCGGCCAGGAAAAACCCCAGCCCTCGGCCCTCGCGTTGGGTCGAATCGCGCCAAGTGTTGCCCGTGTAGGCGATCGTTGTGCCTTCTATGAGGCCCAACTGCCCTGGGTTTAGCTCAAGGGCTGTCGCGTCGGCATCCCCGGCCAGGCCCCCCCCGGGGATCATGACCCCCCGCAACGGCGACGGGACGGGGTCAACCGTGTCGGCGCGGGCCACGCCCCCCGAAATGAGGAGAAAGAACAGGCACAATGATGGTCGGGCTAAGGCTGGCATGGGAGGCCGCCGAGTATAGACAGGGGTCTTCGAAATCCCGAACGGCGGGTTGTGATTCGACCGGCCAGTTTTGACCTGAAATGCAAACAGCGATAAAATCGCCCACGGAACGTTCATGTCATCTACCTCCAAGCGCCTCATATGAAACGACCTGAACGGTTGGTCAGACTGAACATTTTCGCATTTTGCGCTGTGGCCGGGGTTGCGCCCGTGGGCCTCGGGGGCTGTGCAACGGGCGCCCCCGCGGCCAAACCAGCCATTGAAATTGAACGATCGATGGAGATCCTTCGAGCCCAGAACGCAGCCTACGCCAGACAGGTGGAGGAACTGGAAAATCGGGTTTTCGTGCTGAATGACCGGCTGGACAGCCGGCGGGTCGATGCCGAACGTGTGGCCATCCCGGAACTGCCGAAAGTGAAACTTTCGCCAAAGGACACAGCGACCGCCGAGGCCCGCCTAGGTCAGGTGGAGTCTGCCGCCCCCAGCATGGTCTCACAGGAAGATGTGGAGTTCACGGGCGATGCCGCAAAGACGCAAAAAAACCGGCCGATGTTGCGTCTAGAGGGTTCTAGCCCCGAGCTGACCCTGCGGGTGGCCGAGCCGACACCAGCACCGCGCGTGACCGTCGCTGACGAGGCCGCGGTAACCGCGCGGCGCCGTGCAGAGCCTGCGGCCCGCCTTGCCCCTGCAACCCCAACGTCCGCCCTTGCGCTGTACAAGACCGCGCTTGAACAACTGCGCCAACACAACCACGACGAATCCGTAACCCAATTTCGGTTGTTCATTCGCCAGTTTCCCGATCATGATTACGGCGACAACGCGCAGTACTGGTTGGGCGAATGTTTTTATGATCGAAAGGACTACCCCGCGGCGGCGCGTGAATTCGAATTGGTGGTCAGCAAGTTTCCAAGCGGCAACAAGGTGCCCGATGCCTTGCTGAAGGCGGGATTTGCGCGGCTGATGATGGGGTCACAGGATCGGGGTCGACAGATGCTGGAACTATTGATTCGTTCCTACCCGCGGCACGAAGCCGCGGGTTTGGCGTCCGCAAAACTGGCAGAGCTGGGTCAAACGGCCGTCGTGATCCCTAAAACTGAGGAGACGCGATGAATCGCGACACTGGAATCACCATCCGTGCAGGACTTGTCGCGCTGGCCTTGGGCCTGACCCCCAGCGCGGGGTTCGCGCAATCGCTGAAACTGGGTGCCCAGGCTGGCGCCGAGGCCCCGCTGCCCGACATGGATGCGGTGGAGAAGGGGGGCCAGACCCGCGCGTCGGTATCGTTTGGCGCGCCGAATATTCCTCCCAACCCTGCGGCAACCGAGCCCCGAACCACCCAAGTCACGGCGGTCAAACGCATCGGCGAAAGCGCAGCCCCCTTCGAAGGGCGCGCGAGGCCGACAGGCGGAATCTTTGGCGTCGAGGACCTTCCCGATGCCACGGGGGCTGACACCAATGCCGGGCCCCCTGGCGAAGTTCCGGCCGAACATCAGGTCAAGGACGGTGACACTTTGTGGTCACTGTGTCAGCAATATTTCTCGGACCCCTGGCGCTGGCCCCAACTGTGGACGCTGAACCCACAGATCACAAACCCCCACTGGATATTTCCGGGTGACGTCGTTCGGCTTCGAGAATCAGGTCCTGAGGCCCCACGCCCTGCGCCCGTTGCAACCGATGCTAAGCCCGCTAGCCGGCGGGGGCTGGACAACAGATCGATCCTGATGCGCCAGCATGGATTTATTGACGCCAGCGCGATGGCGGAAAGCGCACGCATCGTTGGGTCGCGGGAAGAAAAGATCATGCTGACAAGTGGTGATCAGGCCTATGTCGCGTTTGATCCGAAACACCCCCTGAAGGCCGGCGAACGGTACAGCATCTATGTGGCCGATCGCGAACACCCGGTCGTCGGTCCTGACGGGAAGTTGCTGGGTTATATTGTGCGCGTCTTCGGCGACATTGCCGTCGACCAAGTCCTGCCCAATCAAATGGCACGCGGCATGATGCTGGATCTGACCGATCCGGTTGAACGCGGATATTCGATAAGCCCCAGCCTGCGCCAGTTCCGGCGGATTACGCCCCAGCCTTCTTCGGTAAATCTCGAAGCGCGCGTGGTCGCATCGTTTTCTCCCGCGATCATGGTGGCGGCGGACACGTTCGTGGTGCTGTCGCGGGGAAGCAAGGACGGCCTGGCGGTAGGCAACCGCAGCTTCGTCATCCGTCGCGGCGACGGCCACCGGCCTATCTTGGAGGCCTGGGAGGCCAACGGGGATCCCAATTTCCCCAAGGAAGTCGTGGGCGAACTTTGGGTGGTTGACGTTAAAGAGTCCGTCTCAGTGGCCTGGGTGGCGCGGTCCAACAAAGAGATGCGGGTCGGTGAAATTGTCGAAGTGCGCCGGGGCTACTGACGATTGTCGGATGGTTGAGTCTGTAAACCGAAAACGACAGTTTACGTAAGGATCGCCTGACATAAAAGTCCGTCGAGCGTTTTTTCGTAACTGAGTACCCGGCTGGCGTGACCTAATCGTTGAAGTGATATGTCAAGCGAGAGGTCATAGGGTGCGCTGTCCTTCATTTAAGCGGTCAGTTTTGCTGTTCCTGGCTGCGTGTGCATTCGGCTGTGGCAGCGATGCCGAAGTCCGCAAGCAGCAGGCACCCGCAGAGGTCCTGTCGAATGACCGTTTAGGTCCAGGTAAATCGTGGCGCCCCGGCGGGGCTGCGCCGGGCTCGGATGACAAGGACAGCGGCGCAGACGTGGCGCTTACGCACCAAAGGGGGTACCTGAACCAAGGCGACGTCGACGACGCCCTAGCGCAGAGCCAGAGAAAACTAACCAGTTGCTACGAACGGGCCGGAACAGCGCAAAGGTATGCATCGGGTCGCGTGGTGTTGCGGTTCCTGGTATCGCGAACGGGGCAGGTGTCGGACGTGCTGGTGCTGAAAAGCGAACTGGGTAATTACGCGGTTGAACGCTGCCTGGTTGTGGAAGGACGTTCAATTCCGTTCCCGCGCCCTGGCGGCAATCAGGACGCAGACTTTGAATACACGCTGCAGTTTCGAGCCAGCGGTGAAGACCACGTTTTGGTCTGGGATCAGAATATTATGGCCAAAGATCTAGACGCCCAGTCCACGACGTTGCAGTCCTGCGGCCCCGTAAGCGCCGAACCAGTTCAGGCGGTCGCGTATGTACGTCCCGGCGGTGCGGTCACTTCCGTGGGATTGTCATCGGCGGGGATTTTGGACACGATGAACGCCATGTGTGTGGTGGAACAGATCCGCAAATGGCGGCTTCCCGCCGATGGGGCCCATGTCGTGCGGTCCAGCTTTCCGTTGTCTGTCATGTTGTCCCCACCACCACCTTCGGCGGCGTCGTCAGCGCATGTGGGGAAACGGGCCCGGCGGCTGTCGCGCTGAAGCGAAGATTAGGCTGACATCGCCTGCCTGTGCCACAACTGAAACATCATCAACGTCCACAGGGTTTTTCGGTGATCTGTAGATCCGTCGAGGTGGTTTTTCAAAAGCGACGTCACCGCGTTTAGGTTGAAAATCCCCTGTTCTTTGATGCGGGACGGGGACAATTCATCCAGCAGCAACGATCGCAGATCCGTGCGCAACCACGACGCCACGGGCAAACCAAAACCGTGCTTCGGGCGGTTCACAATGGCGGGGGGAAGATCGTCGCGAAACGCGTGGCGAAGCAGGCGTTTTCCGCGCAGACCGTGGCGGCGCAAACCCGGTGGAAGGTGGAATGCGAAATTGACGAGGTCAAGATCAAGAAAGGGTGACCGCAGTTCAAGACCGCAAGCCCCTGCGGCGCGATCAGTCTTCACATTCAGGTTCTGACCCAGATAGTGACGCAGATAGAATGCAAGAAGATCGTGGGGCGGCGCCGCCAGGGCATCAAGCGCTGACAGGGGATCATCCGTATCACTAACGAAACCGGGGTTCAAAAGCGCCGAAAGTTCTTCGGGCAGAAATGACCCGATCCATCGTTGGTGTCGGCGCGGCCCTGCATCCGGTCCGCCGCGCATGAATTGTGAAATCCGAAAACCCAAGCTGCGATACCCATCGCCGGGTGGGATGAACGACGCTGCCCCAGCGAGGACACCCGAAACACCCGGTGCCAACAAGAAACGTGCGGGTTTGTCAGCCGCGAACGTTGGGTAGCCGGAAAACAGTTCGTCGCCGCCGTCACCACCTAGCGCCACCGTCACCTGGCCACGGGCAAAACGCGACAACAGCAACGTTGGCAAAAACGATGGATCGGCAAAAGGTTCGTCTAGCGTTCGCATCGACTGCGAAAGCGCATCACGCAGGTCAGCCCCACAGACGGCTACCTGGTGGTGTCGCATCCCCAGATGCTGCGCCACCGTGCGCGCAGCGGCACGTTCATCATAAGTGACCGCCGCAACATCTGAGAATCCTAGACAGAACGTGTCCATCTGGGATGCGAGCCCCAGATCCTGGACGGTGACCGCCAGCGCCGACGAATCTAATCCGCCGGACAACAACAGCCCCACCGGCACATCTCCCATCAGCCGTTTCTCGACCGCACGACGAAGAATGGTCCGCAGATCCGCTGCCGCCTGGTCCAGCGAGGTTGTGCAAGGAGCCGGGTCGGGAAAGTCCCAATACCGAGTTGTCTTTAGATTTCCGTCCGGGTCAACGACGAGGGTGTGGGCAGCCGCCAATTTTCGCGCGCCACATGCAATGGTGTACGGCTCTGGAACGTAGTCGAAGATGAGGTACCGCGACAACGCGGCGCGATCAATGCTGCGATCCAGACCGGGTATCATCCATAACGCCTTGAGTTCGGATGCGAACGCAAAAACAGGAGGGGCCCCATCACGGGGGATGGAGGCGTAATAAAGTGGCTTTTTCCCCAAACGATCGCGGGCAGCGAACAAACGCCGCGCCCGCACGTCCCACACGGCAAACGAAAACATGCCGTCTAAATGCGCGGGGAGATCTAAGCCCCATTGTTCGAAGCCGTGGACCAAGACCTCGGTGTCGCTGCGGGAACGAAACTGGTGCCCGCACGCGACAAGTTCGGCTCGCAGATCCAGATGGTTGTAGATCTCGGCGTTGGCAACCACGTACATCGTTCCGTCTTCGTTGGTCATGGGCTGTGCAGCGGCAGGGGAGGTATCCACCACCGCCAAACGACGGTGACCCAGCCCAACCCCATCGGTGATGTAGACCCCTTCGCCATCCGGGCCACGGGGCGAAAGTTTTTCGATCATGGCCGCCAGCAAGGCGCGATCAATGGGGCCACCCGATGGATCGACAAGGCCCGCGATTCCACACATAGGGTTTTGGTTTATCATGGGGCGGCCCTTGTATCGAAAAGGCTGGCTTTTACGGGCGATTTACCCGGCCAAACGGCTGGGGGCCTGGGCCACGGGTACGATTGCAAGCGTGAATTTCGCACGCGGCGTCCTGGTGTTTATGCTGTCAGGGGCGGGATCGGCGCGGGCAGCAGATGCCGAAGCGTTGGAGCTTTTCGAACGCCGTGTGCGGCCGCTGCTGGTCGAACACTGCGAAAAATGCCACAGCGAAAAATCGGGGAAACGCAAAGGTGGGCTGTGGCTGGATCGCCGGACCGGCTGGGAAAAGGGAGGCGACAGCGGGCCTGCCCTAGTTCCGGGAAAGCCCGACGAGAGTCTTTTGATCAAAGCGGTCCGCCACAAGGGCACTGATTCGGAAATGCCACCCGATGGCAAACTAGCGCCCGATCTGATTGCCGCATTGGAGGCCTGGGTCAAGGCGGGTGCCCCAGATCCCAGGACAGGTGCAGTGGCCACCACCAAGCCCTTAGACTTCGAGACAGCCAAGTCGCATTGGTCGTTGCAACCCCCGCGCGACGTAGCGGCCCCGGCCTGTGCCGATCCAGTGTTTTGCAAGAATGGCATCGACGGATTTGTCCTGGCGAAACTGACCGCCGAAGGACTGCATCCCGCAACACCCGCCGACCGGCGGACGCTGATCCGACGGGCGACCTTTGATCTGTGGGGACTGCCCCCGACTGCTGATGAAGTGGACGTATTTTCGCGTGATGCGTCGCCTCGCGCCTTCGAAAAACTTGTCGATCGATTGCTGGCATCGCCACGGTACGGTGAACGCTGGGGACGACACTGGCTGGACGTGGCCCGTTATGCCGACACCAAGGGATACGTGTTCAAAGAAGAACGTCGGTATTCGTCGTCGTTCACCTACCGGGACTGGGTTGTACGGGCACTGAACCAGGATCTCCCCTACGACAAGTTTCTGATTCGCCAAATTGCAGCAGATCGCCTGGTGGACAAGACGAACCGACAGGATCTGGCAGCGCTGGGTTTTTTGACGTTGGGGAGGCGGTTCTTGAACCGCGTCCCGGACATCATTGATGACAGAATCGATGTCATCACCCGGGGAACGATGGGTTTGACGTTGGCTTGCGCACGCTGCCACGATCATAAATTCGATCCGCTATCGACCAAAGACTACTACGCGATGTATGGGGTTCTGGCCAGCAGTCAGGAGCCCAAGGAGCTTCCTATCATCGGCAGACCTTCAGACCTAAAAGCCATGGCAGCCTACGATGTGGAGCTGCAAAAACGTCAAATCGATCTGTCACAAAGATTGGAATCCTTACACGAATCAACGTGGCGGAGCCTTCAGACTGTCGAATCGATTTCAGCCTACCTTGAGGTGGCCGCCATTTCAGAGGCAAAGAACCCCGACGAAGAGAAAACCGCGCTGCAAAAGGCCGAACTAAGTCCACTGGTCCTTGACCGCTTTCGATCTGTGATGGGGAAGGACGCAGCGTTTTGGGCGCCGTGGCATGCGGTGGTCAACACGTCGGTACAGCCATGGGGCCCTGCCACCTTCAGTGCTTGGACAAGGGCTTGTGAAACGGCAAAAGGGGTGTTGTCCGATGACGCTGCGGCCTTGTTGGCACCTCCCCCTGATTCGCGAAAGGCCTTGGCGCTGCGGTATGCACAAATATTGGCCCGGGCTGATCTTTCGCCTGCGCTGCGAACGGTGCTTGTGGGAAAGGCCGGGCCCTTGTTCATCGCGCAAGCGGATCTGAAGCAGGTGATCAACCGAAAAGATCGGGAGGCCTTGCAGGCTCTGGAAGAAAAGATAGACGTTTTACACGTGACCCATCCGGGCGCGCCGCTTGAGGCTCACGCGATTTTTGATTCGGAAAAGCCCGCCAACGGACGGATTTTCATTCGCGGCAATCCTGACAATCCCGGCGACGAGGTTAAAAGGCGATTTCTGACGATCCTTGGAGGCGAGAAAACAGCCCCCTGGCAGATCGGATCGGGACGACTGGAACTGGCACAGGCCATAGCCAGCCCCCAAAACCCTCTGACGGCCCGGGTGTTGGTGAATCGCGTCTGGGCCCAGCATTTCGGCGCGGGACTGGTCCGCACGCCCAGCGATTTTGGGACGCGCGGTGACCCGCCAACCCATCCCGAACTGCTGGATTGGATGGCGCGCCGGTTCGTCGAGACCGGGTGGTCCCAAAAACGGTTGCATAAATTGCTGCTTCTGTCGGGTACGTATCAACAGGCCTCGGATGCTGATGCAAAGGCGCGCGCCAAAGATCCCCTGAACCTGTGGGTGGGGCGGCAGAACCGCAGGCGTCTGGATTTCGAGGCCATGCGAGACACGCTGTTGTTCGCATCGGGAAACCTGGACAACGCCCTAGGAGGGCGTGCGGTTCCATTTGTGGACAACCCCAACGTGACCCTGCGTGTGGACGGTGAAACCCTGGTCAGCACGGGCGGCGGCGATCCGTCGCAGGACCGGTTCGCACACCGCCGGTCGGTCTATCTTTTTGTTGATAGACAGAATCTGCCGGGACTGTTTCGTGATTTTGATTTTGCGAACCCCGACACCCACAGCCCCAAACGGTTTCAAACCAGCGTGCCACAGCAGGCGTTGTTTTTGCTGAACAGCCCTTTTTTGATTGAACAGGCCCGCGCCGTGATGGCCCGGCCCGAAATCGCACACCAACACGATCCCGAACGACGGGCCCAGATGCTGCACAGAATTTTGTACGGGCGTGTGGCCACAGCCTCTGAACTGGATCTGGCCCGGCGTTTTCTTGCGTCCGAGGAAGGACGCCAAGCGACCGATCCGATGGCCGAAGTTCGACCCGCGTGGCAATATGGATACGGACGGGTTGACACGGGCACGAGGAAGGTCGCAGCCTTCACGGCACTTCCACATTTTTCTGGAACCACCTGGCAAGGGGGCATGAAGTTGCCAGACACGCGCCTTGGTTGGGCCCTGCTGTCAGCGTCCGGGGGGCATCCCGGAAATGATAGCGACCACGCGGTGATCCGCCGTTGGGTCGCACCACGTGATGGCGAGGTCGCTGTCGCTGGGCAACTGACACACGCGAACGACCAAGGCGACGGCATCCTGGCCCAGGTGGTTTCAAGCCGGGCGGGCACGCTGGCTTCTTTCACAGTCCACAACAACGAAGCCGAAACGAAAATCTCGCGAGTGAAAGTCAAACAAGGAGAAGTCATAGATTTTGTGGTCACCTGTCGTGCCAATGAACAGTACGACGGTTTCGTATGGGCACCATCGGTGACGATGAAGACAGCATCAGCGACGACAGGCGGCGAAATGACCCTGGAGTGGAGCGCGACGGGTGAGTTCAACGGTCCGACGGGAAAACGACGCCCGATGGGCGCGTGGGAAAAATACGCGCAGGTGTTGTTGTTGGCCAACGAATTTATGTTCGTGGATTGATCATGAATCTAAAAAACATAGAGAATCGATTGCTGACCCGGCGGCAACTTCTGTCCCGCAGTGGGATGGGGCTGGGCACCGTGGGCCTTGTCAATGTGATGGCGCAGGCAGGGGTTCTGGGCACTGCGCAAGCATCCGATTCATTGAACCCTCTGCTGCCAAAACCCCCGCATTTTTTAGGCAAGGCCAAACGGGTGCTGCATCTGTTCGCCAATGGCGGGCCATCTCATGTGGACACCTTCGATCCCAAGCCCATCTTAGAGAAATATCGGGGCAAACCGCTGCCCGCCGGAAATCTGCGCACCGAACGAAAGACCGGCAATGCATTTCCGTCCCCCTTCAAATTCAAAAAATACGGCCAAAGCGGCATGGAAATCAGTGAATTGTTTGCGAAAACCGCAGCATCCGCTGATGACTTGTGTGTGATCCGATCTCTACACGCCGATGTGCCCAACCACGAACCGTCCCTGTTGCTGATGAACTGTGGCGACTCGCGTTTGCCCCGACCCAGCGTCGGATCATGGGTCACCTATGGTCTTGGATCCATGAACCAGAATTTGCCCGGGTTCATCGCCATGTGTCCCGGTGGCTATCCCATTCAGGAATCCCAGAACTGGCAGGCAGGGTTCCTCCCTGGGGTCTATCAGGGCACATACATAGACACCCAACACAAAGAAATCGAAAAACTGATCGCGAATGTTCGCAATGGATATGTCGGCAAGGATGAACAGCGCCAGCAACTAGATCTTCTGATGGCCTTGAACCGCCGACATCAGGAACAAAGGCAAAACGACGCGCAGCTTGAAGCGCGCATTCAATCGTTTGAACTGGGGTATCGCATGCAAATGGAGGCAACCGACGCGTTCGACGTGTCGCGCGAACCCGCGTACATACGATCCCTGTACGGGGAGGGAACCCAGGGGCGCCAGTTGTTGGTCGCGCGGCGGTTGCTAGAAAAAGGTGTTCGGTTCGTCCAGATCTGGACAGGGGCGGGCCAGCCCTGGGACCACCATGACGATCTTGAAACTGGCCACCGGAAGCTGTGCGGCGATTGCGACCAGCCGATTGCGGCGCTGCTTTCGGATCTAAAGCAAAGGGGCATGCTGGACGACACGCTGGTCATTTGGGGCGGGGAATTTGGACGGACCCCCGTGGTCGAAATGCCGACGCCGGGAGCCAATTCAGGCAAGATCAATGGCCGCGATCACAACCATTATGGGTTCAGCATGTGGCTGGCAGGCGGCGGCAGTCGGGGTGGCTACGTTCACGGGGCCACTGACGAATTCGGGTTCCGCGCCGTGGAAAAACGAATGCATGTGCGGGATTTGCACGCAACGATCCTGCACCTCTTGGGGTTTGACCACGAACGATTCACCTACCGATACGCGGGCCGTGATTTTCGCCTTACCGACGTCGAAGGACACGTCCACAAGGAGATCGTCACGGGCGCGTAAGGTATTCTTGGCGGCGATGACCACATCCTCCGCCGACAAATCCCCCGCCGACAAATCCCCCGCCGACAAATTCCTCGCCGACAACCCCCTGTTCCTTTTTGACCGCACGCCCCGCTTCGACCAGATCACCGTTGATCATGTCGTGCCCGCTGTCAGGACCTTGATCGAACGACAGGATCAAGAACGCGAAGCCCTTGAGGCAAAATTGGCGGCGGGCCTTGCGCCCACCTGGCAGACCGTTGCAGCACCATTGACGGAGGTGGGAGAGCCACTGGGGTTTGCATGGTCGGTGGTGCATCACCTGCTGTCCGTCCGCAACAGCCCGGCCCTGCGTGAAGCGGAGGAAACCGTGCAGGGGGAGGTCGTGGCGGCATCCTTGCGTTTTGGTCAAAGCCGACCGCTGTACCAGGCTTTCCTGGCAATGAAGGCCGGGGAGACCTGGAAAACGCTGGAACCCGCGCAACAACGCATCGTCGAGTCGACCATCGAAGGCGCTGAACTGTCCGGCGTGGGGTTGGATGGGGCGCCCCGCGAACGCTTCAACCAAATTCAGGCCG
>JAYUUT010000076.1:0-2801 GCA_043754455.1 Myxococcales bacterium
ATGGGTAGTAATGAGGCATCCTTGGGAACCAACACTGTTCCTCCGGGGGCGACCGATCCAGGCGTTCCGGGGGCCGGCACCAGGGGATTCCCCGGCGTACCTGGCGTCGACATCCCGGCCCCATCAGGTGTGCCTGCTCCCGACATAGGACCGGTTTCGCCCGGCCGGTTCGTGGCGCCCGGCTTGCCGCCTGGCCCCGGTTTTCCCGTCCCGCCGGTCGCGGGATCATCGGGATCGTCAACTAACGCGGACGTACAGGCCGGCGCGAGTGTCGCAAGGGCAAGGGCAAAAACAACTGCAGATCCCAAACGAATGACCACGGGGTGGACTCCTTTGTGGTGGCTTTGCAGATCACCACGCGCAAAGGTCGCCAGATGGGAAATAGGATCGTGACGGTTGGACAGCCGGCCCCTAGGTGGGGCATTCTGCCGGCGCCCCGTGCCCCCTGATCCTTCCTCACCGATCGACTTACCCAAGGGCCGGTCAGCTACCCGCGGTTGGCGGCGTTGGGTACGGATTCTGCCGTTCGCCTTCCTCGTATTGGCCGTATACAAGATAAAACCGTGGGAGGCGGGGCTCGATCGCGTCCAGGTCCTCCCGCTTGTGCTCGCCCTCGGAATCAATCTTTTTGGCTTCATACCTCTGCGCGCGCTTCGATGGCGGGTGGCGCTGCACGATCCCCCCTCCTTCGCCACCATCGTTGCGGCGATGCTCGAAGGGTTTGTGGTGGGCGCCGCGCTGGGGTTTGGTTCAGCCGATGCCGTGCGGTCGGCTCGCCTCCGGCGCAGCGCGGGGACGTTCCAGCGTGATTTTGGATCGACGCTGGCTGAACGCGGCGCTGAATTTTTGGCGCTGGCGTTGTTGGTGATCCTGGCTGTTGGACTGGGCACGATGCCGACCTGGGCGCTTGGCGTGGCGTTGATGGGTGTATTGGCCTACGCGGCCGTGGTTGCGGGGGGGGCCTATTTCGTCGCACATTTGGGGCGTTGGCCTCGCGTTGCGGGGGCTGTCGCCTCCGCTGTTCAATCGTCGACGCCACGCCGGATTGGCGCCATGGTTGTGTTGTCGGCGGCGGGCTGGACCTGTGAGGTGTTCATCTTGCGATTTTGTTTGAACGCCTTTGGTCTCCCCGACGACTTTGGTCTTGGATTGCTCATCGTCATTGGCATCAATATTGTTATCGCGATACCGGGGCCACCACTGAATATGGGCACGTTCGAGGCGGGTGTCGTTGCCGCTCTTGCCACCCGAACGGTGTCTCAGGGATCCGCGCTGGCCTTTGCCATTTCCTATCACGTGCTGATGTCTGTACCGATCATGGCCCTTGGCGGCCTGGTGTACGCCTGGCGCGAACTACGGGGCGCTGGCCCGCGCTGACAACACGTCCTTGTAGACGGCTTCGATTTGGCTCCCGACCTGGGCCCAATCGAAGTCCTGCACAACGGACTTCCCGTGGGCAATGCGTGGGCCTGGATCTTCGTCAAGCGCCGCCAGGATCTCGTTGGCGATCGTTTCAGGATGAAAATCCGATGTCACGCGAACCGGGCCAAAATGGGGAAGGGTTTCCCATTTATGGATGAACGGCGTGGCGACCACAGGGACGCCTGCGGCCAAGGCTTCCAGAACGATGATCGAAAATGTCCCGCTGCGGGCCGGTACAACGCACAGCCGGGCGCTGGCGTAAAGATCGGCGCGTTCGTCGAACACCGCACCCACGAAGACGACGTGGTCGCGAAGGTTGGGTGGCACCATGGCCTCGTGGCTTCGGATGCCGTCGGGGCCTTCTCCGGCCACGATCAACCGGACGTCAGGGCGACGCTTCAGAATGAGGGGCAGCGCCTTGAACATCAGATCCGGTCCATTGCGGGGCTCCAGCCGACCCATCATCAGAACGTTGGTTCGGCTGTCCCGAAACCGCGCGATGCTGTTGCCCCCCGCTAGCGCAGCAGTATCAACACCATTTGGCAGGGTACGGCTGTCAAAACAGGCATATGCGGCCATCGCGCTTCTGGCGGCTTCCGAAACCGCAATCACGGCGTCTGTCCTGCGCAGCACCTTTTGGTAATAGGGGGCGGCAACCCGCCGCCAGATTGAAGGGTTGTTAATCGGTGAATGCAAGGTCGCAACTATCGGCCCGTCGTAAAACAGGTAAAGCAACATCGGCAGGCCCATGTCGCAGGGGGCATGCACGTGAATCAGATCGAACCTCTCCTCGTTCAGCACTGTCCGAAGTCGTTGGGCGACGCCTGGCCCTAGGGTGAGCGTGGTGCGGGTTCCCATGACGGCATAGCGCCGGGCACGTCCGATTCGCATCACCCAGTCTTCGTCTGTTGGCCCCCGCCAAACATCCACGTGAGGCATCCCGGTTAACACGCGGGCGTCATGACCTTGACGTCGAAGATACACGGCGAGCTGATGGATGTGTTCCTGGACACCCCCAAGCGTCGGATAGTAGTTCTCGCCAAGAATGCCGATTTTCATGGCATTTTTGCTTCCGGGTCGCAGCGGCGTCCGTGGGTGTGCAGGATCTGTCCGTAGTTTTCGATCAGTTGGCGCGCGTGAATCTTCCAGGCCAGACCTTGGGCCAACAGCGCGTTGACGACGCCGCGATTTGAAGGGGATAAGTCCTGGTCCTCCCCGGGGTCGGCCTGTAAATCGAACAGTTCGCTGACGCCGTTTTCCTGCCAATGAACCAGTTTCCACCGCCCTGCCAACACGCCAATTTGCGACAGGGGAGGGCGGGTTCCAATAATGACGGTGCGGGGCGCATCGTTTTGCAGCAGGTTGCGGCCCTTCATTGT